>NZ_WXWI01000022.1:0-206247 GCF_009904895.1 Vibrio sp. V31_P5A7T61
CAGCCAAACGGCTTAACATCATTATGCTCTCCAAACGACTTGGCGCTATTAACCGCTAGCAAGCAAGCCACTGGCAAATTTATCTGGAAAAAACGTCACCAATGCCAATGAGAGCCCAAACTCGCTCTCACTGGCTCCATGAACATAGATAAATGATGGAGTTAGAGTAAACAAACGTCGCTAATATCACAGCAACTTCCAAAACGAAGAGTGTATCGCTGCCATCGTCACTCCCTTATTTTGTCCTGAGAGGGCGTTATAATAGCTGCGCCACGACTTCGGCAAGCTGTTCAAAAGTTGGCTGGCGAGATGAACCGGGACGCCATACCACACCAATTTCTCGATAAGCCTGCTGACCGGGAGGATCAATAATCACTAAGTTTTGATTGTCTAACAGACCATGTTCAATCGCCATTTGCGGAATAAAGGTCATACCTAATCCGTTGGCCACCATTTGTACTAAGGTATGTAAACTGGTTGCCATAAAAGGATTGATTTTTTCTTTATCGGTTAACTTACAGGCAGATACCGCATGTTCAGTTAAGCAGTGCTCATGCTCTAATAAAAATACCGATTCATTAGGCAGATCATCATAAGTGATAGGTACTCGAATACGGTCCGCCTGCTGACGGCTAATCACCATCCTAAAAGGATCTCGACCAACGATTCGACTCATCATCTGACCGATGTCCATCGGTAAGGCGAGAATTAATACATCGAGCTCTCCGACTCGCAAGGCGTTTAATAGATTAGCGGTCGTATCTTCGCGTAATAATAAGTGTAACTTAGGATAACGTTGGTTAAGCTCTTGCACCAAATCACACAATAAAAAAGGTGCGATCGTCGGAATGCAGCCTAGTTTAAGCTGTCCTTCCATCGGCCCATTTTGACACTGCTGACCTAACTCCAGCAGATCTTTACCTTTCGCCAGTAATTCACGCCCTCCCTTTACCACTTGTTCTCCGGCATAAGTAAAAACCAACGGGCTTTTTTTGTCCGATTTCTCATATAAAGGGCAACCAATCAGAGTCTGCAAATTTTGAATGCCTTTACTCAGTGTCGATTGGCTAACAAAACAGCGTTCAGCCGCTTCACTAAAATGCCGTGTTTCATATAACGTAATCAAATAATGTAGCTGCTTTAAGCTTGGCCATTTATTCATCGTATTCTCTTTATTCTCCACTCAAATAGCTTAAAGCGCGATTTCTCGTACCGAGTAAATTCAGCCACCAATTCTTATCGCTTTTTTCGATTAACTTAATCTATTTAATTCGCTTTTTTCTATGCTACATGGTGTACTATAGTTTGTCTCGTTTAAATGGACTTGATAAAACATGCTGTTTTATCAAGCATTAACCATCATCTTAGGAGCAAAAAAATGGTACTCGTAGGTCGTCAAGCCCCTGATTTTACTGCTGCAGCTGTTCTTGGTAACGGTGAAATCGTTGAAAACTTCAACTTTGCACAGTTTACAAAAGGTAAGAAAGCCGTTGTTTTCTTCTACCCTCTTGATTTCACTTTCGTTTGTCCTTCAGAGCTTATCGCTTTTGACAAGCGTTTTGAAGATTTCCAAGCTAAAGGCGTTGAAGTGATCGGTGTTTCTATCGATTCACAATTCTCACACAACGCATGGCGTAATACTCCGCTAGAAAACGGCGGTATCGGCCAAGTTAAATACCCATTGGTTGCAGATATCAAACACGAAATCGTTAAAGCTTACGATGTCGAGCATCCAGAAGCGGGTGTTGCATTCCGTGGTTCATTCCTGATTGATGAAGAAGGCCTAGTTCGTCACCAAGTGGTTAACGATCTACCTCTTGGTCGTAACATTGATGAAATGCTACGTATGGTAGATGCACTTAACTTCCACCAAAAGCACGGTGAAGTTTGCCCTGCGCAATGGGAAGAAGGTAAAGCTGGCATGAAAGCCTCTAGTGAAGGCGTAGCTGCATTCCTATCTGAGCATGCTGGTGATCTAGGTAAGAAATAAGTTAATAGGCCACTACCGGCCTATTAATGGCTCGCGCTCAACTCGAGCCACACGGATAAAGGTTGGACACAATAAAAAGCGTTTAACGCATAAGCCAATCAGTCATAAGTAAAGTCATCAAAGCCCAAAGCCACTGGTTTTGGGCTTTTTTCATTCATGTCATCCTCAATAAACGCCAATTCCTAAGCACTCTAAATCACTCACTCACGCTATTTAAGGAAAGGTAAAAAGCTTAACTTTACCTCTATTTCAGACCTTAGGTTAACAGACGCTATCGCGGCAGACTGATAAAATCAGCATCAACAACTCAAACCGTTTAAGTGAGAGATCATCATGAATTATGAACTTGAAGTCTGTATTGATAATATCGAATCGCTGCATTATGCCATTCAAGGAGGCGCGACACGTATCGAACTTTGCTCAGCGTTAGCGTTAGGAGGGCTAACCCCCAGCTATGGCATGATGAAGCAAAGTGCTCGCCTATCAACCATTCCGGTGTATGCCATGATACGCCCACGCCAAGGCGATTTTTTGTATGACCACGATGACATCGTCATGATGTTAGATGACATTGATGCTGCAGCCGAAGCTAAGCTCCAAGGTGTCGTCATTGGGGCCTTAACCGCACAGGGGGAGATAGACGAATCACAGGTCAAACAACTGGTTACCCGTGCTCAGCAACATGGTTTAGGTGTGACGTTCCATCGAGCAATTGATCAATGTCGGGATTTTCGTCAGGCGCTTGAACTCTTAATTGATTTAGGATGTGAGCGAGTACTTACCTCAGGGCAAGCACCTCAAGTAGAACAAGGTATCTCTACATTGGCAGACATGGTCTCCCTTGCCAAAGGCAGAATTCGCATTATGGCAGGCGCAGGATTAACCGCGAATAATGTGACGCGGATTATTCAACAAACTGGGGTACAGGAAGTCCACTTATCAGGTAAAAGCGTACGGCCCAGTCACATGCAGCTCAAATCCGCTGCCGCAAAAATGGGCCAAGCGGACGTGGATGATTTTATGATCCCGGTAACGAATCCAACCGCGATTGCTCAAGTCGCTGAACAATTGAGGGGCTTGGTTTAGCGCAACGCATCGTCTATCGATTGTTTGCCTAAGTGACGAACATCTTTACCTTTTACAAAGTAAATAATGTATTCACAAATATTTTGGCAGCGATCACCGACCCGTTCAATAGCACGAGCCGACCACATCACTTGCAAAATGTGCGGTATATTTTTCGGGTCTTCCATCATATAGGTCATTAACTGACGAATCACCGCTTCGTATTCTTGGTCTAATTTATCATCTTGTTTATGCAAAGCCGCCGCCGCGACCACATCCATGCGAGCAAAAGCATCTAAGACTTGATGCAGCATGGCGATAGCTTGACGGCAGAGTGGCTCTAATGAGACTTGAAAGCGACGTTCTTTATCGGCAGGGCTTTCTATTGCGATATAGGCCATTTTAGTCGCGACGTCACCAATGCGTTCTAAATCGGTAATGGTTTTAATGATGGCCATAATCAAACGCAAATCTTTGGCCGTCGGCTGGCGCTTAGCGATGATTCGCGTGCACGCTTCATCGATTGACACTTCCATTTCATTGACTTGATGGTCATCTCGAACCACTTTGCGTGCTAGCTCGATATCTTCTTTGTGCAGCGCCTGCATCGCCAAAGAGAGTTGCTGTTCCACCAATCCTCCCATGGTCAGTACATGGGTTCGAATCGATTCAAGTTCGACATTAAATTGTCCTGAAATATGTCGGCCTAACTGCATCATGCCATCCTATTTTTTGCTATTTGATTAGCCATATCGACCAGTAATGTAGTCTTCAGTCTGTTTTTTCAATGGAGAAGTAAAAATAGAATCTGTATCTGCATATTCGATCAACTTTCCCATATGAATAAAAGCCGTATGGTCACTGACTCGTGCCGCTTGCTGCATATTGTGCGTCACTATCACCACGGTATATTGTTTTTTCAACTCATGAATCAATTCTTCAATGGTTAAGGTTGAAATAGGGTCCAACGCAGAGGTAGGTTCATCCAACAACAATACCTCGGGTTCAATCGCTATCGCTCTCGCAATAACCAAGCGTTGCTGCTGTCCACCGGATAATCCAAATGCATTTTCGTGCAAACGATGTTTTACCTCATCCCACAAGGCCGCCGCTCGTAATGAATACTCTGCCGCGTCATCGAGTGTCCGACTGTTTTTTATACCTTGTAAGCGTAGACCATAGACCACATTCTCATAAATGGATTTAGGAAAAGGATTGGGGCGCTGAAAGACCATCCCGACTCGGCGTCGCAACGTCGGCACATCGACATCACTGTCATAGACATTTTTACCATGCAATTTCACGGCGCCTTCAACTCGACAACCATCGACTAAATCGTTCATTCGATTAATACAGCGTAATAACGTCGACTTACCACAACCTGAAGGACCAATAAATGCCGTCACCTGCCCTTTGGGAATACGCATCGAAATTCCATTTAAAGCACGAGTCTGTTGGTAATACAAACTGAGTTCTTCAATAGTAATCGCGGTTTGCTGATCCGTTAAATGATGAACATCTAAGGGAGGCTGATAACCTAATGTTTGCTCAACAGAAAACATATTTAATCTTGTCCTAAGGTTCGGTATTTTTCACGCAAGTTATTGCGAATATGAATGGCGGTTAAATTCAACATCACGACCACGGTCACCAGTAAAAAGGCCGTGGCATACACTAAGGGGCGAGCAGCTTCAATATTGGTGGTTTGAAAACCAACATCGTAAATGTGAAATCCCAAATGCATAAACTTGCGCTCTAGATGTACAAAAGGAAACTCGCTATCGACAGGTAAATTCGAGGCTAGCTTAACCGCACCGACTAACATCAAAGGAGCCACTTCGCCAGCGGCGCGAGCAATCGCAAGAATCAGCCCAGTAATCATCGCTGGACTGGCCATCGGCAGCACTATCCGCCAAATGGTTTCAAACTGCGTTGCCCCTAACGCTAATGAACCATAACGCACTGATGGCGGAATGCGTGTTAACCCCTCTTCGGTGGTCACGATCACCACCGGTAAGGTAAGCACCGCTAACGTTAATGCCGCCCACAATAATCCCGGCGTACCAAAGGTGGGGGCTGGTAAACTATCGGCATAAAACACATTATCAATACTTGCGCCAATCGTATACACAAAAAAGCCCAGCCCAAATACCCCATAAACAATCGATGGCACACCCGCAAGGTTGATCACCGCGACACGAATTAAACGCGTAAAGGCGTTGTCTTTAGCATATTCATGCAGGTAAACCGCAGCAATAACACCCAGTGGCATCACAATCACAGACATGATCAATACCAACAATACGGTGCCAAAAATGGCGGGAAAGACCCCACCTTCAGAATTCGAGTCGCGAGGCGAGTCGGATAAAAAATCCCACAAATGCTTCAGCCAGCGAATCACTTTCTCGGCATGGGTCATTTCATTGGGATACCAATAATCGAGCACCTGACTCATTGGGATACAAATCGTATCACCAGCCATATCTTGCAATAAGAGTCGCTGATCATCCAATATTGCCCTTAAGCTTTCTAATCGTTGCTCAGCTTCGGCCAGCTCACTCACCCATTGCTGCTCTTTTTGCTGGCGCTCTGTACGCTGGTTAGGGGTTTGTTTTAAAGAACTGGGATCTGAGAGACGAAGTGTCGTTAACTGATGAGCCAGTTCACGAATGCGCGGTCGAACTTGCTGCTCGATCTCCGCTCTTATCTGCTGAGTCTGCCCAAAAACGGTTGCTAACCACTGAGAGGGACTTAAAGGCTGCTCTTGACTGATGAGTGTCGATTCAAAACCAATCGGCTTACCATAAAACTGCCCGTCATGGGTTCGTTGCAAGACGACCCAACCATGAGCAAGGGTCGCCGGTGACAATTTAATATCAAGAATCGACAAAAAATCAGCCTGATAAATGTCTCGATTAGCCACCTTAATGTTTAATCGTTGCACGTGGCCTTGCGCAATCGCGTCTTCAGGTAGGCTTATTCCCATCTCAAGAAGATGATTGACCGTCACCTTTTCTCGAGCATAGAGCTGCCCAACCAAAGTATGACCATCTTCAGTTTGCCATTGATAAAGCGGGGCTGGCCAAAAATAAATTAATCCTTTCCAGCCAATTAATAACAATAAGCCTAATACTGAGATCAAACTGATGCTAACGGCACCAGCCGTCAGCCAAATCCAAGGAGAGCCAGATTGAAATTGCTGGGTCAGTTTCATTTACGTGCTCCCGATTACAATGAACGATATTTGGCGCGTAAGCGCTGACGCACCCACTCGGCAAAGGAGTTAACGATAAAAGTAAAGACAAACAACAATAACGCCGCTAAAAACAGCACTCGATAATGAGAGCTCCCCACCGCAGACTCAGGTAGTTCAATCGCAATATTCGCTGAAATGGTGCGCATGCCTTGTAAAATATTCCAATCGAGAATAGGCGTATTCCCTGTTGCCATCAGTACGATCATGGTTTCGCCAACGGCTCGCCCCAACCCCATCATGATTGCCGAAAAAATTCCTGGGCTGGCGGTCAATAACACTACATGGGTTAAGGTTTGCCATCCAGTCGCCCCAAGAGCCAATGAACCATCCGATAAATGCTTCGGAACCGAGAAAATCGCATCCTCTGCAATGGTAAAAATCGTTGGGATCACGGCAAATCCCATCGCAATCCCCACAATTAACGCATTACGCTGATCAAAACCAATGCCTCTTTGATCCAAAAAGAGCAGTACATCTCCGGCAAACAAGACTTGTTCGATGAGATGACTAAAAGAGAGCGTCAATGCCATAATAACGATCATTAATGGCACTAAGATCAGTGCTTGCCAACCGGAAATGTCATACCCCAAATAACGTTTAGGTAACCAAGACCAGATAACACCCATCATTAACGTCGAGATGGGTAAACCGATTAAAAGTGTGACTACCGCTGCTAAATTGTTTTCTACGATAGGCGCAAACCATAGCCCAGCGAGAAAGCCAATGATCACCGTCGGAAGCGCCTCCATCAATTCAATGGTCGGCTTCACCACTCGACGCATCGCGGGTTTCATAAAATAAGCGGTATAAATAGCGGCAAACACCGCTATCGGCACGGCAAATAGCATGGCATAGAAAGCCGCTTTCAATGTACCAAACGCAATAGGCACTAAACTTAATTTAGGTTCAAACTGCTCATTCGCCGCGGTTGACTGCCACACAAACTGCGGCTCTGGATAGCCTTCATACCAGACTTTTTTCCATAGTGCCGAAAAGGAAATCTCAGGGTGAGGATTATCCAATTCAATGACCTGAACGATTCCATCGTCCCAAGTGGCAATATAACGCTCGTTATTCGACATCACCGCTAACGTCGGCGCTTTAGGAAAAACCCGCTCAAACAACACCAGCTTTTCACTGGTGGTATAATGACTTTGTAGCGTGCCATTAGGATAAAAAGTATAAAAACCTTTACGCTGAATATCCGTGAGCAAAAGCTGAATAGACGGTGCCAGCTGAAAATCACGAATCGACTGCAACTGGCGTTGACCTTGCTGTAAAACATCAAACCATTGACTGACAACGCCATTCTCGTAAGTAACCAGCAAAGAATAAGCACCGGATAACAAGGTCATATTCGTCACTAAGCGCTGCGGCTGGCCGCGACTAAGATCCACTTGTTCACGCAGACGATACGCTTCACCATCACGCTGAATAACCGCCAATTGCGAGCCGGTACGTAAGTAAATCGTCTGGCCATCTGGAGTAATAAGCAGTTGATCCAGTTGCGCGTACCGAGTCGGTAATACCGTTTCTGCCATGGCTAAAGGCGCTTGTCGCGCCAGCCAACGAATCATTACCCGTTGGTCAGCCAAATAACTGACCGTATAAAGATAGTCAGCCGTTAGCGCAAAGTTGAACTGCTCAATCACCGCTTCCTCTGGTGCTGCAACCAGCGTAGATTCGGTGCTTAATGACTCTAGCACAGGGGTAAACTCTCGTCGCTGTTGAGTTATTGAATAATCAAACCGAGGACGAAAAAGATGCACCTGATGCGCAGCATCCAAAACCGCATACCACCCGTCTTGTGCCGTACTGGCTTCTATTTTAACAGGAACAAAAGACAAAGGCTGTCGCCATAACGGCTGATCACTCGGTTGCTTTAGCGCCCAAAATTCCGCTTCACCATATTGATCGACCACGAACAGATGCTCACCATAATCATCCATCGCCAGTACCTGAGGCTGCACAGAGGAAATCGGCTGTTTAGCAAAGTTGGCATCAAGCTTGGCATCTGCAAAAAGTGGTAGGGTGACCAACGCCAAATAAACAAAAATTAAAATCAGAGCCGCTAAGACTCCAACCCCACCACAGGTTACCGCAAAGCGAACGCAACGATCTTTCAAGCGTCGTTTATGATCTCGTTGCTGTAATGAAAATTCACTGTGGGGCATCAATTCACTCTATCCTTGTTATCTTGAGGGGGCGGCCGAGCTTAGAAAGCGGTAGTGACCAACAGCACGGAGAGTAAGAATAAGATCGCGAGCGCAAGAAGCGCATCAGAATAACCAGCCGCTTAACTATGTGAAGCGTTTCATACTTTATGGTGCTACAGGGTATACTATTTCAAATACGTGACGGTTATATTACAGCGCAGATAAGCAACTGAAAACAAAACCACTCTATATCAACTCAATTTGTAATAATTATGTCATATCATCGCTTTAGTTTGCACAATGATCATTGCGATTGGCTTATCTACAAATAACGTCGATCGTCAGATAGACGGCAGTCCGTCGCCATGAGTATAGATAAACGATGTGATTGAGATGACGTAAATTATAAACTAGGCAACAGATAAGCATGGCGGAAACCGACGCATCATCTCGTCAAGGTTTTCGAGCTTAAGCAAAAGAAAGGAATCCATGAGTACCGAAAAGTTGTACATCGACAAAGAATTAAGTTGGCTTTCGTTTAATGAGCGTGTGTTGCAAGAAGCGGCAGATAAAACGGTACCATTGATTGAAAGAATTCGTTTTTTAGGTATTTTTTCTAATAACTTAGATGAATTCTATAAAGTCCGTTTTGCCGATGTCAAACGGCGAATTTTAATCAACCGTGAACAAGGCGTAAAAGATAGCTCCAAGCATCTACTGAGTAAAATGCAGAGCAAAGCGTTTAAACTGAACCAAGATTTTGATCGTCTATACAGTGAATTGATTGTCGAAATGGCCCGGCGGCGGATTTTTTTAGTCAATGAGACCCAACTCGATCCCTTACAGCAAAAGTGGATCAGTAAATATTTTCATAAAGAGGTGTTACCCCATATTACTCCGCTATTGCTGCGTGATGATATTGATGTATTGCAATTTCTTAAAGATGAGTACGCTTACATTGCCGTTGAGCTTAAAAAAGACCAGCAATCAAGCTATGCCCTGCTCGAGATCCCAACCGATCACTTACCTCGCTTTGTCATGTTACCTGAGCAAAAAGGCAAAGGACGCAAGACCATTATTTTGCTCGACAATATTATTCGTTACTGTTTAGATGATATTTTCCGTGGCTTTTTTGATTACGACACGCTTCACGGCTACGCAATAAAAATGACTCGAGATGCAGAGTACGATTTACGCCGCGAAGTTGAGTACAGTTTACTCGAACAATTATCAGAAGGCTTAAGTCAGCGACTGACCGCGATGCCCGTGCGTTTTATCTACGAACATGATATGCCTGAAGCCATGCTGACGTTTTTATGTGAAAAACTCAAAATTTCTTATTATGATAGTCTGCTTCCCGGTGGTCGTTATCACAACTTTAAAGACTTTATCGCGTTTCCCAATGTTGGGCGCGATTACTTAGAAAACCGTACATTACCACCTCTCAAATGTGCTGATTTCGATGGTTACTTAAACGCCTTTGATGCCATTCGTAGCCAAGACATCTTACTCCACTACCCTTACCATCGCTTTGAGCATATCACCGAGTTAGTGCGCCAAGCCTCGTTTGATCCCAAAGTGATCAGCATTAAAATCAACATTTATCGGGTAGCTAAAAACTCTAAATTGATGAATTCGTTGATCGATGCAGTGCATAACGGTAAACGTGTCGTCGTGGTCGTCGAGCTGCAAGCGCGTTTTGATGAAGAAGCCAATATCGAATGGTCCCGGATCCTCACTGAAGCGGGCGTTGACGTGATTTTTGGTATCCCAGGAATGAAAATTCATGCCAAGTTACTGTTGATCACTCGTCGAGAAGAGAGTGAATTAGTGCGCTATGCACATATTGGTACCGGGAATTTCCATGAAAAAACCGCACGGATTTACACTGACTTTTCTTTACTCACCGCCGACCATGAGCTCACCAATGAAGTGCGTAGTGTGTTTGCGTATATTGAAAATCCATTTCGCCCGATTAAATTTACTCACTTACTGGTTTCACCGCGAAATAGCCGTACCCAGTTGTATCGATTGATTGATAGTGAAATTGCCAATGCCCGTAACGGTAAGAAGGCTGAAATCATGGTTAAAGTGAATAATTTGGTTGATAAAGGATTGATCAATAAACTCTATGGTGCGAGCAGTGCGGGCGTTAAAATAAAAATGATCATTCGCGGTATGTGTTCATTAGTTCCCGGTATTGCTGGAGTCAGTGATAACATTAGTATTATTAGTATTGTTGATCGTTTCTTAGAGCATCCACGAGTACTGATCACCCATAACGATGGCGACCCTTTAGTCTATATCTCTTCGGCTGACTGGATGACACGTAACCTCGATCATCGGATTGAAGTAACCACACCTATTCGTAGCCCACGTTTAAAACAACGGATCATCGATATCATTAATCTCCAGTTTACCGATACCGTCAAAGCTCGAGTTATCGATAAAGAGATGAGTAACCGTTACGTCAAACGCGGCAATCGTAAAAAAATACGTTCACAATTGGCTATTTACGACTACCTTAAACAAATAGAAAAAGAAACACGCAAACCCAAAGGAAACCTTGAGCCACATGAAAACCCACTCTGAGATCTCTTCTCCAGACAGTAGCGAATCGACCAGCCGAGAAATCGCGGCGATTGATCTTGGCTCAAATAGCTTCCATATGGTGGTCGCAAAAGTCGTTGAACAAGATTTACAACTGATCAGCCGCCATAAACAACGGGTGCATTTGGCATTAGGCTTAGATGAACAAAAAAACCTTGATCACGCCTCCATTGAGCGAGGGTTAGCCTGTTTAGCCATGTTTGCCGAGCGGCTCCAAGGGTTCAAAGTCGAGAATGTCCGTATCGCGGCCACCCACACCTTACGTCAAGCTAATAACGCTCACCTTTTCTTACAACGAGCGTTAGAGGTGATGCCTTTTCCTATCGAAATTATTCCTGGCAGTGAAGAGGCGCGATTGATTTATCTTGGTGTAGCTCATACTCAACCGCAAGCAGACTCTATGCTGGTCGTCGATATTGGCGGTGGAAGTACGGAGCTGATCATCGGTAAAGGCTTTGAAGCTGAATTGGTTAACAGCAAACAGATGGGCTGTGTCAGTTACACTGAACGCTTTTTTACCAATGATAAACTGTCCAAGAAAAAGTTTGCTCAAGCGATTTTATCGGCGGAACAAAAACTCGAGTCCATGGCCAGTAAATATCGTAAAAAAGGCTGGCAGCGTGCGTTTGGCTCATCCGGTACCGTCAAAGCTATCCATGAAGTATTGATTGGCTTAGGCTACGACGATGGCGTGATCACCCAAGAACGGCTACATAAATTAGTCGATAAGCTGTGTGAGTCTAATCAAATTGCGGATATTCAATTAACCGGACTGACTGATGATCGTAAACCGGTCTTTCCTGCCGGAGTCGCCATCTTAACCGGTGTCTTTAATGCATTAAAGATCAAGGAAATGCATTTTTCCGATGGCGCATTGCGCGAAGGCTTACTGTATGAAATGGAAGATAGGTTCAAGTACGACGATGTCCGTTTACGCACGACAGAAAACTTAGCGGTCAAACACTTCGTTGATTTAGAGCACGCGGCAAAAGTTAAGGGCTACGCTAAAGAGTTTTTGAGTCAAGTTAATGACGAATTAGGACTCAAAGCCAACAGTGATTTATTTGCGCTACTAGAATGGGCTGCGCTACTCCACGAAGTTGGCCTTAGCATCAGCTTACAAGCCTTTCATCGTCACTCCGCTTACATCTTACAGCACACCAATATGCCAGGGTTTAACAGTGAACAACAAAGGGTGCTCGCCACGCTGGTTCGCTTTCAACGTAAAGCTCTGAAGCTTGGTGAAATGAGCGATTTCTATCTCTATAAGAAAAAACACATCATCGGCCTTATCCGCGTGTTACGGTTAGCGATTGTCCTAAATGGACAGCGCAATGATGATCCACTTCCCGAGATTCGCTTAAGTGCCAAAGAAGACCGGTGGCAATTAACATGCCATGATCCAGCTTGGCTTAAAAACAACAAACTGCTGCACATCGATTTACTCAGTGAACAAGCCTATTGGCATAAAGTTGGTTGGACGTTAACGTTTTAAATCAAGCGGATCAAAGCCTAGATTTTACTGCTGGCATGCGCGGTAAACACGGATCACTTAATCCCCACTTTGGCCAATTCTTGCTGCGCGACCTCAGCAGAAATGGCTAAGTAGCCTTCTTTGCTAACCAGATCTTGTCCCTGCTTAGAAAAGATAAAACGCACAAATTCTCTTTCAAGCGGCATTAATGGCCGTCCTGGGTGTTTGTTAACGTACAAATACAGATAACGAGATAAAGGGTATTCACCAGACAAAATATTATCGTGTGAGGGATAAACGTAATCTCGTCCTTGGCGCGCAATCGGGACCAGTTTCACTCCAGAAACACGATAGCCTACCCCAGAATAGCCTAATGCATTAATCGATGAAGCAACCGACTGTACCACAGAGGCTGAACCCGGCTGTTGATTGACATGGGCTTTAAAATCCCCGCCACACAACGCGGTTTGCTTAAAATAGCCGTACGTTCCCGATACCGAATTACGTCCAAACAACTGCATGCGTCGCTGTGCCCACGAGTAATCTAGACCTAATTGTGACCAACGGTTGATCGATTCTGTGGCCCCGCAACGTAACGTTACTGAAAAAATCTGATCGAGCTCGGTAAAATTTAACCCCTCGATGGGATTATCTCGATGAGCAAACACACCAATCGCATCAATCGCAATCCGTAACTCAGTCGGCTTGTAGCCATGGGTGCGTTCAAACGCTTCAATCTCTCGTAGACGCATTGGTCGACTCATCGGTCCAAATTGCGCTGTTTCTTCCGTTAAAGCTGGAGGTGCCGTCGATGAGCCTGATGCTTGTACTTGAGCATTAACATTAGGATACAGCTCATTAAACGCTTCTGCCCAAAGTGTTGTCAGCCCGGCAAGAGTATCCGAGCCCACAGAAAGGACACTCCCCGATATACCCGGTACGCGATGATAATCGGTGAGTGATTGCGAAGCTCCTGAGCTGAACGGAAAACTCGCCATCATCACCATCAACCAACGTCTTAATTGCATTTCACCACCAAACGTTTCGGTAACACAAACGAGAAACAGCTCCCAACGCCAACTTCACTGCGAATATCTAAATGGCTATCGTGATGGGAAAGCGCATGTTTGACAATCGCCAACCCCAGACCACTACCACCGGTATCGCGTGATCGCGCTTTATCCACTCGATAAAAACGCTCGGTTAAGCGATGCAAATGCTGAGCCGCAATCCCTTCACCACGGTCTTCCACTTCAAACAACGCCCCTTGTTCAGTATTTTGCCAGCGAACCTGAATCTCTGCGCCCGCTGGGGTATATTTCACGGCGTTATAAACTAAATTAGAAATAGCGCTACGCAGTTGGTCTTCATCGGCTAAGACTTTAAGCTGTTTATCAACAGTAAAACGAATCTGATGAGCCTGTTCACCACTTAAACTTAACGCTTCTTTTTCTAACACCTCAAGCATCGCTGGGACATCAACTTCTTCATCCAACTCATGAATGGGCGAAGCCTCAATTTTCGATAAGGTGAGCAATTGATTAACTAAACTCGACATCCGATTCAACTGCTCGGTCATCACTCCGTGGGCTTTCGGCCACATTGGACCGAGTAGCAGATCTGGGTCTTCCGTCATTTCTAAGTAACCTTGCAGTACCGTCATTGGCGTGCGTAACTCATGCGATACATTAGCAAAAAAGTTTCGTCTCATGCCTTCAAGCTGCTTCACCTGAGTCACATCACGTACGACCATTAAATGTTCACCTTCGGTATACGGCACGATACGTAGCTCTAAAGATCGCTCAACATTCAATGGCGAGTGCATGGTCAACGGTTCTGAAAAATCATTTTTCTGCAGATAATTGATAAAACCTGGCGTGCGGATCAAATTGGAAATCGGTTGTCCAGCATCATCGGGCCAACGAAATCCCAACAAATACTGGGCTAAGCGGTTGCACCACACAATATTGCCTTCTGCGCGAAACACCACCACCGCATCAGGTAACGATTCTGCACCATTACGAAAACGGCGAATTAAATTGGTGAGCTCTTTGCGCTTTTTGCGTTGCCGCTGCTGCAAACGATAAATACCATTAAACAGCGACTCCCAATTCCCTGAACCAGAAGGGGGTGTTAAGCGCTTTTCATCCCACAACCAAGCCGAAAATCGCACTTGATTATGCAAATGCCAAACCAGCTGTAATGCCGTTGCCGCTAACAGCAACCAAGGCATATGCCCAAATACCCAGCCAACAATCAGCCAGGGAAGGTAAAAAAAAGCCAGCTCCCAGGCCAGCTTTTTCCAAGTTAATCGTTCAACCATAATACTCCACAATAGGCTTACTTAAGCTTTGGTTGAAAACCGGTAGCCAGCGCCACGCACCGTTTGGATAAGCTTATCATGTCCGGCTTCTTCTAGAGCTTTACGCAAGCGGCGAATGTGCACATCCACCGTACGATCTTCAACATAGACATTGGTGCCCCAGATGTTATTCAGCAGTTGCTCTCGACTGTATACGCGCTCTTGGTGAGTCATAAAAAAGTGCAGCATCTTAAACTCGGTCGGTCCCATCTCTAGCGCCATATCATCAGCGGTCACTCGGTGAGACACCGGATCCAATTTTAAACCTTGCACGTCAATGACATCTTCTAATGAGGTAGGAGTAACACGGCGAATAACCGCTTTTAAACGCGCAATCAACTCTTTAGGAGAAAACGGTTTAGTGATGTAATCATCCGCTCCTACTTCTAAACCACGCACTTTATCTTCTTCTTCACCCCGAGCGGTCAGCATGACAACCGGAATGTTACGTGTTAACTCTTCACGTTTCATGTGTTTGATAAAGTTAATCCCGCTACCGCCGGGTAGCATCCAATCGAGCAGAACAAGATCGGGGAAAGGTTCAGCGAGCTTAGTCACCGCGCTATCATAATCTTCAGCTTCCACTGCTTGATAGCCTTTTTGTTCAAGCACAAAACACAACATTTCACGAATGGGTGCTTCATCCTCAACGACCAGAATCCTTCTAGACATAATTGAATAACCTTTGTTATTAATCAACGCTATGCATTATGGGAAATGATTATGACACTTTTGTGACCTTTGCAAACTAATTTTCATATAAAGTTCACGCTTGTGTACGGTTTACGAGATGATTAGCATGACCAAACTCCGCTAACCAATCGTCATTTCGTGTCGTAAGAGTATAAGACATTAATCGTCAATTCCCCTATCATAGACGAATTGTGAACAACCAAAAGAAGCGCACTATGTGGTTTAAAAATTGTATGGTGTATCGCGTCAATCGTGATATTCCCTTTAATGCGGATCAACTGGAAACTCAACTAACGGAATTTCGTTTTAGCCCTTGCTCTAGTCAAGACAAACAGAAGTTTGGCTGGGTGCATGCCCTTGGTAAACATGGCGATATGATGACGCACGTTAGTGATGGACGAATACTGATTTGCGCCAAAAAAGAAGAAAAAATGCTCCCAGCATCGGTGATCAAAGAGTCTTTGAATGCCAAAGTCGACACCATTGAGACGCAAGAAGGTCGACCACTCAAGAAAAAAGAGAAAGAGACCTTAAAAGAAGAAGTCATGATTGATTTGCTGCCGCGAGCCTTCACTCGTAGCCATTATACCTACGTACTCATCATGCCTAAAGAAGGGTTAATTTTGGTCGATGCTAGCAGCTATAAAAAAGCCGAAGATGTTCTGGCTCTGCTGCGCAAAACCATGGGCAGCTTACCCGTTGTACCAGCAATTCCTGAAGTCGCGGTCGAAACCACATTGACTCAATGGGTCAAGGACGGCAACGTACCACAAGGCTTTACGCTCTTAGAAGAAGCAGAGTTAAAATCCACCTTAGAAGATGGCGCAACCATCCGTTGTAAAAAGCAAGAGCTGACCAGTGATGAAATCATCAGTCATATTGCGGCTAATAAAGTGGTGACTAAGTTAGCGCTCAACTGGCAAGAGCGGATCAGTTTTATTCTGGCCGAAGATTGCAGCTTAAAGCGTTTGGTATTTAGTGATGAGCTCAAAGATCAAAACGAAGATATTCCAAGAGAAGACCAAGCGGCGCGATTCGATGCGGATTTATCGTTAATGTGTGGTGAATTTTCTGCTCTATTACCTAACTTATTTGATGTATTAGGCGGCTTACCGTCAAACGACGCCTAACGGCCTATTCAGGCTGGTATCTCCAGCCTGAATCCTTTCTCTTCATCCTTCCACGACAAGACCAAGACGCCAAGGGATAATAACCTGAAAAAGAGTATGGTCACCGCTTACCTTTTGACGTAAAATTTGCGCCCTTTCCAATACCATGAGGTGGTATTGGCCTGACTTGAAATCAGATTGAGAAGCTAATAATGAGTACAACATCCCCTTTCGTTCCTGAGCTACTGTCACCTGCCGGTAGTCTAAAAAATATGCGTTATGCCTTTGCTTACGGCGCAGATGCTGTTTATGCCGGCCAACCGCGTTACAGCCTACGCGTACGTAATAACGAGTTTAACCACGAAAATCTGCAAATCGGCATTAACGAAGCGCATGCACTGGGTAAAAAATTCTATGTGGTGTGTAATATTCAGCCACACAACTCAAAATTAAAAACCTTTATTCGCGATTTAAAACCGGTTATCGACATGGGACCGGATGCATTAATTATGTCCGATCCCGGCTTGATCATGATGGTACGTGAAGCGTTTCCTGAGATGGCGATTCATTTATCAGTACAAGCTAATGCGGTTAACTGGGCAACGGTTAAGTTTTGGTCAACCCAAGGTGTCGAACGCGTAATATTATCTCGCGAGCTGTCACTAGAAGAGATCGAAGAAATTCGCCAACAATGCCCAGAGACTGAGCTAGAGATCTTTGTTCATGGCGCACTGTGCATGGCCTATTCGGGCCGCTGTTTATTATCAGGCTACATGAATAAACGAGACCCGAACCAAGGTACTTGCACCAACGCTTGCCGCTGGGAATACAAAGTAGAGAAAGCACAAGAAGATGCGTCAGGGCAAATTGTCGAACAGTTCGATCCAAGCGTCGCCCAAGCGATTGAAGTACAAACAGAGCGTCCCGATAACACCTTAGGGTTAGGTAAACCGATTGATGATGTCGTGCTGTTGTCTGAAAGCCACCGCCCTGAAGAAAAAATGGCCGCGTTTGAAGATGAACATGGTACCTATATCATGAACTCAAAAGACTTACGCGCCGTTCAGCACGTTGAACGTTTAACCAAAATGGGCGTTCACTCGCTCAAAATTGAAGGTCGTACTAAGTCATTCTATTACTGCGCCCGAACGGCTCAAGTTTATCGTAAAGCGATTGATGATGCCGTCGCTGGCAGACCATTTGATGACAGCCTAATGGGTACCTTAGAAAGCCTCGCGCATCGCGGCTATACCGAAGGTTTCCTACGTCGTCATACTCATGATAGCTACCAAAACTATGACTATGGTTACTCTGTCTCCGATAGTCAGCAATTTGTCGGTGAGTTTACCGGTAAACGCCGTGGTGATTTAGTTGAAGTGGAAGTGAAGAACAAGTTCTGTGTCGGTGACAGTCTTGAGTTGATGACCCCTAAAGGCAATATCATTTTTACTCTTGAAATGATGGAAAACCGCAAGTCGCAAGCCATTGATGATGCAAAAGGTAATGGTCACTTCGTGTTTATTCCTATGCCTGAAGACTTAGATCTTGAGTACGCGTTATTAATGCGTAACCTCAATGCCGGTCAAGATACTCGCAACCCAACAGGCAAATAATCATGGCACTATTGATCACAGACAAATGCACCAACTGTGATATGTGTGAACCAGAGTGTCCAAACGGCGCCATTTCGATGGGTGAATACGTTTATGAGATTAACCCAGATTTATGTACCGAGTGCAAAGGACACTATGATCAACCGACCTGTCAGTCGGTGTGTCCGATCAATAACTGTATTATTACGGATCCTCAACACATTGAAAGCGAAGAACAACTGCTAGAAAAATTTGTTATCCTTCAAGGATTAGCTTAGCTATTTATTTTAGTGGTTACTTAATAAAAAAATCCGCCAATTCAGGCGGATTTTTATTACTGATTAATTCAACTTATTTACTTAGCGACGGCGACGGAACCAGCCGAATGTCAATAAAGACAAGAGGCCAAAGCCACCGAATGCTCCACCACCACCGGTGCCATCATAACTAGGAACGGCAACTTTGCCGACACCGATGGAATCTTTACTGGCAATTTCAATCGTCAATTGCTTGCTCGAACCCACTACCTCAGACCAAGTACTCTGTGCCTCAGACGATCTCGCTGTGATCGCTACCACTTCCGCGATCTCTTCTCGCATCAAATACATTCGCACCGTGTATTCACCACGAGGTAAACTCACTACGTTAAAGTTCACCGTCTGCAGACCGTCTTTTTTCAACTCAACCACAGGAATCTGAGGTTTGTCGCTCGATTGCAACCCACTGGTGATAACTAAATACGCTTTATCGCCTTTTTTAGCCTCAGCGTTTACCACGAAAGGAATATCTACGCGGCTACTATCGGCGACAAAACGAACAGGCTTAAGACCCGGCTCTGTATACTTATACGACAAAGCCATAATGACCGGATCGTGATCGGATGAACGGAAGGCTGTTACCACAGGATTAGAATAGTCTTTGTCTGTCTTATGGAATTTACCAGGCTCAGCGCCTGCATTTCTTTTCGCATAGTCGAATAATGGGGTTTCCGAGCTATTAACATTCCAGTCTATCGCATCAACAACACGAGATTTTAAACCTGAGCTAACTAGCATATGATCCAACGAACCCACTTCATCATTATATGAATAGCTCCAACTTGGTTGACGACCATATGTTTGATCCATCATATGTACAGCATTAATATAGCCAAAACTACGCGTAATTACTGCTCCATCAGGACCAAACTGAGATTGGTTACCTATCCAAGTATCCCGCGCAGCACGTAAAATTTTGCCGGTTGGATTACTGGTTAGAACAAGCATCGCATCTTCTTTAGCGTAAGCATTCAGGTCGCCCATAATAATACGATCATTATTTGGATAACGTTTTTCTAGTTGCTCACCCAACTGAACCGCCCCCGCAACACGGAAGTGTTCACAATTACCCTGCTTATCAGCATCGATGATTGCATTCTTGCTATCGACATTTTGATAATCTTCCCAACAGGCAGAACCTTTAGATTTGAGGTGGTTAACTGAGATAGTGAGTTTTTTACCTGTATTATGCACCAAGAACGTACCGGTCAAAGAATCACGCTGGAATGCACGCCCACTACCAACCAATTCGCCTTTGCTATTAGTGATAACATTACCATTGATATCTTTGATGGCAGGAGCTTCTTGGCGAGGCAGAGGAATGACATCCACTTCTTCCAGGGTAACTTTGCTCGGACGATAAATTAGCCCAGTCGTGATGGCATCTGAACCTATTGTATCATCTGATGTGATCAGCTTATCGCCATTAGAGTCTATTGCAACAAACGTATAGCGGTTGCCCACATATTTAGCTGTATGTCGTTGTGAGTAACGATCTTCGGTGTATTTCTCGTTCAGCGCATCAACCAACTCTTTGATCGCACCATAATGACCAAAACCGTTGTTCTCGATTTCCATCAGACCGATCACATCGGCGTTCATACCATAAAGAGCTTCCACTAATTTAGCTTTTTGTAATTCAAATTCAGCTTGGCTCTCTGCGCCGCGATTTAAACCATTTTTATTGTAATCGCCTTTAAAAGGAGAATTAAAAAAGTTTAATACATTTTTTGAACCAACACGCAAGACAAACTCATCCGCTGCCACTGCCGTTTTAAGTGAAGGCGCCGTTTGACGTGCACTGTTATTCGACTTAAAGTTTGCTTTAGTTACGTTAAATTCAGCACTCGATGGCAAAATCAAACGATATTCATTAAAGCTATAATCCAACACACCGTTGATATTGACTACGCTGTCATTAATGCGAATAGAGTTAGCGTTTGGATCATTATTCCAAGCTGGGAAATACGGAATTTCTCCATCTTTAGCTTTCGCATCGCTTTCTACAAATACTCGACGATCTTGGTTTTCGCGCATCGCAGTCTTTGACTCATCTGAACCAGCTGGTGCTAATTGGTTCGGATGCATGTTAGGTCTTTCATAAGAAACGACCATGTTGCTTCTTCGTGGAGCATAATCAAAACTAAAAGTGCGGCTCATCCGCATGTTTTGTTTACCCTCTAGCTCAGGATTCATATCTTCCGGCAAGGTGACCAGCATCCCTTCATAACGCTCTAGTGTCGCACGGAAAGAAAGTGATCCATTCTCTGTATCTAATTCAGGGATAACGGTAATAGGTGTTGGATCGATTTTATTTACCGTTGCATCCATCACTTGGAATTTATTTACCGTAGTTTTGAGCTGAGTGCGCCCATAAGACTCTTCTACTTTGCCTTTGAAGCAGAACGTCTGACCAGCGTGCTCTGATTGCGCACCATCAAATAAAACTAATAGGCCATCTGAAGTTTTCGGATTACCATCACCGTCTTTATCTTGGATATAATAGCCTTTAGTGAGGCCGGTGGTTGCCGCAACCACAACACCAGCAACAAAATATTCATCATCGCTAATGAATTTTTTATTTTCAACGTCAACCATTGGTGAATGCCAGCTATCGCCTTGAATCGCATACGTTGGTGTTAGAGTCTGTCCTTCACAAACACCGACTTCAGGTTCTGGAGGACTGATTACGCCGGATAATCCAGAGCCTAAGCCTTCTGGTGAATCTTTGGAAAATTGATCCCAGTCATCAGGTTTAAATTGTGCACTGGGCTTAGATGATTGACCTGTGTTGCGAACAAAGGTCTTATCTTTACCCCACTCAACGCCCGATACAGTGCCGATGTAATCGTGAGCTTTAGCGCGAAAAACAGCTTTTTCTAGATCATCGTCAATAAAACAGTCGGTTTGTAGAGCACATTTTGCTGTAACAGGATACGCAATAAAAAGCGTGTCATCGCCGTTAAAACGAAAACTGGCTACTTGAGTTTGTGTACCAGCAGGTATCATCGACTTAATAGGTTCGATCAGTGCCTCGTGATGCAATACTAGAGATTGACCTGGCTCTAGAGTGACACCGTTCAAGCGATTTATTTCTTGAAACGATGATCCACCATTTCCATCCATATACAAAGCGGCATCAACAAAAGAATGGGACTCTTTTCCTACGTTAGTAATCTCAATCGCTTTATTATTGCTTGAACCCTCAATATAACGGGCAATGACAATATCATTAATATCAGCAAACGCAGGAGCCGACAATGAGCTTCCGACCGCTAATGCCAGAAGAGACATTTTATGTTTCATGGGTATTTCCTTTACAAAACGGGATTAGAAAAAGACTTTCGCTTTGGCATAGACATCTTGATAGCTTTCACCGATATTACCTTCCACTTCAATCACAGAAGAACGACTCGGTTTATAACGTACACCGATGGTTTGGAAGCTACGACTGCGTCCCATCGCTTCCCATAGCTCGACATTGCCGCCCCACTGTTGACTTCCTCTATCCCAATCTTTATAGGCTTCATAGTTAACTGAACCAACCACATCCCAACGCTCATTCAAGCTATATTGGAAAGAAGCTAAACCGCCTTGGTTCTTAAATTCTTGATAGCGATTACACACTTTAATCGCCGGATCAACCCAAGGATCGGAAGTCGTCGTACACTCACCGATTTCTTCATATTCAATAAAGCCATTTAGGCCAAGTAATAACTTCTCTGTCGCTGCATAGCGCAGCCCGAGCCCATACAATTTGTATAAACCGTATTTCGACTCTCCAGCCGAGCCATTACGACGCTCTGCGCCAAGGACCATTGAGAATTCATCACCAAAGTAACCCACATAGCCATTAGTAATATTGCCTTGAGCTTGGCCTGATGAAGATTCACCTTTGTAGCTGTAAGAAACTCCTACGGCAAACTTCTGATAGTTACCTTCATATTTAATGGTTTTAGCTTGGTCCCCCGCTTCTCCCGTCTCAGCGCCGGTATCAAACGTTAAATCGCCGTAAGCATCATAATCATCAAATGCAGTATCCGTTAAACCAAATTCCACATAGTGATAAGGGCTATATCGATAACCAAGCCAAGCTTTATCGATCTGTAATACCATATCACCTGTGCCACCGCGCCAATTTTCACGCCCGTAATCTAACTCGATGCGGTAATCAAAAATGCTCACGCGGCCTTTCGATCCGAATGTAGCAAACGTGTCATCAATAAAAGAATCATCAGAGTGGTATTGTTTATATTTTGTTTTGTTACCAAAATATCCGCCAACACCCACTTCTCCAAACATATCCATATAATCACCATTATCAGCGCTATAAAGTCGAGCAGCGTGGCTCGTTGCCGATAATGCTAAAAACACGGCGGACAGCGCTAAAGGCAACGCTGATTTCCGAGAATGTATTACTCGCATGCCATTTTCCTTGCTATAAGTCATCTTGATTGCTTAACGTGAGGTTAATCACAACAGCTTGTAATATTAACTCAATCAATGTTTTGATTTTGTGACAGCAAACACGATAGAGTAAAAACTCAAGTTGCGAATAAATAATTGACAAAAAATAAACCAATAAAATACATATGGTTAAAATGCCATTCTCATCATTAACGCTAAAGATCACTTGACAAAGATTTGAATCCGCTCTCATAACCAAGCGATTTCGTGACCATTGGCAAACGTTTGCTATTGATTGGATTGGTTTTTATCAAGAAAAAATCAAAAAAGAGAGTTTGGTTCAATAAACAACATGAAGTGCAAATAAAAAGCCCCTAGGGATAAACCTAGGGGCTGAAGCATGAAGAGTAGAGGTTAACGAAAAACTCGTTTAGGGATACATCCCTTTACCAAATAAATTAAAGACTCGCGCTACACCTTGGGTGAAGATCATCGGCTCAGTGAGAATGGCTAAACATAAGCAATCTTGCCCTACATCGGTTTGTGGTGCGTGGCAAATAGAAGCGTCACGCTGGATAAAATCACCCACCTCATAATGCCCCTCTTCATCACGGAAACCACCATGCAAAACCAAAGTAGATTCGATGCCCTTGTGGGTGTGTTGTGGCACACTCACTGCCTGATTGATGTACATTAAACTCATGCGCACTTTATCTTCGCTGGGTAAAGGAAGTGAGTAAACCTTACCACCAAAATTGCGCCATTTAGTGTCGGCTGGGATCAAACGTCGCAGAGCAGCAGGAATCGCAATCGATTTACCATTAACCTCAATGGTCACCGGTAAAGACTCTGAGGCCGATACTGGCGCACTTGGCACTGGGGTCGTAATAATCTCTGCCAGCATACCAGTCCAATCATCGGTCGATAACTCTTGCTCTAGCGCAACCAGTTGTTCGCCTTGTTGCTCTTCAAATTTTTTAACCACCTGACGACAGTGAGCACACTGCTCAAGATGTGTCGCTAAAGCGATCCCATGACAAGCATCAACATTGCCTTGGGCATACGCTTCAAGTAATGATAATTCTGGATGATAACTCATAACGGCTCCGCATCGATCGAGGTTCTTAGTTTTTCTACAGCTAACCGTAGACGTGATTTGACGGTCCCAAGAGGAATATCAAACATTTCCGCGACTTGTTGGTGCGGTAAATCTTCTAAATACACAGCTCTTACCACTTTTTGCTGTGATTCTGGTAGTAGATCAAGAAACTTAACCACTTGCTCTTTCAGTCTTTCATGCTCTGGCGAATAGTGGTCGATTAAATCTGGCGGACAGTAATCGGTTGGCCAAATATCATCAGCAAGCACGTGCAACTCCCTTCCCTTTTGCTTGCGCATTAAGTCGTAGCAGAGGTTACGAGCAATCGTGTAGACCCATGTTGACAGAGAGCTTTTCTGACTATCGAACAAATGCGATTTTTGCCATAACGCCGCCATGGTTTCTTGAACAATTTCCATCGCAACCTGCTCATTGCCTAACTGCTTAATCACAAACTGTTTAAGACGGGGAGAAAAAAAGTGGAACACCACACCAAAAGCGGCTTTATCCTGTTGCTGCACTTTTTCCATACAATCAGCCCAATCATCACGGGTAAAGGTTTGTGGATTTTGACTCGTCATAGGATACCTGTCCTTGCAAAACCTCGGCTTGAGATTTCTCCCCAATCACTCATCTTACGTAAGTAAAGTCATCGTGGATCACTGACTGAATAATGGTGGAAATTTCAATACCTAGAGAAAGATTCATTATATACCCAAATGGCTGAGACGGGCAGAGTAGACTAGTGTTTGTCTTATCCAACTCTTATCCCTAAAAAGTTAAACGTGGTTATTAAATCATCCACACAATAAAAGAAAGCGATAGCTTCCCACTATCCCTGACCAGAACAATCATCATAGATCTCAATCGTCTGTGTAAGAAAAGACAATGCCGGATGACAGCTCTCATGATCGACCAAGCCCTCCCACTGAGCTTTTGATAAGGGGAGAATCTCCAACCAACGCTGAGCAACCCAACTCGCATCATCAAAAAAACGATGTGAATACAGTTGCCCCACTTGCGGAAACTGTTGGTAAATTAGCTGTAACTGCTCACTCAATAATAAGTGGTGGTCAGACAAAGGTGTGGTGGACCAGTTAGTTAACCAACGGACGGTGGCTTTGCGTAACCCATCCGACTCACTGCGTACTTGTTCAATAAAAAAACGCTTAATGCCAACAACGGTGACCCCTAATAAACCGTCGTCTAAGGTTTCAAAATCAACAATCTTAACCCAAGTACCGAGGTACGAAAGCTGGTGACGTTTGACTGCAGATTTATTATCCAATAAACAGACACCAAATCCGCTATTGGCTTTGCTGCATTCCGCAATCATTCGTTTGTATCTAGGTTCAAAAATGCGTAACTTCATTTTACCTTCAGGCAATACAACCGAACTCAGTGGAAAAAGCATAATTTCTTGCATTATTCCTCCCTCTATTTTTACTGATGTTTCTCCTGTTTACGAAATAGACAGTTAAGGGATCACTTACCGATTTTGTTGCTTTTGTGAGTGGTTTAAAAAATCCCACCCCACAAACAAAACCAACGAAGATCACACTAATAATGCAACAAAATGAAAAATATATATTCTGATTAAGAAAAATAAAATAGTGTGATACGCATCAATATAAACAAGTAGTTTTGCACTCTCTATCACTTTTAATTGAGAAATTTGTCGCTATTATGCTCGGCAATTAGCAAGGACAACATTCAGCCTTGTAAGTTCACTCAACAAAGAGAGTTCCCCTATGCGTAAATCACTTTTAGCTCTTGGCCTCATGGCTGCTACTTCTGCTCCTGTTATTGCTGCTGACTATTCTGACGGCGATATCCATAAAAACGATTATAAATGGATGCAGTTTAACTTGATGGGTGCATTCGACGAACTGCCAGGTAAATCAAGCCACGATTACTTAGAGATGGAATTTGGTGGTCGTTCAGGTATTTTTGACCTGTATGGTTATGTTGACGTATTTAACCTAACCAGTAACCCAAGTAGCGACAAAGCTGGCGCAGAAAAAATGTTTATGAAATTTGCGCCGCGTATGTCTCTCGACGCGTTAACCGGTAAAGATCTCTCTTTTGGCCCAGTACAAGAACTCTACATCGCTTCATTAATCGAGTGGGGTGGTAATTCAGGTGTCAACAATCAGAAAATCGGTCTTGGTTCTGATGTGATGGTGCCATGGCTAGGTAAAGTTGGCGTTAACCTCTATGCAACTTATCAAGGAAATGATAAAGATTGGAACGGTTTCCATTTTGCTACCAACTGGTTTAAGCCTTTCTACTTTTTTGAAAATGGCTCATTTGTCTCTTACCAAGGTTACATTGATTACCAATTTGGCATGAAAGAGGAATATTCATCTGCAAGCAATGGTGGAGCAATGTTTAACGGTATTTACTGGCATTCCGATCGCTTCGCAGTTGGTTATGGTCTGAAAGGCTATAAAGATGTATTTGGTATTAAAGACTCTAGTGCATTCAAATCAAGCGGCTTTGGCCACTACGTAGCCGTTACCTACAAATTCTAATCATTTATTATTCAGCAAAAGGGAGAAGCATCGGCTTCTCCCTTTTTTATTGAGTCGCACTGATTTTTTGACGGTATCGAGCAAAAAATAAAAAGCGGTCCTTCATCTAAAGAACCGCTTTAATAATCACAATTTTTTGCTTAACCAGGATAACAATTAATTAACTCGATTCAAGGTCACGACTGGGTAATCCAGCGCTTCCAATACAGGTTGTTGTTCTGCGATATACTTAACCACAGCACGCGCATCAGTATTACATACGACATTATCCGCTTTACAATTGAGTTCATGACCTTGATAGTGTACTTGATAGCGTCCGCCTACTTCTTCAATGTGACTGACTGGGAAAGCAGTCAAATTACCATCGACATAAGCAAAATCGACTCGACCAGATTGCTCTTTTTGCGCTTCAAATAATGGTGTCCAGCCATCGTTACCGGTCGCGTTGTAGCTATTCATCGCCACATTATAGATTTTATTATCCTCTAATGGGCTCCAGATTGGCTCATTCAATGTACCGGTATTAACTTCAATTAAACTGAGAGTCCCTGCTTGGTGTTGAACGGTTTCATCAAACACATAACGCAAGTTACCGCCATACGGGAATTTCCCTGCATGAGCGGTAGGCGGCAACGTTTCACTGACGGTTTTCTCGATCAATGCTTTAATCACCGAACCTTTCACTGGCACAATCGACATAAAGTTAGCAAAAGGCAACATTTCTAACGTCACGTCCCCTTCACGATATTCACCTTCAGCAATATTGGTGCGAATGCCACCGGCTCCGGTCAGTGCAAAGTCAGCTTTCATTCCTGTCAATTGCACCACTTCATCGCTCGCTGCCCAATAATATTGTCCCAATGCAACAATCGGTGCGACTCGCGAGCCGTGTTGATCAGAGTTATTATCACCTGGACGTCGAGCATGGCGAATTTCCTGTGGCACATTAGCGATCACATCACCATACGCTTTCTCAACCGCAGGCTTGTATTGGCTATCGATATGAGCACGCAGTGCGGCTTCTTCGGCGGCTACTGCAATGTTACGCTGACGCTCAATAAAACGGAGGGCTTTACTGCGTTCATCGTCGCTAAAGGCACTCTCTTGCTGACGATTAGCTTGATGGTAAAACTCGTCGTTGGTCAGCAAAGTATTATGGCCAGCACACGAAATCAGTTCGCCGTCACTATCAAACGCGACCGTCGTTTTACCAATCGCTTGAGCAAACTCTCCGGCTTGAACGACACAAGTTTTACTGGTGCCATTCGGGTTAGTGACTAACTGAGCATAAATACCGTTATTGCCCAAACCTAGGTTAGTAAAATCGCCCAATAGTGAGTGAGAGTGACCACCAACAATCAAATCAATCCCATTCACTTTACTGGCAATGTCTAAATCAATCGCATTACCGACGTGGGTGACGGCAATGATGTTCTTAATACCCAGTGCTTGCAGTTCATCGACGGTCGCTTGCGCAGATTCAACCATATCAAAAAATTGAACGTCTCCAGTATTCGGAGCAATATTAGGCATATCATCCAATGCTAATCCGAAAACCCCTACCAACGGCTTATCGGTTGGTAATTGGCTCATATCATCAAAACGCTGTTTCGTATAACCATCGAACGCGTACACGACATAAGGTTTTAGATTGGTTTGATCTTTTAAATCTTTATCTAAACTAGTATCAATATTAGCAGCAAGAACGGGAAAGTTGATCCGATCTAAAAATGCATTCAGTTTTTGGTTATTTAAATCAAATTCATGGTTACCTAGCGCCATGGCGTCGATACCCATTCGGCTCAGAATATCCGCATTCATCAGCCCTTCATTCAATTTAAAGTACGCACTACCCTGCCACGCATCACCGCCATGTAAAAACAGCATGCTTTGATTGTTTTTTTCAGCTTGTTCACGGTAGGTATTGGCTTTGGATAAAATGCGTGGATGGCCGCCAAATTCGTTGTACACACGCTGTTGATTGATATAAAAGCTTGAACGAACCGCATCAAAACTGGAGTGGGTATCATTAATATGGGCAATAGTCAGTTCAAAGGCCGCTTGTTCGGCACTCTCTTTATCTGTTTGACTGCATCCTAATAACGCAAGGGCGATGGTACTGGCGAGTATGGCACGATTAAATCGCATAAATTTATTTCCTTATTTTGCTTAAAGTCACAGAGCCGCTGTAATTTACCGGAAAAAACATTAAAATTCCGTGATATCGCAGGGATTATTTAGTTCAGCCGTTCTATTCAAGGTTTGAATAAATGATTAATTGGTCCACTAGCGCTGACTGCCGATTCGTTTTTTATCGCCATCATCGGCTACTATAAGCAAACAAGCATCATCCGCCCTAACTACAGGTAAACTTGATGAATATCGTTATATTAGGCCCTGGTGCAATCGGACGTTTATGGGCTTATCAATTACATAAAGCTGGCCATCAAGTCACTTTATGGGGAACCCAGCCAGCGGGAGAGCGTTGCCTTATTCTGGATGATCTGCCGCCGATCACTCTCGCTTATAATCAACCAGCGACTCTTGAACAGGCTGACTTACTGCTCGTTTGTGTTAAAGCGTGGCAAGTAGAAACCGCCTTGCTTCCTTTGCTCGATAAGCTTGCTCCACAAACTATATTACTGTTTATTCATAATGGGATGGGGGCACTCGACACACTCACAGAGCCGCTCTCTGATTACCCACTATTGATGGCAACCACCACTCATGGGGCGTTAAAACAGGGCGCACATCATGTTATGCATACCGGACAAGGCACCACCCAATTAGGCGCCGTCAACGCTCAAGGCGAGCGCTGTGATTTTTTGGTTGATGTCCTCAACCATGCTTTACCGCACGTTTTATGGACAGACAATATTCGCTATGCCTTATGGCACAAGCTAGCAATTAACTGCGCGATTAATCCACTCACAGCAATCGAGAACTGTCGCAATGGGCAGTTAGCGGACGCTAACTATCGACCATTACTCAATCAGTTAATTAATGAACTGGTGAGCGTTATGCGAGCCGAACAAGTGCCAATCGAACTACAACAACTCACCGAATCTATTGATCGCGTTATTGAGGCAACAAGTCAAAATTACTCATCAATGCAACAAGATGTTGCCCATCAAAGGCCAACCGAGATAGACTTTATTACTGGTTATGTCATAAAAAAAGCGGCTCAACACAGTTTAGCCGTACCAGTCAACCAGAGCCTTTATCAACATATTCATTCACTACAACAACGTTGGATACCTTAATGACCAAACGTATATTAGTTCCTATCGCTCCCGGAACCGAAGAAATGGAAGCAATAACGATTATTGATATTTTGGTTCGAGCCAACTATGAAGTGATTGTTGCCAGTGCCGATTTTTCTGGCCAATTGACAATGAAAGCCTCACGCGGCGTGACCTTAACCGCTGATTGTAAGTTAGTGGATGTAGCGGATGAAGAATTTGCAGCGGTGGTATTACCGGGCGGCCTTGGCGGAGCGGAAGTGTTTCGCGACAGCACCTTACTGGTGGAAATCGTCAAACAGCAGAAATACGATGGCCGTTTAGTCGCGGCGATTTGTGCAACCCCTGCCGTGATGTTAGAACATCACCAACTCTATCCAAAGGCGATCATGACTTGTCATCCCAGCTTACAAGAACGTATCCCAGAGCAACGCTGGCGCAATCGTCGTGTCACCTTTGACGTTAATCACAATCTCTTAACCAGCCAAGGGCCAGGCACAGCACTGGAATTTGCGATTGAAATTATTGCTCAACTTTCAGGCAAACAACGAGCCAAAGAGGTTGCGCTCCCCCTGATCCCACTGCCGCAATTGCATTATGATAAACAGGAAGAAGCGTAGCCTTAGACAATTTCTGTGCGTATTTTCTCGACAATCGCCTTCAGGCCATTACCACGAGAAGGGCTGAGATGGTCAAGTAATCCCAAATCGGAAAAATACGCATCCATATCAAAAGCCGCTATCTGCTCACCAGTTTTGGCGTTTAATGCGGCTAAAACCACAGCAATCAAGCCACGTACGATACGCGCATCGGAATCGGCGCAAAATAACCAGCCATCCTGTTCATCTTGCTCGCTGACTAACCAGACCTGACTTTCACATCCTGCGACAACGGCTTGATCACTTTTTAAGCTCTCATCCATAACAGGCAATTGCTTACCCCAGAGGATCAGCTGCCGATAACGCGCTTCCCAACCTTGTAATGACCGCATAGTGGCAAGAATGTGCGCATCAGTAATAGTGAGACCAAACGGATGGTTAGGCAAACTGGACATCAATAATATCTCCGCAACGAATGATGAGTTAAAGGTCTCGACACTGCAGCAACTGACTCAATTGCTGCAGATATTTACGCTGAATGTTTCTGGATAAGTTTATCAATGATCCGGGCAACCGCGACAAAACCAAAGGTTGCGGTGACCACAGTTGCAGCGCCAAATCCAGTGGCACAATCCATACGCTTAGGCCCTTCCGCGCTTGATTTAGCGGCGCACACCGTACCATCGGCTTGAGGATATTTAAGTTGCTCGGTAGAAAACACGCACTCAATAGCAAATTTACGTGCCGGATTAGTTGGAAAATGATGATCACGACGCAAGCGATCTTTCAGCTTTTTCGCTAAAGGATCTTGAATGGTTTTCGTTAAATCAGCGACTTTAATCTGGGTCGGATCGGTCTGACCTCCAGCACCACCAATAGTAATCACTTTGATTTTATTACGGCGACAATAAGCCAACAGAGAAGCTTTAGCGGATAAACTATCAATCGCATCTAAGACATAGTCCATCTGGTTATTAAGGTACTGAGCTTGATTGTCCGAGTCGATGAAGTCATCAATCAAATTGACCTTACAGTCAGGGTTGATCAATGTCACTCGCTCAGCCATGACCTCAATTTTGCTTTTGCCTATCGTGCCCGTCATTGCGTGAATTTGACGATTAATATTGGTGACACAGACATCATCCATATCGATCAATGTCAGCTCGCCGATACCAGAGCGAGCCAGAGCTTCCACAGCCCATGAACCAACACCACCAATCCCAATTACGCACACATGAGCGGCACGGAGGATCTCCACTTGTCTATCACCGTACAAGCGGCGAGTACCGCCAAAACGCTGATTGTAATTGTCTGAGGCAGGCGTATCGAGTTCACGCATAACAAGCATCCACACTGTATAAAAGAGGCAAAAAGAAAGAGTGCGATTTATACGCACTCTTGATAAAAAAGTCTAGGCTGTGTCGTGTTATTGTCGTTTTTCAGGTGGCAAAGCCCAAGGCGCTTGTGTCGCTGAGTTCTCTAACCCCAGCTTCCATACTCGGCCAAAGTGCTTATAATGCCCCGCTTCAATACCAGCGCGATACCCCATGCCATGATACAAATCGAGGTGATTTTGCTTCACAGCGCCGCCGGTATCAAGCACGATTAATAAACGTAATTGGTGAACCCCTGACCAGCTTCCATCGGCATTCAATAAAGGAACTTCAGCTAAAATAGGCGTGCCCATCGGTAAGATGGATCGATCGCCTGCCACCGCAGCCATCGGTAATAGAGGGATACCCGCGCTACCCGTGACAGGTGCGGCAGCACTGGGGCGGAAAAAGACATAAGAAGGGTTTTGCTCTAATAACTCGCGTACCGTCGGCTCATCATTCGCTAGCACCCACTCTTTAATCGCTTTTAATGACATATTGGCGCGCTCAACCAAACCTCGTTCAATTAAAATGCGACCGATACTGACATAGGCTTTATTATTTTTACCGGCATAAGCAAAGTATTCGAGCGTGTCATCATCTTCAAAATGAACAAAACCGCTGCCTTGTACTTCCATAATAAACGGATCAATCAAATTGGCGGCATAACCAATTTCTAAGCCTTGCCCAGCGAGTACACCTGCGTAGATTTCTGCTCGGGTTGGACAGTTATCGCTACAATCCGGTAGAGCGTACACCGGATAACGATAGACTTCATCGGCGGTATGGCGCAGTTCCATTACTGGTGAAAAATAGCCCGTAAAAAGAACATTACCTCGTTTATCGCCTCCGCCCATTTGCGCGGTTTGCACACCAAATTGCGCCAGATCAGCGGGATCGCCGCTTTGCATCGCCCACTCATTAAGCTTTTCATACAAAGGTTGATAGATCGCCGCCATAGAAGGCGAATTAATCACCACTTGCTCACTTTGTGCGGCAAACTTAGAAAAATCACGCGGGGTATTGGAATGGAGCTGCTCTACCTGATTTAAAATGTCAGGAAATTGATCATCAGTATATTGTTGCGCGCGGTCAGTTGGCTGAGCACAGCCAAACAGAAGCGCTAACGTAGCACAAGAAAATAATCGTTTTATCACTGGGAGTTATCCATGTTGGGTTTCATCAAAAAGCATGACAAACTCCACAGTGAAGCGCAATGGCTGAATTGTTAACGAAGGTTTTTTTGATGCTTTCCTGACAATTGAAACGTCGGGTTATAATGCGCTTTGGAGACTAGCCGCATTTCTGTGTATTCATCATTGAGCATCCGATATTCCATCTTTTGATCGCCGATATAAAAACTCAAATGCCGCCCGTTAAAGTCATAATGGGTTGTCACCATACGTCCATCAATCATAATCGCATCCGCTTGGACATAAATTCTTTGCGCGGCATACGGCGCGACATTCTGCTCTATCCACAATCCATAAATATCACTTTTTGATGGTGAAAAAGAGTCTGCTAGGCGATTAAACACTTGGCTATACAGCAAAATAACCACCGAGACGCCCAGTACTACCGCGAGGATTAAGATTCGCTCTAACCATTTTTTATTACGGGTTGAATTCGTGTTCACTTTCTTCTTCTCTCATCAATGAGTGACTCCAAACCTAACCAATAAGAGTCTCTCGTTTATCACTTCCCTTAGAGACGTTAGCGTAGAACTACGCAACGACACCCCAAGAGATGGCTAAATCTTTTTATTGACTAAACCCATAACAAAAAATCTCCCTATTATCGATAAAACCGCTTGTTAATGGATGAATAAAAAGTCATTATTTAGACATATTTAAACACTTCGGTATGATAAAGTGAAAATTCGTAGCACAGCCTTAGTAAAAGGATTTAGACAATCCGCGCCTTATGTTAACGCTCATCGCGGTAAAACCATGGTGGTCATGATTGGCGGCGAGGCAATAGCAGATAAAAACTTCGCTAATATTATTAGCGATTTAGCTTTACTGCATAGCCTTGGCGTTAAAATAGTATTGGTTCACGGTGCTCGTCCACAAATCAATCAAATTTTGCAGACTCACCAACGAACCACCCCCTACCATAAAGGTATTCGCGTGACTGACGAAGAAGCGTTAAGGTTGGTTATGCAAGCCGCTGGACAATTACAACTAGCGATTACTGCTCAATTATCCATGAGTCTCAATAATACGCCAATGGCTGGCACCCAACTTAACGTCGTAAGTGGTAATTTTGTTATCTCTCAACCATTAGGTATAGACGATGGTGTCGACTATTGCCACAGCGGTCGTATTCGTCGCATCGATATTGACAGTATTAATCGTACCCTTGAGCATGGATCGATTGTGTTACTAGGGCCTATCGCAAGCTCAGTCACTGGCGAATGTTTTAATCTGCTATCCGAAGAGGTCGCGACTCAAGTCGCGATTCGCCTCAAAGCTGATAAGTTAATCGGTTTTTGCTCTGAACAAGGCATTATTGATGAGCAGGGCAATGCGATTGCCGAGCTGTTACCCAGTGAAGTCGAACACATTGTCGAGCGTTTAGAGTCATGTCCTGTTGCAAAAAGTGAGGACCCAACAGGGACCTTACGTTTTCTGCGCGCGGCGATTGCCGCTTGTCGAGCTGGCGTACCACGCAGCCATTTGATCAGCTACAAAGACGATGGCGCACTGATTCAAGAATTGTTCTCTTTTGATGGCATTGGAACTCAAGTAGTTATGGCGAGTGCCGAACAAGTCCGTCAGGCGAGCATTGATGATATTGGTGGTATTTTTGATTTGATTCGTCCATTGGAAGAGCAAGGTATTCTCGTGCGCCGCTCTCGCGAACAACTCGAACAAGAAGTTCATAAATTTACCATTATTGAAAAAGATCGCTTACTGATCGGCTGCGCCGCTCTTTACCCCTATCCTGATGAAAAAATGGCAGAAATGGCTTGTGTGGCTATTCACCCTGAATACCGTGATGGCAATCGAGGGTTACTGTTACTCAACCATATGAAACATCAAGCAAAACAAATGGGCATTCAACGTTTATTTGTATTAACTACCCACAGCTTGCATTGGTTTAGAGAACAAGGCTTTATTGAGGTCGGGGTCGAATCCCTCCCAGTGGCTAAACAAAGTTTATATAACTACCAACGTCGCTCAAAGATTTTAGTCTTGCGTTTATAGTCCAAGAATAGCCAAGGTACGGCGCGCCCCAAAAAATAGCAACGAACTGCATATTCATTGCACAGTAAATGAACGCTTTATTTCTGTGTAGATTATGGGTAGAATCCGCCTCCTGATGAGATCTGTATAATTAATATACAGATCTCATCCATACCCTCAATGCTTCAGGAAACCAATGCTTGAGGGTACGACCTAACCATCGGTATGCAAGGATTGCTTTTACGACCACACGTACTTAAGAGCAACAATTGATGAAAACTGTTATTTGTAACTCATTACAAAGCTTTTGGGATATGGCCGATAACCAGTTCCTTGAAGGTCACGCAGTACACTGCGTATTTCCAACCAGCGACCAACTTCGTGCTTTTATCCTGAGCTCTCAAAGCCGCTATAAAATCAAAAACATTACCTTTACTCATGCCTTTTAGCGCGTTTGGCTTACCCTTTATGATGCAGATTGTGGACGGTAAGCCGAGGGTCTGTTGACCTTTCGCGATAACGGATTAAGAGACGGTTAATTTAGCCACTAAACCACTGGCACGCTCCGTTTTTAACTGAACCGCGCGTTTCATGATCGGTAAATCACTCAAGAGGATTAATCGTTTTTTCGCACGAGTTACTCCAGTGTAGATCAACTCGCGAGTTAAAATAGGACTAAAATCAGGCGGTAAAATCAGTAACGTTAGGTCAAATTCACTGCCCTGGGATTTATGTATGGTCATGGCATAGGCGGTTTCATGTTCAGGGACGCGGCTCGGTAAAATCGCCTTTACACTGCCATCCGGTAATTCAAAATAGACCTTCAAACGGGGTTCGTCTTCACTCCTGTCTAATATGCATAAACCAATATCGCCATTGTATAACCCTAAGCTGTGATCATTACGAGTGACCATCACGGGTCGGCCGTGATACCAAAGCTCATCTTGCAGATCAATCAAGCGACGCGCCGCGAGTGCTCGCTCGATGCGTTGATTTAAGCCATTCACCCCAAAATCCCCTTCACGGACTGCGCACAAAACACGACACTGATTGAAACAATCCAGCGCCGCTTTCGCTTGCTGGGCCTGCGTTTCTAGCGCAGCGCTAGAGGGATCAATCATAACGTCCTCAAGACGACGCAAATAGTGACCATACTCTTCAACCACTGTTTGCAACATCTGATTATACTGGTCGCTGGTGAGTGGATGATGAGTAATGTCGCCATAATCCCGTTTTAATACCTCATCGACCGCGCTCGGTTGGCCACGATTGATCGCTTTAGCCAACTGACCAATGCCAGAGCGTACATCAAAGCGGTAGCTTTTTTGCAACATGCATAAACTGTCAGCGATAGGGTTGACGTTCGCTTGCGAATGTCCGATGAACCCTTGATAGCCGGTTAATGCCGACAGTTGTTCACTTTGCGAACGACTGTATCCTAAGGCCAAAAACGAACAGATATCGCCCAAGACCGCTCCCGCTTCCACAGACGCTAATTGATCTTTATCACCTAACAAAATTAAACGGGCGTGTTTAGGCAATGCTTCGATCAGTTTCACCATCATGGGTAAGTCCACCATCGAAGCTTCATCCACCACTAAAATATCAAGATGCAGCGGGTTGCGCTGATGGTGACGAAATTCCACGCTGTGAGGGATCGGACCGAGTAATCGATGTAACGTACTTGATTCACTAGGGATCGCGGCTTTTAGCGCCGGCTCAACCGCTAACTCAGCCACGGCTTTACCAATTGACTCTGTTAAACGTGCTGCGGCTTTGCCAGTCGGCGCAACAAGCTTAATACTAGGCATGCTACCGTTTTGCTGAGCTTGAGCGATTAACGCGGCGAGTAATTTGGTTACCGTGGTGGTTTTTCCCGTCCCCGGCCCTCCGGATATCACCGCAAAACGACGCGTAAGCGCCACCGCGGCCGCCACTTTCTGCCAATTAATACAAGCCTGTTGCGGGATCAGCGTATCTAAGTGGATCAGATCTTTCACGTGACGAGCTGCGCTGACTACAGAATCAATCGCACTCCAATCCAATTCTTGCGGACTCACCACATCCAGAAAGTCACACACCAGCTGTTGGCGAGTTAATGGGGTCGCCATGGCGGACTGTGCCAGCAAAGCCTCAAGCAACCGATGGTATTGACGAGCAAATAAGCCATCGAGCAATGCTTTCAGCTTTTGGACATCAGTAGGCTTTAAGCTCATTGGTGACCCAAAGCTGAGTAAACGCTGCGCTAAGGTCACTTCATAGTACCAATAACGATGCAGATAAAGACGCTGACCATCAAACATTAACGGGACCGCTTCCCCTTGCTGACCAACCAAACTCGAACGCTGCAAAACCCCAAGCCAATCGATGGCTTGCAACTGCTGATTAACCACCAGCGCCGCATCACCAAATAAACCTAACTTGGCACTGAAATCAGCCGGAGTTAAGAGTAATGACTCAGTAGCCGTTGCCTGTTCACGAAACAGTGGCAAGCAAATATGCCCTTTAGCTAACTCTGCGCTGACCAGCGCGGCAATAAAACCGAGCGCTTGGCTATCTTCATCGCCTAATTGAGACCTGCTTTTTTGAGCAATAAATCGCGCAAATTGATAATCCAGTTGGCGTAGCGCCCCCTTTTCGGCTAAGGGTTCCAGTAGTGTCATTAGTGAACCAGTCATAAATCCAACTCCATTTGTCCAGCGTTCGTCGCTCGGACATGAGTGGCTTCTCCATCCATCAATCTGTCCATCTCATCCAGCAGTTCACTACTTGGTTTATTAAAGAAAATACCGTGTTCAGACTGACCATCAATACCGCGTAAAAATAGATAATACACACCGCCAAAATGACGCTGATAATCATAATCGGCGAGACGACTACGCAAAAATCGATGCAGCGCTAATGCATAAAGCTGATATTGCAGATCATAACGATGCTCGACCATCGCCGCTCTTAAACGCTCACCATGATAAGCACCGATCTCATCTCCGAGATGATTGGATTTCCAATCCAACAAATAATATTTACCTTGATGTTCAAATACCAAATCAATAAAACCTTTGAGCATGCCTTGTACAGGATAAAACCCCAGTTCCCCAGCCTTAGCGGACAAGGGATCATAGCGTTGAATTATTCGATTTAAAGCGGGAGCGCTCAGCACTTCGACCGGTAATAAAAACTCCATTTCCACCAATCGTTGTTGGGCGGTTTTTTGATTCAAGCGTAATGCTTTTCCATCGAGCGGCGTAGCTAATACGGTATCAACTAACTGTTGTAAAACCGGTAACCACTCAAGCTCAATGTGCTCTCGTTCCATCAATTCAATGATTCGTTGCTGATTCTCATCGCTGCTGGCCGATTCGGTAAACTCAACCTCTTCAAACAAACTGTGTAAAAAGGTTCCCGGTGTCGCGCCGCGGGGAAAAGTAAAAATAGAGCGTTCTGGTTCCAGTAATAGAGCTTGATGCTGTTCATCGCCCGAATCGATATCAAAACCGGATATTTCCAAGCTCGCCTCATCATAAGCCAGCTTGCTCGAATGTTTTACCAACGCCGAGTAACTGGTCAAACGCCAATGGCGATCGATATGCGTATGCAAAGTCTGAGCTTTCAAGATCGGTTTCTCAGCCACCAACGCCGTGAAGGGTTCGCTCTGTGGTGGCGGAGGAGCGGTGACCACAATAGCATCGCTTACTTGCGCGTTAAGCGCCGAATGGAGTTCGGCAATACCTGCCTCTTGACCATTTTGCAGTAAATAACCAATCGCACTTAAGTGAACGCCTGTCGGCTCTTTAGTCGAGCGGCCATTACGCAGCGGTGCCAAGCCAATAAAACAACCATACACCGCGCGAGTCAAGGCTACGTAGATCAAGCGCAGGTCTTCAGCCAGCCGTTCTTTATCCGCTTGCTCAAGCGCTGCCGAGCTGTCAGTAATATCGAGCACGGTTTGATCGTTGACTGAATCATAATACTTACCTTCGCTGGCCTCTCGATAGCCAGCCACAAATGGCAAAAAGACTAAGTCATACTCCAATCCCTTCGATTTATGAATGGTGACGATTTGTACTAAGTTTTGTTCCGACTCTAAACGTTGAATCTGCTCATCTCGACCGCCGATCCCCTGCTCGGCATCATTGATCGACTGAGCCAACCAACGCAACAGGCCGTGATCACTCTCTATCTCTTGTCGTGCCTGCTGAAGTAGCTCACCGATGTGCATGAAATCCGTCAATAAACGATCGCCATTCTGCTCTTCCAACCAACGTTCGGCGAGATGACGCTTACTCATCACACTGCGCAGCATCGGCAATACACCACGTTCAATCCACAGTTGTCGATAGGCTTTAAACTCATTGACTGCGTTTTCCCAAACCACTTCGTCATTGTTGAGTGCATCTAGGCTGGCAGCATCGAAAGCAAATAAGGGCGACGCTAAACAGGCGCGTAAAGTACGATCATCGTCTGGGGTTAATACCGCTTGCAATAGGCGTTGGAGATCCTGCGCGACATCACTGCTAAAAACGCTATCACGATTTGAAAGATAAACACTGGCAATCCCTTGTTCGGCCAGCGCTTGTTTGATCATCCGCCCTTCGTTACCCGTACGCACTAACACAGCAATATCGCCAGCTTGAACTATTTTTTGGCCTTTGCCCGTTTCAAAATACGCTTGATGGTGCTGCGCCGCACTCAAAATGGTTTGAATGTGACTCGCACACGCTTTAGCCATACAGGATAGGTATTCATTTTTTGGAAGTGGCTTATCGGCCTCTTGCAGCCAGTAAGTTAATGCCGGTTGACTCTGCCCGTTAAGTAACCATTGTCGCTTATCCGCATCCGGGCTAGCGGCAACAGGCAAAAACGGAATGTCTTGATCATACATAAAAGGGCTAGCAGATGAGCTAAATAACTGGTTAACCGCGCTCACCATCTGCGCACTAGAGCGCCAGTTAGTGCCTAACGTGTAATGCGCACTGACCTGCTGACGAGCTTTGATGTACGTAAAAATATCCGCCCCTCGAAAACCATAAATCGCCTGTTTCGGGTCGCCAATCATCAATAAACCACACTCTGCTTTGGGGAGATAAATTCGGCTGAAAATGCTGTATTGCAGCGGATCGGTATCTTGAAACTCATCAATCATCGCCACTGGATAAAGTGTGCGAATCCGCTCAGTCAGTAAACCAAGCTGATCGTGATCAATCGCCGCCGATAACTGAGTTAACAGATCATCAAACGATAACCACTGTTTTTGCGTTTTGGCTTCAGCGAGCCGCTCTCGACAATGGAGGATCGCGTGGGCCAATAATGGCGCAGCTAAACTGATCGGCGTTTGTAAAAACTGCTCAATAATCGTAAACAGAGCATGTTGGGGGGGATTGCCTTTTTTAGCTTTAGCCTCCAGCGCACTTTGAGCAAAGTCTGATAATTCACTGGGTAAATCGAACTGATGGTGAGGCTGATTTGCCCACACATTCAACAACTCTAGCCGTGTTAATAGCGCTTTTTTAGTCGCGGCATGTAAATCAGAGTCTTGAATCGATGAAGGGAGATCGCGACATGACGCCAACCATTGCTGTTTCAAATCAGCAATCCGTGATAGGCCATCGTGATAAAGTGCCGTTAAATCACCCTTCATGGCTTCAACCGATAGCGTTAGCGGAGCCCCCGTTAAATAACCACCAATTTTATCCAATAAGGCTTGTGGCGAAGGCCACAAACGACGGACTTCGGCCGCCAGGTTCAATGGTAATGGATAAAACTGACGACGCCAATAATCGGCCACGACTTGCGCTTTCAACTGGCTTTCATCGGTGACAAATTCGTTACTAAATCGGCTTCCTGATTCAAAGGCATTTTGCGTCAGCATCCGCTGACAAAAACCATGAATCGTATAAACGGCGGCTTCATCCATTTGTCGTTCGGCTTGCAGTAATACTTTTGCGACCCCAGGTCGATCGGCATAATCGGCCAACAAACCTTGAATGACGGGATCATCACTAGAACCACGTAAAAAAGCGATTCGCGCCTGATGGATCCGCTGACGAATGCGATCGCGCAATTCAGCGGTTGCCGCTTCGGTAAACGTCACCACCAAAATTTGATCAACCGTCAGCGGCGTTGGATGACGAGTGTCTGCATTGCCATGGCCCAGCAGCAAACGTAAATATAAAGCCGCAATGGTAAAGGTTTTTCCAGTTCCCGCCGATGCTTCAATCAATCGCGCGCCATGCAATGGAAAAGTAAGCGGATCTAACGGTGTCACCACCGCTGGTGAAGAGATACTCATAACTCGTTAACCTTTGAATGCACAGGTGTGTACCAGCACACCGATGTAAGACGAAACCCCAATAACGATCTAAACGTAAGCTGGCTTTGCATCATCCCATTAATGCTCAACATCTGCCGCTTGCTGAGCCGCAAGTCTGGGTCCTTGAATGACTAAACTGGCCAATAACCGGACTTGCTCAGCTAACTCTTCATGCCATTGTGGCCAAATACGCGCAATATAAACATTACTGCCTTCACCACGAGTCATATAGCCATCATGAAAAGTCTCCGCCATTTTTTTCAGTGATTTTTCGCGATCATCGACCCACTTTCCACGGCTAAACCCCGCTTCAATACTGGCTAATGCGGTATTAGGAAAATACGCCAACGGTTCGGTCATGCCTTGATAAAATAAACGCACTAACTCCGTCAGTAATGCCTTGGCGTGATCGGCATCCGCGATGGGGGGATAAACCCAATGCTGCACGCCTTGTTTGCGATCGTAACCAATCACATGAGTCGGTTTATTGATTCCCATTGCGGCAAGAGCAAGATGATCGATCCACGCCGCGAGATAATGCTGAGCACGAATCGCACCACTGCGATAACGCATTAATCCAGCTTGATAATTCTTAGTCAGCCAGCCAGTCAGTTGAACCGATTTGCCCTCACCGAATAAATCAAAACGCAGATTGATCTCTTGATCATCAAGTGGTGAGTGACATAAGAAACCGATTTTCTCCGCTAGCGCTTGAGCTTGTGCACGATTGGTCTCAAATTCTAGCTCGCCAAAGGCACCGATCGGTAATTTACCCTGCGCCCGCTGCTCAACCAATACACGTTCGATCGCATGTTCAGAATTCGGCTGCTCAAGAAAAACATCAAGGAGTTGATCGCGTAATTGATAACTCTCTAGCCCATCCAAAGTAAAAGGCTCTGCATCTTCCATCACTGGCTGCGGCGCTTCAAAGGTGACTTTCAGTCGGCGATTAAAAAAGTATTGCACTGGCAAACGCCAAAAACGTTGTAGCTCTACAAGCTCTAAATTCAGAGGATATGTTGCCTCAATTAAGTAATCACTGAGCGCACGATTAAATTCACCACGGGATTGTCCCTGACGATTAGCCGCAGGTAGCCACTCTTTAGCGTAACTGCCGGGTTGGGTCAAAAATGCGTCTGGACTGAACGGGACCATGGCATGAGTTGTGGTTAACGCATCAACCAATCGTTCCGCCGACCGATCACTGCTCAACGATTGATCGCCCTGCAAGCAGTAATTTTGTTGGCAATACTCCATTAACTCTGCGACTAAAACTGAAGGGACACGTTCAGTATTGTCTTGAATCGAACGACCAACGTAACTGATGTACAACGTTTTTTGTGCCGAGAGCAACGCCTCTAAAAATAGGTAGCGATCATCATCTCTCCGCGAGCGATCCCCCGCTCGGGGACGTCCATTGATTAAATCAAAACCATCTTTCGGCATGGTTCGCGGATACACACCATCGTTCATGCCCAATAAACACACCGTTTTAAAGGGGATCGATCGCATCGGCATTAAGGTACAAAAGTTCACTTGTCCTGCCAAAAAGCGCTGGCTGACTCGTGTACCTAATAATTTGTTGCGTAGATACTGGATGATGATACTCGGTGCCAGTGCTTGATCGTATTTAGCATCCGCCAGTTGTTGTTTTAATTGCGCTAAGGTATCGCGAATCGATTTCAGCGCCAGCTCACCTTGCAGATCAACCACAAAAAAGTCATCCAGTAGCTCCCCTAACAGCGCTCGCCACTGTTCAATACTCTGAGTGTTGGCGAGCCGCTCACGGTAATCACTCACTCGCTGAATAAAATGCGCCAATTTGCCCGCCAGCTCCGCATTCAATCCTTGCACTTCATTGTAAGGCGCTAAAGCCAGTTCGCCTTGCTCAAATAAGCCCGCAGAGGGCGGCATGGCATAACCGAGTAACATCCGCTCAACGCCAAATTGCCAAGTATTTTGTTCGGTTGGCGGCAGTTCAAATTGATCTGCCGTACGAGCATTTAGCCCCCAGCGAATCCCAGACGCTTCCACCCATAATTTTGCTTGCGCGAACTCTTGCTCATTAAGCGCGAACTTAGCCATCATCGCTGGCGTTTCGAGTAACTCCAGTAACTCTGAGGCTAAGCAACGTGATTCTGGCAAACTAACCAAATGCATAAATGCACTTAAGATAGGACTTTCTTGATCGGCTGTGCGATCTGAAATGGCATAAGGGATATAACGCTCACCAGGCGCATTGCCAAATACGGCGCTAATCGCTGGACTATAGGCATTGATATCCGCCACCATGACAATAATGTCACGCGGTTTTAAATCTGGATCAGCATCAAACATGGCCAGCAGTTGATCGTGCAAGACTTCCACTTCTCGCATTGGACTATGGCAGACATGAAGCGAGAGAGAAAAATCATCAACCTCGATGACCTGTTTGTGCAGGCTATTATCAAGTTGCTGATCATCTTGATGTTCTTCTAAATGCAAAATATCCGCTTGCAGGTGATGCAGTAAACTATCCCGAGTAGGGGCCATAAACAGCTCCAGCTCTTCACAATCCAATAGCGACAGCAAATAGAGATTATCACGGCCCAATTTGCCCATCGAGGCTAACAAGTTATTGCCCACTGACGCTTCATTATGCTGCTCATCAACCAAATTGGCATCTATACCGCCTTTTAGTGGCGAGCGCTGACCAGCCAGTTGAATCTCATTATTTTGTAGCGCCAGCATTTTGCGCTGGCGGCTCTCCAGTTTGGCTAAGGTTTTTCGATCGCGAATATCCCCCCAATAGTGCTGACAAGGGTTGGTAAACATTAGGTGGACATCTATCTGCTCACCCAATGCCTTTAGTGCATCAAGATAACGGGGAGGAAGAGAGGCGATACCAAAAATAAATAACCGCTTGGGTAACAGACGGGTATCTAATGCCCCCTCTGCCAATTGCTCAATAAAGCTTTGATACAGATTGCCACGATGATAATGGGACTGACCTTGATAGACAGTGTCTTGATATAAGGCTTGCCACAATATTGGCTGCCAAGGATGCTCGTCATCGAGTTCTTTAACGACCTCCCCCGCTTCCCACTGAGCGATCCAATCCGGACGATACACCAAATAACCATCAAAAATATCGGCAATTTTCTCTGCCAATTGGTATAGCTTAGAGTGATCGTCGTCTCGCTCAAGATAGCGTTGCAGGGCAGTGAATTGTGGATGAGTGAGTAGGTTTGGCAGCAGACGCATTAACTTCCACGTCATTGCTTCTTTATTAAATGCACTGCGCTGTGGTACCTCAGGCAAGACTTGGGTAAACATCTCCCAAATAAAACTGGCCGGTAATGGAAACTCAAGATTCGCAGCCACTCCCAGCTCTTTGGCTAACGCCATCTTTAGCCATTGCGACATGCCCGAGCTTTGTACCAAGATTTTTTCTTTGTCAAACGGGTGCGCTAACGGGTCGTTTTTGATCAACTGCACTAACAGCGTTTTGAGGATTTCAACGTTATTCGAATGATAAACGGTAAACACAATGCACTCACACTACTCTGCCCTTAATAAGGGTTGAGAGTAGCATAAGTGCCGTTAACTGGATAATTTTCCTCGGGTCTGTTAACCCTAATGCATGACGATTATCCCGCCTGACCAGCCAATGAACGAGCTGGAAAATAGAACATCAGATAACGTAGCGCTACGTATCCAACCACCACGGTCGCCACAATCAGTTCAAAACTGGCAAGCGCATGTATCTGCTGTACATAGTGAGGGGCGATATTTACGCTTTCCATCCAATGAGCGGTTTTAAACAGCGCCGTGGCACCAATCACCATTGGAAAGGTAAACGCGGCATAACCTGGGCTAAAAGGTAAACGCAGTAATTGAGTGAACGCGAGGTAAATAATCGCCGTCATCAACACCGCAATACCAAACAGTAAAGCAATGATCACAGGGGAAGGCTCAGCGGTAACCGTTAAATAACCTGCCAAAGAGAGACTCGCTGGCGCTGCCAAGATCGCTAAGGTGGGTTTAGCCGCATCTGGCACTTGATGGGTAAACATAAAACGATAAATCATCATCGGTAACATTACCGCATAAGCCAACATACCAAAGATTAAGGTTGCATGAGCAATCGGAGCCAGTAGTGGGTTACCAGAAAATGACACGTCAGCCACAATGATCCCCACGGGTGGCACGAACCAACTCGGCACCATATGATGCAGTTCAAACGCTTTAGCACGATGATAAACAAAGCTCACCAAGAAAATGACATGCAGCAACACCGCCAGTAACCACAGTCCATCACCGAAAAATGGTGAAAATTGGCCCACCGAATGAGACACCACCATACACGCCATCGCAAAAGTCGGCACGACGCTGCCCACCACTGGGTGCGCCAAATCTTGGCGGAGTAAATGATTATGCAAGAGAAACTTAAACGCTAAAACAATCAATAACACACTGGCTAGCGCAGCGCCAAGCCACTGACCGTAGCCTTGTAAATTGGCAAGGTTTTCCCAGCTCCAACCTAAACTGGCAATACCTAATGCCAATCCTGCCATGGGAGTGGGCGCTCCCATCACTTTTGTTTTTGCTGCTTGAATCATACTCACCTCAACACGGCTTATTATCGCAATACGCGCATGATACCCTTGCTTAATGTTTGAATATATCTGATTATTTATAACCCGCGTTCGATAAAACTAAACAACCTATGGCCAGCCCGATTTCGCTCAAACAACTCAATGTGTTTATGACCATCACCCAACACAAAACGCTAACCGAAGCCGCAGACGCTCTGTTTCTCTCTAAAGCAGCGGTGAGTTCAGCTTTAGCGGAATTGGAGAAACACTTAGGACATGCGCTGTTTGATCGAGTCAACAACCGGTTAATCCTTAATCAAGAAGGGCAAAAACTATTGCCTTTGGCCGATGAATTGCTGGGACGCGCCAAAGATCTGCATCATCTGTTTGATCAGCAAAATACCCTCGCTGGGCAATTACGAATTGGAGCCAGTGACACGATTGGCAACCAGTTAGCGCCTTATTTAATTAGCGCCTTTCGCTCCCAATACGATCATCATGCACAAAGCCTATTTATTTCTAATTCAGCACTGATTTGTCAAAAACTGGTCGATTATGAGTTAGACGTTGCTTTGATAGAGGGCAAGACCCTGCATCCCCAATTGATTTCGCGTCAATTTGGTCAAGATGATATGTGTATTATCTGCACCCCTGATCATCCGCTCGCCAAAAAATCAACGTTAACGCTCAGCGATTTTGAACAGAGCCAATGGGTGCTAAGAGAGGCCGGTTCGGGGTCTCGAGAATTTTTTATGCGCGTCGTTGCGCCGCGCATTGAGCAATGGCAAGAGAGTTTCGAGCTCAATACCACCGAAGCATTGATTAACAGTGTCTCAGCTGGATTAGGACTCGGTTGTTTGTCACAGCTGGCGGCCCACTGCGCGTTACAAGATGGGCGAGTCAAGCAACTGACTGTCCCTCTCGATATGCAACGGCGTTTTTGGGTGTTGGTGCATAAAGAAAAGTACCAAAGTCCGCTGTTGAAAAGCTTTATCGCCTTTTGTCATCAATCCAATGCCTAGCCTCTCAGTTTGATGGCTTCATCTAGACTTTATTGAATAAAAACTGTATAAAAAGCCAGTAATTATTTAGCACAACATAGAGGATGAACCATGGCTGTCATCGTTAAGTACGTGGTGGAGCGCAACGGAGAAGAGAAAATGACTTTTACCTCGAAAGCCGAAGCTGATGCTTATGACAAAATGCTCGATATGGCAGATGAGCTGTTCGAATTATTAGGTAAAAGCGCTCTGATTGAAGATGAAAGTAAGCAAGAAGAGTTAGCGCTGTTCTTGGCACAGAACAAAGAAGACGTGCTGGTCGCGCTCGGTGCCAAGCGCAAGCCTACGCCACCGAAAAAACCGAAAGCGGTCGAGAGTGATGACTCTGTCGACGATGCTGCTTAACTGACTCTGACCGCTGCCTAGCAGCGGTTTTTTATCCTAGAAAGGATATCTATCGCTAAAAAGACAGACGATATCGTTCGATGGACGGATAACGTATTGCACCTTTCCTCTGAATAAAACTCTCTTTAAGATAACGATCATCTTACGGTCATTGACCACGAAATTGACACCACCAAAATGGAGAACTCATAATGGCGAATTTTGCCCTAGGCTTTGGTACGGCCACACTCAATCGTGACGGAAAAATCATTGAGGCATTTTTCCCTCATCCAGTTCTAAATCCAAGTGATGATTTAATCAAAGTATTGGCTGATATTTGCAATTATCAATCGGGTAATCAAGTAGTTGAGATCTTACCAGAGCAATACGGTCAACTGGCTCATGCCTTTGCGACTCATGGTCAAGCGGACAATGCCGCTTTTGCCAGCAAAGCCGCGCTGTCTACTCAACCACTGATTTTGGTGGTGCTCGCTACCGATCAACAACCAAGCTCAATCGCTGAAGGCTTTTTAAAACTACAGCTTATCTCTCATCGTCTCGTGCAACCACACGGCACAGTACTGGATGGTATTTTTGGTCTATTGCATAACATTGCTTGGACCAATGAAGGCCCGATTGATTTACCAGAGCTTGCCGAGCGTCAAATCGAAGCTCGCCTTGCCGGACGTCAATTAAGCGTCGATTGTGTCGATAAGTTTCCGAAAATGGTTGATTACATTGTCCCAACGGGTGTACGTATTGCTGATACTGCTCGCGTTCGCCTTGGCGCACATGTTGGCGAAGGGACGACTGTCATGCATGAAGGTTTTATCAACTTTAATGCGGGTACCACCGGCGTCAGCATGGTGGAAGGACGAATTTCCGCTGGGGTTGTTGTCGGTAATGGCTCTGATATTGGTGGCGGTGCGTCAATCATGGGCACCTTATCTGGCGGCGGCAAAGTCGTGGTATCGATTGGGGAAAACTCACTACTTGGCGCCAACGCCGGTCTTGGTTTCCCCCTTGGCGATCGCTGCACGGTAGAGTCAGGGTTGTATGTCACTGCTGGCACCAAAGTCCGCATGCTCGATAACCAAGGTCAAGAAGTTGAGATCATCAAAGCACGCGAGCTCGCTGGTGTCTCTGACCTGTTATTCCGCCGCAATTCGATCACCGGTCAAATCGAGTGTTTAGCCAATAAATCAGCGGTTGAGCTAAACAGTGAGTTGCATAGCAATAACTAAGTCTCATCCAATGAGTTCAACGGCTTAACCCGTTCGATTATCAAAACAAAGGCTAGCGTCAGCTAGCCTTTGTTATTGTACTATTGTTCGCTTATGAACCGAATTAACGGGCAACATTGGCTGGGCTAATCACCACACAAGCGGTTTGCTTTTGCTTACCAAAACCGATGATCTGAGACAGGGCTTTTTTACCAACCGGAACATACGCCGAAGCCATCGCATGCTGTTCAGATTCCGCATGAGGATCGTGGAAAAAGAAAAACTTTTCACTCATGCCACTTAAAATGATCCAGTGAGGTTCTTTTTTACCATCAAATCGATAGGTGCTAATCAACAATAGTACGCAAGCCCCTTGCGTCACCCACGCTTCAAGTTGATCCTGAGTGGGTGGAGCATCAATCATCGCCACATCTTGATGAGCCAGTTGCTCACAAAAATCCAGATGCACTAACTCAATCACCTGTTTTTTATTGAGGTCTCGGACACTATCAATGAAAGGGGTACTTTGTGATTGGCTCCATAACTCGACATGAAAACCTCGTTTCGCTGCTGCTAACGCTAGGCCTTGGCCACTACAGCCACCGTGCCCCGCCGCCATGAAAATCGTCGTCGCTTCTCGCCATAACTGAAGCTCTTGGGTGCGACTCAGTTCAAAAGAGGGTCGTAAACAAGAGAAACTCATCAATAAGCAAGCGGCACCACAGGTGAAGGGTGTGGTTTGCACATAAAGGGGCATCGGTAGCAAAATTTTAGGTCCATGAGGGGTCAAACGTTTTTGCATCCGACGACCATCACATAAATCGTCGTAATAGTGGATCAAACACTTCAAAGTGCGATAACCCATTTTTTCATATAATTTTATTGCGGCTATATTGTCTTCACGAACTTCTAGCCGTAATGTAGTGAAACCTTGATCAAGAGCAGCACGCTCGCATTGTTCAACTAACGTTTGAGCAATCCTCCGTCCTCTGAAATCAGGTTTAACGGCAATCGAATACAACCTTGAGAGCTGTGTACCTTGATGAAATAGTAGCAATGCATATCCAGCTAACTCCGTACCGGAATCGGCGACAAAAATCACCGAATGGCTAGAATGTAAAAAACGCTTCATTTGACGAGGAGAAATTTTATCTCCATCAAACAGCTGTTGTTCTAACGCATTAAGCGCAGCGAGATCAGTACTTTTCGCAAGACGAAAGTCCATACGACGTCCTTACAGGATGAAAAGAGTAGTTGGCAAGATTGTGACTCAATAATAGACCTATTGATTTAGGAAGAATATAGCGATGGCAAACCTTTTAATCGTGACCGATCAGGCCAGTGACTGGCAACAGTATTTCCCTTCAGAACAAGTCGTCAGCGTTGATCAATATTTAGATGCTGACTGGAAAGCTTCACAGCGCAGCGTACAGGTGGTGAACCTTTGTCGCGATTATGATTACATGAGTACGGGATATTACTGCTCTCTGTTAGCTGAAGCCCGTGGACATCGAGTGATCCCACGCGTGATGGCAATTAACGATATTAACCAGCCGTTTTTACTGTCCTCTGGACTCTTAAAACTTAACAAGCTGTGCAAAAATATCGACTCTATCCACTGTAAAATCTACTTTGGACGCACACCAGAAGCTGGTCTAGAAAAACTGGCTCAGCGCCTGTTCGAACAGTTTATGGTGCCAGTGATTGAACTGAAAATGACCAAAATTCAGGGACAATGGCAAATTCACAGCATTGCGCCATTCCCTTTTCAAGATCTGCAAGACAGTGAACAAGATTTCTTCATTGAGTCATTAGAGCTGTTCTCAAGTAAAATCTGGCGCAGACCGAAACAAGAGAAGAAGTATCGCTACGATATCGCGATGTTGGTCGATGAAGAGGAGAAAATGCCGCCTTCCGATCCTTCTGCATTGAAGCGTTTTCGCCGCGCCGCCAATCGCTTAGGTATGAACTTAGAATTGATCTCCCCTGATGATTTGTCGCGTTTGGGCGAGTTTGATGGCCTATTCATTCGCGCCACCACTAATATTAGCAACTACACCTATCGCTTTGCGAAAACAGCGGAAAAAATGGGCCTGATCGTGATGGATGATTCAGAATCGATCATGAAATGTACCAATAAGGTATTTTTGACCGAGTTACTGCAACGTAATAAAGTTCCTGCGCCTAAGAGTGTTATCGTACAAGGGTTTGATAACGATTGGAAAAGCTACTTGATGGGACAACTGGATTTCCCTATGGTGCTGAAAATCCCCGATGGCGCTTTTTCTCGTGGGGTAGTCAAGGTTCGTAATGAACAAGAGCTTGAAAAAGAAGCCAATGCGTTATTTAGCAAAAGCGCGCTGATCCTAGCTCAAGCTTTTATGCCGACTGATTTTGATTGGCGAATTGGCGTCATGAACCGCCAAGCGATTTATGCCTGTAAATACATGATGAGTCGTGGACACTGGCAAATTTATCAGCACCACAGCAGTGGCCGAGTCTCATCGGGTGGGTTTGAAACCTTCGATTTAAAGCAGGTGCCTAAATCGGTGGTGGATGTGGCGGTAAAAGCGGCAAACTTGATCGGTAGTGGTCTGTATGGCGTCGATCTTAAAGAGATCGATGGACAGGTTTATGTGATTGAAGTCAATGATAACCCGAGCATTGATCATCAAGTTGAAGATGCGATTCTCGGCGATCTGCTCTACGATCGTATCATGACAGAATTCTTACGCCGTATTCAGATGCGTGGTTTTTAGTTTATTCTGATTCGATGAACACTTTTCCCCAAGTGATGTAGATAACTCATCACTTGGGTTTATTTTATCAAGGACAAGGATTCTCAATGGATTTTCTTCTCGATCATTGGTCTTTTGCCACGACTCCTACGATACCACTCTCTCTGCATCCCCAAAAAATTGAAGCAGACCACTGGTACCACTGCCAACGAGATAAAGCTGGGTTACGTGAATGGCTAATCGATAATGCTATTCCTCTCTCTATCGTCGATAGTTTACTTGCCGAAGATACTCGACCTCTATTTGAACAGTACGACGAACAACGCTTTCTGCTGATTCTACGAGGGGTTAATTTGAATGATAATGCCGACCCTTCTGATATGCTCAGCGTGCGAATTCTCTATTATCATGGCGCCTTAATTACCAGCCGTAAAATATCTTCAAAAACCATTAATTTAATTAGCCAAGCACTACAAAAAGGCAATGGACCGAAAAATCTTGCTGAGGTAATACTCGCCATCATTGATGGGCTGAGCAAAAATATTGATGATTATCTCGATACGGTGGAAACCAAAATTGCTCAATTTGAAAGTGAAACCGAACTGAGTGAGCAATTAATCCAAACTCATAAAGCGCTGCTAAAAATTAAGCGATTTATAAAACCTCAACAATACGCCCTTGAAGATTATCAAACCGGCCAAATTGCGATAGCCAAAAGCAAACAATTGAATTTACGTCATAGCGTAAATACCATTACTCGGATTAATGAAACCTTAGATTTTTTCCTGAGTGAGTTGGATATTATTAAAGGGGAATTGCGTCAGTATCACGCTGAAAAAATGAATCAAAACACTTACTTATTTTCAGTCATTACGGCAATTTTTCTACCTGCGACATTCCTGACTGGCTTACTTGGGGTCAATGTCGGGGGTATACCAGGCACCGACTCTCCTATCGCTTTTGGGGTCTTTTGTGCTGGTCTGCTTGCTATTTTTGTGATGGAATTTTGGATATTGCGCCGTTTGCGTTTTTTAACCAATTAAATGGGGACTCACTATGTATATTTTCGGTTACGGAAGCTTAATGAACTCAGCTTCGCGTCAACTGACAGGCCAAACCGGACAAGCGATTCCAGCGATTGTCCATGGTTTAGTGCGTTATTGGGGAAAAGTGGATGATAGCTATCTGATTTCACCTTTAGTGGTTAACCCGGGACAAGGCCAAGTGAATGGCGTACTGCTCGAAATCGATGAGGCTGGATTAGCTGAATTTGATCGCCGAGAACGTGGATATCAACGTATCGCACTTTCTCATCAACACATAGACTGTCAGCATCCTCTTAAAACCGATCAAGCGATTTGGGTCTATGTCACCGAACAATATCAGCCCCCTTGTCCACGCAGTCCGATTGTCCAAACTTACGTTGATACCGTGCTCGCCGGGTGTTTGGAAGTTTCTGAGGCGTTTGCTCGCCATTTTGTCGAACATACCTTAGGCTGGCAAGCACCATGGGAAAATGATCGGTCCATGCCTAAATATGGCAACTTAGCCGGTGTCAACGCCACTGACCTTGAACACATCGATCGACTGATTGCTCAGGTTCGTTAAATATTCAATTCGCGCTAGGGACGATGAACAAGATGTGGGAAATATTCATACGCTTTTTTACGCTCGGTTGGATAAGTTTTGGCGGCCCAGCGGCGCATATTGGCTACTTTCGACACACGTTTGTTGAAAAACTAAAATGGATGAGCGATCAACAATATGGACAAATTGTCGTTTTAAGTCAGTTTTTACCCGGCCCAGGTTCAAGCCAAGTTGGCTTCGCGATCGGCTATCAGAGAGGCGGATTACTGGGCGCTGGTTTAGCCTTTATTGGCTTTACTCTCCCTTCGATCATACTAATGGTATTACTCGCCACTTTCAGCCGCTATTGGCTTGATACATCACAATATGCACTACTGAACCATGGATTAAAACTGCTCGCTGTCGTGGTCGTTGCCGAGGCAACATGGGGGATGTATCAAAACTTTTGCCGAACAAAAACCACCGCCAGCTTAGGTCTGTTTAGTGCGGTCATTTTGTTGTGTTTTCCCGGTATCTTAGCGCAAATCTTGGTCATAATCCTTGCTGCCATCATCGGCATGAAGTGGCTAAAAAATCCGTTTTCCACGACAAGTCTCATTCCATTTCGACCAACGTGGTGGCCTTTAGTTTTATTTGTAGCGATTTTATTTGGCCTACCATGGCTAGTCAGCTCCAGTGCGAGTTTAATGTTATTCGAACAATTTTTTCATGCTGGTAGCTTAGTATTTGGTGGCGGCCATGTCGTCATGCCTCTGTTGCAAAATTTGTTAGCCGATCAAATAAGCAGCGATACTTTCCTTACTGGTTATGCCGCCGCTCAAGCGGTACCGGGGCCAATGTTTACACTAGCAACGTATCTGGGTTACTACTTGCTACCCGCATCGCCGATCACCGGTGCCATCATCGCTACCATCGGCGTCTTTTTACCGGGATTTTTACTGCTTTTAGGCGTGCTCAAACACTGGCAAAATCTTGCTAATATTCCCTCCGTTTCAGGTGCTCTCACCGGAGTCAACGCATCTGTAGTCGGATTATTACTCGCTGCTCTTTATCAACCAGTGTTTATCAGTGCAGTATTCAACGCTTGGGACGTTGCTTTACTACTGATCGGTTTATGGTTACTTAAAATTATGAAGTGGCCCATTCTTGGTTTAGTCATGTTCTATTTGTTAACGGCACTTATTCGTGGCGTTTTGTAACAAAAAGAAGTGATTTTTTGCTGATCAAACACGGTGAATTCCAGCGAATCGCCTAGACTTACTAAAGGCGATGACTATTCCACCGCAAGGGGGGCAAATGAACACGTACCATGAAGGAGAAAAACCCAGCTTCTTTGCTAAAGTGGGCACACTAAACCATCAGTTAACCGATATCCATCAACGGATGCTAACGGTAGAGCCGAATATCGCCCGTATCTCCTTCGCTCTATTCGATGAAGAGAGCAACGAGTTAAAAACTTATGCTCATAGTGATAATCAAGGTTTTGAACTGCTTCATTACTCGGTGCCCCTCGATAATCTACCGATTTTAAAAGCGTGTGCACAATCTGGTGAAGTTCGCTATATCAATGATATTTCAATTGAAGTTAATCATACCACTCCGCATAGCCAATGGTTATTTGAACAAGGTTTTCAATCCTCAATGACCTTACCGGTTTACCATGATCAAACGTTCATTGGTTTTATCTTTTTAAACTCAAAACAAAAAAACACCTTTACGCCTGAAAAATACGCACAACTCAAATCGTATATTGATATCGTACGTTTTGTCGTCAGTTCAGAATACGATTTAGTCCAATCGCTGCTCAATGCAACCAAAGCCATTAACGCTAAATCACCTGAACACTGGTTAGATTCAAAAGAACATAAAGAACGAATTAGTCGTTATGCGCGTGTCATAGCTCTAGAAGTAGCATCGGTCTACCAATTGGATGATGAAGTAATAGAGAATATTAGCCAGTTTTCTAAATGCCATGATATTGGCAAACTGGCCATTCCGGCAGAATTACTGAATAAACCTTGCTCACTCGGTCAAGATGAAAGGCAGCAGCTCAATCAACACATCGAAAAAGGCATTGAGATCATCAACGATATTATTGATGACATTGGCTCACCAGAACATCCAAGTATCGCCGTACTCAAAGAGATTGTTGCCTACCACCATGAGTTTCTTGATGGTAGTGGCTATCCTTATGGCTTAACCCAAGAAGCCATTCCTATCTCAGCTCGCATTATTGCTGTCGCAAATATTTTCGATGCACTAACGAGCCATCGCCCCTACAAACAAGCTTGGTCTGTTCCATTTGCCTTGTTGGAACTAGAAAAAATGGTCGTATCCGGTAAGCTAGATAAACACTGCGTTAACGCGCTGCGTTATCATCAGGATTATTTAAAGCGGGTTAGCGAGACTTATCCAGAACTCGATCCGAAAGATAGAGAACCCCCAGCGTCTTAATTTGAGTAATTTTTGTGAGGTATCACTCTGTTGTCATTAACAAATGTGAGTTAATTAACCTTCACCACTCCAATAGCCATGCTACTATTTACAAAATTTTAACAAAAATAAAATAGCCATTGCTCATACATGGAGTTAGAGAATGAATCCGTTAACAAATCTAAGTCAAACTAAGTGCGCTCTCCCACCCCCTAATGAAATGATCTTAACTTGGGCGCAAACTCGCCCCAACGACGTTTACTTGAAACAAATTATTAATCGACAATTTGTTGAGTACACCTTCGCTCAAGTCGCTGATCAAGCACTACGTCTCGTTTCAGCACTACGCGCCTTAGGGGCTGAACCTGGTGATAAAGTGGCGCTTATATCAAAAAACTGCGCCGAGTGGTTCATATGTGATTTAGCAATCATGCTCGGTGACTATGTCAGTGTGCCCATTTTCCCTACTGCCGGCGCTGACACCATTGAATATTGTGCGAGTCATAGTGAAAGTAAAATAATCATTGTCGGTAAATTAGACGACAGTAAAGCCACCGCCCAAGTTTTAGCTAAAATGCCAGAGCTGATTAGTATCGCTCTACCTTACGCTTCAGCACCAGCGTGCCACCATCAATATCTAGACTTAATTGCTCAGTATCCCCCCAGTGAAGAACGGCCTGAACATTATGATGACAAACTGATGTCGATTGTTTATACCTCAGGAACCTCAGGCGTACCAAAAGGTGCCATGCTAACCTACGGTGCTTTTGCTTGGGCAGTACAACAATTGATTGCTCAAATCGGTATTCAAAAAGATGATCGCCTGTTTTCTTATTTGCCTCTCGCACACATCACCGAACGTGTTTATATTCTTGGCACGTCAATTCAAGGTGGTGTTTTAACCGCTTTTCCTGAATCGTTGGATACTTTTATTGAAGATGTCAAAATGCATCGCCCAACGTTATTTATCTCAGTACCAAGGCTATGGACTCTTTTCCAACAGCGTATCCAAGATAAACTTCCGCAGAAAAAACTGAATATTCTGCTCAAAATCCCTTTTATAAATAGCTTAATTAAACGCAAATTGGCGGATGGTTTAGGGCTAGATCAAGCACGAGTCCTTGGTTGTGGCTCTGCCCCAGTCTCTCCTGCATTATTAGAGTGGTACCACAGCCTTGGCTTAAATATTACCGAAGCATGGGGAATGACCGAATCATTTGCCTACAGTACGATTAATTATCCTTTCCGGGCCGATAAAATAGGAACAGTTGGCCATGCAGGGCCTGGAATTCGCTTAAAAATTACCGATGACGGTGAGATACTCGTTCATAGTAAAGGTGTATTTTCTGGGTACTATAAAAATGACATTGCCTCCAAAGACGCTTTTGATGCTCAAGGTTGGTTACACACTGGAGATTTAGGTTCAATAGACTCTGATGGTTATCTTACGATCCAAGGAAGAATCAAAGATACGTTTAAAACAGCCAAAGGTAAGTTTGTTTCCCCCGTCCCCATTGAGAAGAAATTATACGAATACAGTCGAGTAGAGATGCTGTGTATAATTGGCTTAGGGCTGCCAGCGCCGATACTTTTGGTTGTGCCGCATAATTTCTCTGATTTTGATCGAGAGCGTTATGAGCGTACAACGAAGCGGGTGATCGAAAAAATGAATACTAAACTTGAATCTCATGAACAGATAAAAGGCGTATTGATGATCAAAGATCCGTGGAGTATCGATAATGGTATTCTTACGCCAACACTAAAGATAAAACGTCATGTCTTAGAGCAAAAATATCATGACGTAGGCCAGAATTGGCCTAAAGACAAACTCGTCGTTTGGGAAGAATAATCACGATATTCTCCCTTTTAGGCCAGAGAAAAACGAGAATAAGAGATTCCAATCCCTCATCTTATCTCTGAAGACTTTGCCCCCAGCACCATTAGTTATGGTTGGGGGTATTTTAGTTCTTCACTTATTTCTTACCCTTTATAATATAAAAACCATAAACAAAATGCCCCGAACAGCATTCACTGTTCGGGGCGTTTTTAGCGCTTAAAGTGAAGAATTATTTCTTCTCTTTTTTCGCTTTAGCTTCAGCAATAACGGTTTCTGCTACGTTAGCTGGACATGGTGCATAGTGTGAGAACTCCATAGAGAACTGACCACGACCAGATGTCATTGTACGTAGAGAACCGATATAACCAAACATTTCAGATAGTGGGATATCCGCTTTAACACGAACACCAGTCACACCAGCTTCTTGGTCTTTGATCATACCACGACGACGGTTCAAGTCACCAATAACGTCACCAACGTGATCGTCTGGAGTGAACACGTCAACTTTCATGATTGGCTCAAGAAGTTGTGGGCCAGCTTTAGGCATTGATTGACGGAATGCACCTTTCGCTGCGATTTCAAATGCAATTGCAGATGAGTCAACGGCGTGGAAACCACCATCAAACAGTTCAACTTCAACGTCTAAGGTTGGGAAGCCAGCAAGAACACCTTCTTGCATCATACCTGCAAAACCTTTCTCAATCGCTGGCCAGAATTCCTTAGGAACGTTACCACCAACAACAGTTGAAGTGAATTTGAAGCCTGAGTTTGGCTCGCCTGGTTTGATACGGTAATCGATCTTACCAAACTGACCAGAACCACCAGACTGTTTCTTATGCGTGTAGCTATCTTCAACAGCTTTCGTGATTGTTTCACGGTAAGCAACTTGAGGAGCACCAACAATAAGATCGATACCGTGCGTACGCTTAAGGATATCTACTTTGATATCTAGGTGAAGTTCACCCATCCCTTTCAGGATAGTTTCGCCAGTCTCTTCGTCTGACTCAACTTGGAATGATGGATCTTCAGAAACCATTTTACCAAGTGCAACACCTAACTTCTCAGAACCACCTTTATCTTTAGGCGCAACCGCGATAGAGATAACTGGGATTGGGAAGATCATTGGCTCAAGAGTACATTCGTGTTTAGGATCACACAGAGTATGACCAGTTTTCACGTTCTTCATACCAACGATAGCAATGATGTCACCCGCTTGCGCAGAGTCGATTTCATTACGGTCATCAGCGTGCATTTCTACCATGCGGCCAATACGTTCAGTTTTACCTGTCGCACTGTTCAAAATGGTATCGCCTTTCTTCAGTTTACCTGAGTAAACACGAACGAAGGTTAATGCACCAAAACGGTCATCCATGATCTTAAACGCAAGAGCACGGAATGGTTCATCAACAGAAACTTTAGCGACTTCGCCAGTGGCTTCACCAGTATCTGGATCAGTTAGCTCTTGTTCATGAACTTCTGTTGGGTTTGGTAGGTAATCTACAACCGCATCAAGGATAAGTTGCATACCTTTGTTTTTGTATGCAGAACCACAGTAAGTTGGGAAGAAAGCAAGTTCACGAGTACCTTTACGGATACAACGTTTGATGTCTTCTAGAGAAGGCTCTTCACCTTCCATGTAAGCCATCATTAGCTCGTCGTCTTGTTCAACAGCCGCTTCAATCAACATTTCACGGTATTCTTCCGCTTGGTCAACTAAATCAGCTGGGATATCCGTTACTTCGTAGTTCTCTGGAAGACCTGAGTCATCCCAGATGTACGCTTTTTGGCTCAGTACATCAACAACACCTGTGAACTCATCTTCACGACCGATTGGTAGTGTCATGACTAGTGGTGTAGCGCCAAGTACATTTTTGATTTGGCCAACAACGCGGAAGAAGTCTGCGCCCATGCGGTCAAGCTTGTTGACGAAAATCAGACGAGATACTTCTGAATCGTTCGCGTAACGCCAGTTGGTTTCTGATTGAGGTTCAACACCGCCTGAACCACAGAATACACCGATACCGCCGTCAAGAACTTTTAGAGAACGGTATACTTCAACTGTAAAGTCAACGTGCCCAGGAGTATCGATGATGTTAAAACGGTGATCTTTCCAGAAACAGGTAGTCGCAGCAGACTGGATTGTGATACCACGTTCAGCTTCTTGATCCATGAAGTCCATGGTTGTAGTACCATCGTGGCTGTCGCCCATTTTATGGATTTTACCAGTCAGCTTAAGGATACGCTCCGTGGTAGTGGTTTTACCCGCATCAACGTGCGCGAAAATACCAATATTTCTGTATTTTGATAAATCTGCCATTGTCTTACTCTGTTAATAAGGTATAAAGTGCGCGCAGAGTATAGCATAATCTGTCAAGACTGATACCCCTGCGATCGCTTGCTGAAAAAAAATAGTCAAGGACTACCTGTTGCTGATGAAATATAGGTGATGCACACACAAGACGCGAGCAAATATCGACAAAACTCTCCGTTTCATCACACCTAATCTTTCGAAAAACACATACGCATTGTTTATTTTGCTATCACAGCTCATCAAAAGCGGCAATCGCTTCGGAAAGTTTTCGCACGCCATGAATTTGCATACCAGAAATCCCGCCCTTGGGCATATTGGCCATTGGAACAATTGCGCGGCTAAATCCATGTTTGAGCGCCTCGTTAAGACGCTCTTGCCCACTCGGCACCGGACGAATTTCCCCAGCTAATCCCACTTCGCCAAAAACCACCACATCTTTAGGTAACGGCTTATCACGAAAGCTAGACAGTAGGGCCATTAACAGGGCGAGGTCTGCACTGGTTTCGGTAACTTTTACGCCGCCAACGACATTGACAAAGACATCTTGGTCGGCCATTTGCAAACCACCATGCTTATGCAATACAGCCAGTAACAAAGAGAGCCTATTTTGCTCTAAGCCAACCGCAACACGACGTGGATTGGCCAATTGAGAGTAATCGACCAATGCTTGAATTTCGACTAAAAGCGGACGGGTACCTTCCCAAACCACCATAACCGAACTGCCTGAGGTCGCTTCTTCACCACGCGACAGAAATATCGCCGAAGGGTTACTGACCTCTTTTAGTCCCTGTCCAGTCATTGCAAACACACCCAGTTCGTTCACCGCACCAAAACGGTTTTTATGACTACGAAGGGTACGAAAACGACTATCAGCGCCCCCATCAAGCAACACCGAACAGTCAATAATATGCTCAAGCACTTTAGGACCAGCAAGAGTACCGTCTTTGGTCACATGACCAACGATAAACACCGCAACATTATTTTGTTTGGCATAGCGAGTTAAGGCCGTCGCCGATTCGCGAACCTGAGCGACACTGCCCGGAGAGGATTGCACATCGGCGACGTGCATAACTTGAATCGAGTCGATAACCATTATTCTCGGTTGCTCTTGTTCGGCAATTTGGCAAATACGATCGACGTTGGTTTCGGAAAGCATTTTCAGGTGTTCTTTGGGTAACCCTAAACGAGCGGCACGCATCGCAACTTGCTGTAATGACTCTTCTCCAGTGACGTATAAAGTTGGCATCTGCGCAGAAAGCAAACACATGGTCTGTAAAAGTAACGTCGATTTACCAGCCCCAGGACTGCCGCCAATCAGAATCGCAGCCCCTGGTACCACACCTCCGCCTAGCACTCGATCAAACTCTTTAAAGCCACTGCTAAAACGAGGCACTTCTTGTAAGTTGATTTCGGCTAACGTTTGTACACTCGTTTGCGTAGCATTTCCCGCATAACCGGATAATCGTTCATGGCGAGCAACTTGAGGGGAAGCGGCTAAACGAACTTCAGAAATGGTGTTCCAAGCCCCACATGCATTACATTGACCTTGCCAGCGCGGAAAATCTGCCCCACACTCATTACATACATAGGCTCGTTTTGCTTTAACCATGAATCCTCAATACTTAATTAAAAATGGTAACTTAGCCGCTTGCGCTATCTTAACGAAACGGACAACTGTGCCTACATTTTACTTCGGTTATCGTTAAAGATTAACTGCATGATGCCGATATCATTCAAGAACCTAACTTTAACAGAAAAGTATGCAGCAATCTGACATTCTCTCTTTCACTGAAAAACTCATTCCGGTCTATCGCTCTCCGGACTTTGAGTTCATCCTCTCTCAGATCACGGATGGGCAGCCTGCCTCTGCTAAACTATTGATAAAAATGGAACTCAATCGACTGATGGCGCCGTGTAAAAAAACCATTGATTTACGCAGCCGAGTTGATACTGAGTGTCGAGAATATGAAATCGACGGTTTTAAACACTGGTTAGATGATATTGCATTAAATGATTACCAAAAAGGGGTAAAAAAGTTTTCTGGTTATACTGAAGGGGTTTGGGAAACGGTTTGCAAAGCGCGAATCAGCCAACGGGATAACACCAAAACCGATCAAGCCACTAATAAAGCATCCAAAAGCTTCCAAGCTGAGATCATTAAACTGGGCTATGATTTAAAACGCAAAGAAAATCGCCTCAGCCTAAATAGCCAAGTCTTGATCACTCTTAATAATCAAGCCATTCATGCAGTAACACTGGATCTCTCGCCTTCAGGCGCAAAATTTAAAGTACCCGCGGCATTTAACTATAAATCCGGACAAACGTTTAAAGCACAATTCACTGAACTGGAAAAATCGCTCGATATTCCTGGCTTAAATCAACCGATTGAATACCGCATACTGGCTATTGATGATTCCTATGAAAACAATGCGGTGAAATACTTGCGGGCATTACGTATTACTGAGACGACATTAATCGATAACGTGATTGCCGAGTCACTAGCTAGTAATATTAAGAAAAACCGTCACGATAACCAAGATAAAATCATTCGCGCTCGCACCCGTGGCTATGAGCACGTCTATCTCAAACACACAGGCCATTTACCGCTGTTTTTTAGTGGCAACCAACTGAAATTGGTACTGCTGACGGAAAACAATCGGTCTATTTGGCAATACTGGCATGATGAACGAAATCAGCAGAGTTTGGGCAGCTTATTTAATGCTGAACGGATGGGGCTGCTCACACAACCGGGCGTGAAAAATTGCAGTAACGTACTGTACTCGTTTAAACATGAGTATCAGGATAAAACGTTGTTTTTCTCGATGTTCATGCCCGAAGCCTCAGCAGAGCAACGAAAACTGTTCTGGCATATTGGCGCAAAAAAAGACAGTTGGAAAGCGTTCCGTTTATCGGTTTTTGAATTGTCAGCCGAAGAGCGAGCCGAGCTAGCCAACCATTCCGAAGAATTATTAGAGCACTCCAGTCAGCTAACGCATTGTGGGATTTTACAAGAAATTGCCGATATCAGTTCAGCACAAGATTATCTACTGGTAGCAAAACCCCCTCTACCTGGCAGTGAGTTGAATCCTTTTCGTCATAGCCGCCAAGTGATCGGTCAACCGTTAGGAGTGTATTTTGATGCTTGCTCTCGACGTAAAGAACTTCGCTACCGCTTTCGAACACCCTTACAGCTAAAAGATCAACAGCAAGTATTAGGGGAAGGATTGAGTGTTGATCTCTCTAAGCATGGATTAAATCTGATTCTTAATGCTCCAGTGGCACTCAAAGCTGGTGATAAACTGCAGGTGAATTTTACTGAACTACAACGCTACGACGAAAAGTTACCCTTGGATGCCCTACCTTATCAAGTGGTTCGGATTAGTCCTGAAGGGCGACGTTTACAATTAAAGATTGAAGAGACATCCGCAACCATCAAAAGCATTGCGTTTTTTAATTCTCTTATCGAGCATAATCAAGACAAATTGTTACCGCAAAAAGAGCAGTTACCGAGCCCTTCTCTCTTAGAGGGCTTGCATGATCTGTTGTTAGACAAAATGGTTTGTTCACCGATTTTCGTTGATAAACCTGGCGCGAATTTGCGACCACGAGTGATTGGCGTTAATTTTCCACTACCCGCTCACCTCATGTTATTGGCTAAACTCGGACAAGATGGTTGTTTTTCCCTTGAACCTATCTTTAAAAACCACACCAATACTCTACTCGCTTCGCCGATGAGACGGATTGACGGTGCCGAACCTCAGCATCATGAAATCTATATTGCAGTGGTCAAGTTTGCTGACCGTATTCAGTCGGTAGAATCTTGTTTGAAAAGTGAATTTAGTAGTATCAAAGAACGCATTCAATTTATTCGTAGAGCAAGAGAAACGGGCGAGTTTTATGCATTGCGTATTTCTGGCTCGCCGGTATTTGAACCGATGACCACCTTACTGCGCGAAGATCTCAATCAATTACTATTAGTTAGCTTAAACGATGCCAAAGCCTTAGAAAAAGAACTCAGTGCGATTGTCGGTTATTGCGAATTAACCGATATCACGCAAGAGGTGATCACTCGACTGGAACTCACGGACTAAGTCAGAACGCCAGCTCTCTCAGCAAAGCATGAGTGGGAATCCATCACTCATAGTAAAAATAGATTCCCACTCTGCACTTAAGGCTGACTTTTCCAACTGATCTTTTGCTGTCTAATCAGACCCGCCGAAAGAATACACAATACACCACCTAAGCTTGCAAAACGTACCGCCGTTTGTGCTTTCGCCTCTACTTTTGGTTTCGCATGATAGGCAATCCCGAGTCCAGCCACCTCCATCATCACTAGGTCATTCGCCCCATCTCCTACTGCAACGGTATTATGCAATTCAATATCAAACTGCTGAGCAAGTTTTAACACAATCTCTGCTTTAGTTTGCGCTCCTACAATCTCGCCCTTAACTTCGCCACTCAGTTGATTATTGATGATTTCTAATTGATTGGACTGCGCATAATCTAACGATAACAACTGTTGCAGGTGATCCGAAAAATAGGTAAAGCCACCGGAGGCTATCGCGGTTTTCCAGCCCATCGCTTGTAGGGTGGTGAGTAACTCCGGCAATTCAGGCATCAAGGGTAAATCGTTGCGTACCTTTTCAAGGATTGCCGCATCTGCGCCTTTGAGCTTCGCGACTCGCTGACGTAAACTCTGCTCGAAATCCAGCTCACCTTGCATGGCTCGCTCCGTTACCTGAGCGACCTCATCACCCACACCCGCTAATTTGGCAATTTCATCAATACACTCAATTTGAATCGCTGTGGAGTCCATATCCAAGACGATCAAGCCGGGTTTAGACAGATCAGGAACTTCGTCGATTCGAGCATAATCCAAGTGTAATTGTTGTAGAATAGGTTCTAGCGCAGCGTCGAGCTCTCCCGCCATTAAAGCGACATCATAATTGCCGACTTTCCATGTATCGACTATCACTAATCCTTGACCACTCCATTGCTCAATATCCATAAAATGAGCAGGAGTCAGTGGCTGAGCAAAAATAATCCAATTAGCGTGGGACTTATCAAGAGCGCTACTCTCTCGCGTTTCTGGGTAGCGATTCAGCAGCGTCGTATGTTTTCTAATTGAGAGGGGTTTTACAGCATCCATGTTTCGCTTCCTTAACTATGATTCCCTGACGTTACCCTATTGCAATTTAAAAACGCAAGTCTCAATATGAGCGAAATGTCATTTTTTAGGTTTACTGTCTATGGATAGCTCACTGTTTTCATTTCGTGTCGTCGTGCGCAGCTTAACCGTTGTGCTATTGATGGGCATGTCGGTGTTCACGATTCAAAATAGCGTTGTGATCAGTAAAGGCAATGAGCGCATTCAAGCCAATCAATTAGAAACCTTAACGAAAGTGTTAATCAATCAAGCCTCCCTGTCGGCCAGCAGCATGCTCGCAGAACAAGATCAAGAGCGATTACTGGCACTCACCAATCAACTTGCTCAAGAACGTTTAGTGTTTGATGCGACAATCTATGATGCTGAAGGCGTTAAGCTAGCCGCAAGTGACGGAGCACTCAGTGTTCGAGAGATATTAGGGCTAGATACACCACTACAAACGGCCAGTATTGGCCGTCAACAACTGGTTGAGCCAGTCTTGTATGATGGCAGCGTTATTGGTTTTGTCCGCTTAACGTTTGAAACGGGCCGAGTAACGGCAATTTCTGATCATCACTATCGAAAAAGCGATCGATACATGTATTTAATGTTATTGATGAGCTTTACTGGTGGGGTTTTGATCACTCTCTTGTTGCGTCGTCAATTTAGACCGAAAGAGCAGAAAGTAGAAAATGTGCTGCTTAAGCACGTTTAGCGATTAAACGATCACAATCACCAAAGCGCTAAGAACCCGATGAGTAAAGATAGACTTAACTCATCGGGACAAATGACGCAGAATATAACGTTTAACTGTCTCTATCGAAGCGGTATAACGGGCGTCAAAATCAAGATTAATTAATACCCGGCTTGATCACCAATTAAAATGGAATCTAACGCAATTTCAATCATTTCATTAAAGGTATTTTGACGCTCTTCAGAGGTGGTTTGCTCACCGGTTTTAATATGATCAGAAACCGTGCAGATAGCCAGTGCTTTTGCGCCGTATTCAGCGGCAACGCCATAGATACCAGCCGCTTCCATCTCAACGCCAAGGATGCCATATTTATCCATCACATCGAACATGCTTGGATCTGGAGTGTAAAATAGTTCAGCCGAGAACAGGTTACCGACTTTCACATCAACACCACGAGCTTTCGCCGCTTCTTCTGCCGCTTTAACCATTTTATAATCAGCAATCGCAGCAAAATCATGATCTTTAAAGCGGATACGATTCACTTTTGAATCCGTGCAAGCGCCCATACCAATCACAACATCGCGTAATTTGATCTGTTCATTCACAGCGCCACAGCTACCGACACGAATGATCTTTTTCACACCGTAATCTTTGATGAGTTCAGTCACATAAATCGAGCATGAAGGAATGCCCATACCGTGGCCCATGACTGAAACTTTACGACCCTTATAGCTGCCTGTGTAGCCGAACATGTTACGCACATCACATACCTGTACGACATCATCTAAAAAAGTCTCTGCGATGTATTTAGCGCGTAGTGGATCACCTGGCATCAATACAACGTCAGCGAAATCACCCAGTTGAGCATTAATGTGTGGAGTTGCCATGTCTTTTCCTCTTCATCTTGGTGATTGTGTGGCTCAGTCAGTCGAGCAACACAATTGAACAATAGGCTTAGCCTTGCTAATAGCAAGACCAATCATAAAATACAGTCTTCTATTCCAGCACTGCAGGTGATGTTACAAAAATGATTTTCCGTAATCCATTGGTGAGGTCGCAAAATAACTCGCTAAACTCTGACCAATATCAGCAAAGGTTTCACGGCGGCCAAGGCTACCCGGCGCTACTTTTTGACCATAAACGATTACTGGAATGAATTCGCGTGTATGATCGGTGCCAGGCCAAGTAGGATCGCAGCCATGGTCAGCGGTTAAAATCAGTACATCTTGCTCTTGCATCTGCTCTAGAATTTCTGGCAGACGCTGATCAAAATACTCTAATGCTGCCGCGTAACCGGCGACATCTCGGCGGTGACCGTAAGCAGAGTCAAAATCAACAAAGTTAGTGAAGACTATCGTGTTATCACCCGCTTGTTCAATTTGATCTAATGTCGCATCAAACAAGGCAGGAATGCCGTTGGCTTTCACTTTTTTACTGATCCCACAGTTAGCATAAATATCAGCTATCTTGCCAATCGAAACCACTTCACCTTGTCGCTCTTCAAGCAGTTTTTGCAATACGGTAGTTGCAGGTGGCTCTAAAGATAAATCACGGCGGTTACCAGTACGAGCAAATTGTCCTTTACCAGGACCGGTAAATGGACGGGCGATCACTCGACCAATGTTATAATCTTCTAACTCTTCACGAGCAATCTGGCACAGTTCAAGCAGGCGGTCTAAGCCGAAAGTCTCTTCATGACAGGCAATCTGAAACACTGAATCCGCTGACGTGTAGAAAATTGGCTTACCTGTCGCCATATGCTCTTCACCCAAATCATCAAGCACTTGAGTACCAGAGGCATGACAATTGCCAAGGAAACCATCCAAACCGGCACGCTTTAAAATGCGGTCGGTTAGCTCAGTAGGAAAACTGTTTTCTTTGTCACTGAAATAGCCCCATTCAAATAGCACTGGTACACCAGCAATTTCCCAGTGTCCCGATGGGGTATCTTTACCAGAAGAAAGTTCAGCAGCGTGTCCGTAAGCGCCAATAATATCTGCATTTTGATCTAAGCCTGGCGCAAATTGTCCTGTGGCTTCTTTGTGCGCCATTGCTAAGCCTAACTTAGAAAGATTAGGCAAACGTAAAGGCCCTTGGCGATCCGCATTATCCGCTTTACCTTGTTGGCACTGCTCGGCAATGTGACCTAAGGTATCAGCGCCAACATCACCAAACTTTTCAGCGTCTGGAGCGGCGCCAATACCAAATGAATCTAATACTAAAATAAATGCTCTTTTCATTACTTTTCCTCACCGGAGTTACACATCTTCAGGTCGAATTTGACGATAGATTTCCGGAGTTTCTTGATAATTGCCGCCAATCTTAACGGCTTGTTGAAGTGCTTTCGCAGCAATCTCCCACTGTTCTTCATTGCGGGCATGAATCACCGCCAGTGGTTTATTGCTATCAGCTATTTCACCTAAACGAATGAATTGATCAAAGCCGACCGCATAGTCAATCGTATCGGTCGCCACTCGGCGTCCGCCGCCCATACTGACGACCGCCATACCAATCGCGCGCGTGTCCATGGCAGAAACTACGCCGGCTTGCTGCGCATAAACGGGTTTTACCACCTCGGCTTTTTCTAAATAACGGTCGTAGTGTTCAACAAAGTCATTAGGGCCACCCAGTCCTGCGACCATTTTACCAAACCGCTCTGCCGCTTGACCGTTATCGAGCACGGTTTGTAATTTAGTGCGCGCCTCTTGAGGATCTTTGGCTAATTTGGCTAACAATAACATCTCGATGCACGAGGCCATGGTCACTTCTAATAAACGCGGGTTGCGATATTCACCGGTTAAGAAACGAACCGCTTCACGAACCTCGAGAGCATTACCTGCAGATGAAGCCAATACTTGATTCATATCGGTTAAAATAGCCGTAGTATTGGTGCCAGCACCGTTCGCCACCGCAACAATCGATTTCGCTAACTCTTCAGACGCTTGATAGGTTGGCATAAACGCACCTGAACCGACTTTGACGTCCATCACTAAGGCATCTAGACCTGCTGCGAGCTTTTTCGATAAAATCGATGCAGTAATCAACGAGATATTGTCCACCGTGGCGGTGATATCACGGGTCGCATATACCCGTTTATCCGCTGGTGCTAAATTGCCGGTTTGACCAATGATCGCGACGCCAGCGTGTTTGGTCACCTCACCAAACAGCTCATTACTGGGCATAATGTTGTAGCCGGGGATCGCTTCTAGCTTATCTAGCGTACCGCCGGTGTGCCCCAAGCCTCGCCCAGAGATCATAGGAACGTAGCCACCACAAGCGGCCACCATAGGGCCGAGCATTAATGACGTCACATCGCCAACGCCACCGGTAGAGTGTTTATCCACGATCGGGCCATCAAAATTCATGTGCGCCCAGTCGATAACCATTCCCGAGTCACGCATCGCACAAGTCAGTGCTATACGCTCTGGCATGGTCATTTCTTGAAAATAAATGGCCATCGCAAAGGCAGCAATTTGCCCTTCTGAAACGCTATTATCAGCCACACCTTGGATGAAAAAATAAATTTCATCGCGCGTTAAAACTTCACCATCGCGTTTTCTACGAATAATTTCTTGTGGTAAGAATACATTAGATGTAGACATATAAGCCTCCTAGATGCTTTTGCTCATCTTTCAGGCCCTCTTTAAAATCGCATGTCTTAATGGTTAGCACCATTGTTAATTGGACTCACACTTCGCTGTATGAAGTCTTCTGCTTAGCACTTTGCAGATGCTGAAATTATCGAGGGAAAAACAAAGTAAGTAATGCTTAGCACTACTTACTTGCTCGTTAATGATTAATAAGCGCTAGGATCGGCTTGTTGATCGGTCACCTCTAACGTATTTAATAAGTTAGTTAACAGACTCGAAGCGCCGAAGCGATAATGACGGCTATCAGCCCAACCTTGGCCAAGAATATCATCCGCCATGGCTAAATATTGCGCAGCATCTTCTGCGGTACGTACGCCACCGGCAGGTTTAAAACCTACCTGTTTGGCAACGCCTAAATCACGGATCACTTCAAGCATCATGCGCGCATACTCAGGTGTCGCATTGACAGGCACTTTACCGGTTGAGGTTTTAATAAAATCCGCACCCGCTTCAATACTGATTTGTGAAGCTTTCTTGATTAAGGCTTCTTGTTTTAACTCACCCGTTTCGATAATGACTTTCAGTAAAATATCACCGCAAGCTTGTTTGCACTGCTTAACCAGTTCAAAACCGACTTGTTCATTGCCAGCAATCAAAGCTCGGTATGGGAATACGACGTCAACCTCATCAGCACCATAAGCAACCGCGGCTTTGGTTTCAGCCACCGCGATGTCAATATCATCATTACCGTGTGGGAAATTGGTGACCGTGGCAATACGGATCTCTGGAGTTCCTTGCTCACGAAGGGTCTTCTTAGCAATAGGAATAAAACGTGGGTAGATACAGATCGCCGCCGTATTACCTACTGGGCTTTTTGCATCATGACAGAGCTGGATCACTTTGGCGTCCGTATCGTCATCATTTAATGTGGTTAAATCCATCAATTTCAGTGCGCGTAGCGCTGCGGCTTTTAAATCGCTCATTTCTATCTCCGATCAATATATTCAATTCATTGACTAGTGAGTAAGACGTCACTCGACATAGTCACAAAATGAACGGACTTGGTTCCTTGAAGACTCGGTGTTTTGCACCAATTGCTATCCCTGTCACCGCACAATGCCAATAAGCTTCATGGCATAACCGTCTGTGATTGCGGTACACAATATTGCTCAAGCAACCACTTGTTGGAAGTTGATGGTTATGCCACAAGCTTCCATTACAATCGATCGCTCTGATGCTCTGCTTCACCCTTGTTCGATAATAAAAACCGTGAATCCATCACTCGTTTTATTGTCACAATATTGGGGGCATATAAAGGCGAATAAGCTGTGATCTACAGTATAACTCTTCGCAACAAAACCCTAGCACAACACTCAGAGCAAACGGTTTGTATCTCAAAATAATCGTTATCATCCATCATGGACAATTCATTTATTAAACTGTCTTAGCGAACCTTATCGTGTGAAAGACAAGGAACTGTGTTTTCTTGGTCAACAAAACAGAAAAACCCCGCAGCAATCTCTTGCTACGGGGTTGTGTTAAGTGGCGTCTATATCGTTTTCTTTACTAAATTAGAAAGAAAGGAATAGGCCAGCAATGGTTGCTGCCATCAAGTTAGATAGCGTACCAGCAACCACAGCTTTGATACCCATACGAGCGATATCACCACGGCGTGAAGGAGCCAAGCTACCTAAACCACCCAACAAAATCGCAATTGAAGATAAGTTAGCAAAACCACACAATGCAAAGGAGATGATCGCTTTGGTTTTCTCAGTCAGTACAACTGGTGCTGCATCACTTAGGTACGGTGCAAATTGAGAGTAAGCTACGAATTCGTTAGCAACGGTTTTTAGACCGATAAACTCACCAGCGATAGTCGCTTCCGCCCATGGCACACCCAATAGGAATGCAAGAGGAGCAAAAACAAGACCTAGAATCATCTCTAGTGTCAGCTCTGGCATACCGAACCAACCACCGATACCACCAAGCATACCGTTGATAAGAGCGATCAAACCGATGAAAGCAATTAACATCGCACCAACGTTTAGTGCTAGTTGCAGACCAGCTGAAGCACCGCCTGCCGCCGCATCAATCACGTTAGCTGGTTTATCAGCTTCCGCCGCTTCAATACCTTCGATTTGGTCAACCGGCTTATCGGTTTCAGGCATGATGATTTTAGCAAACAGTAGACCACCTGGTGCCGCCATGAATGATGCCGCAACTAAGTATTCAATTGGCACGCCCATTGATGCGTAACCCGCTAGAACACCACCAGCAATAGAAGCTAGACCACCACACATCACCGCAAACAGTTCAGATTGCGTCATCTTAGGTACAAACGGACGAACCACAAGTGGTGCTTCGGTTTGACCAACGAAAATGTTCGCAGCCGCTGACATTGATTCTGCGCGAGAAGTGCCTAATGCTTTCTGTAACGCACCACCTAAAATTCGGATAACCCATTGCATAACGCCGAGGTAATACAGAACTGAGATTAATGCAGAGAAGAAAATAAGTGTTGGTAGTACGCGAAAAGCAAAGATGAAGCCTCCGCCACCAAATACTTCAAACATTTTACCAGAAACTAGGCCACCAAACATAAACTCAGTACCGTTATTACCATAGTTGATAACATTCGACACTGCGTCAGAGAGACCACGAAGGAGTTCTTGACCCCATGGTACATACAAAATGAATGCGCCAAGGGAAAATTGGATAGCAAAAGCACCACCCACGGTTCTGATATTGATAGCTTTACGGTTTGATGAGAGTAATACTGCGATTCCCAGTAGTACAACCATTCCGATTAGGCTCATAAACAGGCTCATAGTTTATGGCTTCCTTATAAGTTAGAAGTTAATTAGGTGTTGGCGTGTGGCAAAATAGAGCTCAAAAGCGAAGCGATTATACTTATCTCAACCACAATAAAATAATGCCTTCCTCACACTTTCTTATAAGATTAATAATCCATTCACACACTTATGTGACACGAATCACTATTGATAAACTTATTTGTTACTCTCATCACGCTCATCGGCGGTAGAAAGACCAAACAACCTATGGCTGGTTTGCCAAATAATGGGCGCAATCTGCTCAGGCTCTGTTTGATGTAACCTAGCCAACTCCCGCAGCACCAAAGGCAGTCGTAAAGGACAATTAACTTGACCTTGATAGCCCAATAGCGGCATATCCGGTGCATCGGTTTCAAGCACTAAGTCTTCAATCGATACCGAAGCAATAGCTTGACGCGTTTTATTGGCTCTTGGATAAGTAATCACACCGCCTACGCCTAATTTAAACCCTAAATCAATAAACTGCTTCGCCTCTTGCCTACTGCCTGAAAACGCGTGTAAAACACCACCTTGGGTAAATTTCATCTGCTTTATCATCTGTATGAGCCGCTGATGGGTTTTACGACTATGAAGAATGACTGGCTTCTGAAAAGCTTGAGCGATGGAAAGCTGTCCAATCAGGAGTGCTTCTTGACGCTCTGCGGGTTGATCAATCAGCGCATCCAAACCACATTCGCCAATCGCCACACAGGCGTGCTGAGCAACCGAAAGCTTATGCTCTAATTGTTGTAATAATTGGGCAGGAGTTGATAAAGGAATAAAATGAGGGTGAATGCCAAGCGCATAGAAAAGACAATCTGAGTCGCGTGACACTAACTGCTCAATTCTCTCCCAGCTCTCCGGACTTGTCGATGGAATGAGAAAGCGCTCAACGCCTTGCGTTTTAGCTTGAGCTAAATCGCTGGCTAATGTCGATTCAAAAACAGGTAAGTCCAAGTGACAGTGGGTATCAAATAATTGCACAGTACTATACCTTAAGCGCGCGAATCGGGTGAACCATCACGCTCAGTATGACGCGCGGGATCCGCTCGATAAGCCACACAACTGCGCTTTTGTTCGGGCGTTAACCCCATCTGTTGACACCATGCATCGTAGCGAGCCAGTGTCTGTTTTAGCCATTGCCACATGGTTTTTCCCTCTCCAGCGTCTGTGGTTAATGCCATCTATTATTCCACAACATCATCGTGGCGTTATTGCTCTTCACGCTTAAAGACCAGCTCGGTAGGGCTCGACTCTTGAGGTACAAAGTAATAGCCAGCGGTGGTGAAATGGGTCAGCTCTTCAACCGAGGTGACTTGATTATCAATAATATAACGCGCCATCATGCCGCGAGCTTTTTTAGCATAAAAACTGATCACTTTATATTGTCCGTTTTTGGCGTCTTTAAAAATTGGCGTGATCACTTGTGCATTAAGCTGATTGATTTTCACCGCTTTAAAATATTCGTTCGAGGCCAAATTGATCAGCACATTATCGCCTTGTACCTCAATCGCCTGATTGAGCTTTTCAGTAATGATAGAACCCCAAAATTGATACAAATTACCACCACGAGGATTGGCTAATTTGGTGCCCATTTCTAAACGATAAGGCTGCATTAAATCGAGCGGCTTAAGTAAACCATATAAGCCTGATAACATCCGTAGATGCTGCTGAGCAAAACGCAAACTCTCTTCAGATAAGCTTTGCGCATCAAGACCGGTATATACATCACCTTTAAAAGCGAAAATCGCTTGGCGGGCGTTGTCTAAGCTAAACTGCTCACTCCACTGTGCAAAACGAGCGACGTTTAATCCAGCAATCGTATCACTGACTTTCATTAATGCTGAAATATCGTCGGGAGTTAATTGACGACAGACGTCAATCAGCAGCTTGGAGTGCTCGATCAGTTCCGGTTGAGTGTGCTCTTGACTTGGTAAAGGCGATTCATAATCCAGAGTTTTAGCAGGAGAAACCACAATCAGCATTGTTCTATCCTAATATCGTTTTACTTAGAGAGTTGAGTCGTTAGATTAACAAAAAAAGCCACACATTGTCTGCATGGCTTTTTCTATCTTATCCATTGAGCCTAACGATAGGCTTAACTGGCCACCAGCAAAGATGAACCCTCATAACAGGTCATCCTCGGCGATTATTTGCTTTTGCTGTCCCAAATACCATCTTCTAACTGAGATTTTAGCTCTGGGTAATCGTTGGCATCAAAGGTTGGTAACTTACCGGCTTTCAGTTGACGGTTGTAGTCTTTCGCCAATTTAACCACCGTTCCTGAGAGCAGCAAAATCGCAATTAAGTTGACAATCGCCATCAAGCCCATCGTAACATCAGCCATCGACCAAACGGTAGGTAATGTTGCAAGCGAACCGAACATCACCATGCCCAGCACGATCATTCGAAAAACTACCAAGCCTTTTTTATTATTATGCTCAAGGAAAATCAGGTTGGTTTCAGCATAAGAGTAATTGGCAATAATGGAGGTAAAGGCGAAGAAGAAAATCGCTAAGGCAATAAAAATACTTCCCCAATCACCAACTTGTGAACTCAGTGCACGCTGGGTAAGCTCAATACCGGTAATTTCACCGTGAGGAACATACTCTCCAGACATAAGAATGATCGCAACGGTCGCCGAACAGATGACTATCGTATCAACGAAAACCCCAAGCATCTGTACGTACCCTTGTGAGGCTGGATGCGGAGGATAAGGCGTGGCAGAAGCTGCCGCGTTAGGTGCCGAGCCCATGCCCGCTTCGTTCGAAAATAACCCGCGTTTAACACCATGAATCATTGCTTGAGCAATCGCATAGCCTAAGCCACCTGCCGCCGCTTGCTCTAAACCAAACGCGCTTCTAAACACTAAGCTTAGTACTGACGGTAACTTTTCGATGTTTAGGATCACCACGACCATAGCAATCAAAATATAGGCCAAGGCCATGATCGGTACAATCAGCTCGGCAGTACGAGCAATCTTACGAATCCCACCAAAAATCACAAACGAAGAGATGAGAACAATCGCGATGCCAACATAAAGCGGATCAAAACCAAAAGCGGTGTGCATCGCACTGGAAATCGAATTGGCTTGCACTGCATTGAACACTAAACCGAAAGCGATGATAAGGAAGATAGAAAACAGCACGCCCATCCAACGCATGCCTAAGCCTTTTTCCATGTAATAAGCGGGACCACCACGATAGTTTCCATCTCTATCACGGGTTTTATACAGCTGAGCTAGAGTACTTTCCGCGAAAGACGTCGCCATACCAAGCATCGCCGTCATCCACATCCAAAAAATGGCACCAGGACCACCTAATGTCAAAGCGACCGCAACCCCCGCCATATTACCGGTACCAACACGAGCCGCTAAGCTGGTGCATAAGGCTTGGAAAGAAGAGATACCAGATTGGTCTGATTTTCGGCTGTTTCTCAATACACTGAACATATGACCGAAATGACGAAACTGGATAAATCCTAAACGGACCGTAAAGTAAATCCCTACCCCGACTAAAAGATAAACCAGAATCGATCCCCAAAGCAGGTCGTTCATTAAATTAATTAAGTCTGTCACAAGAACCTCTCTTAGAATGTGTGTTGAGTTGACCAGCCGATCAGCACGAAAAGGTGAATGAGCATCCCAGAAAATAATTCGTATTACGGGAGCCATTAAGCGTGATTCAACACTTTTTAGGTCGTTAAAATAATGCAGTAAATTTTTTGACGGGCGGATAATGCTACCTCAACCAGCAAAAATCAATATGCAACATAACTCATTTTTATGTTATTTTTTACTATAAAGTCACCATTTATTAACACAAACACGACCATTAAACCCCAAATAAACCAATAAAAAACAAACAAAACACTAACAAAACAGAATAAAAAAACCGCACAAACCTCATGTTGCATAATCCTAATCTCATTGGCTGAGAATCTAGCTATCACAGTGCATGACTGAATTTTTTGTCAGTAAAATGTCATAAAACACAACCAAGCGAGCAATAAATCATCAAGCAGTCAATTGCTAGCGTTGAATGTAACGTTTTATTAACAAGATTTTTCTGGCAATAAAAACGTTTGCGCGAATCGATTGCGTCTTTTTTGTACAGAAAAAAGTTCAAAAATGTGAAAGAACAACGAAAAAAAAGCCGTTCAATCGATAAAAAGTCATAAATGAGAAATGAATCATGGCTAAGATTAAGTTTCATATGCTATACCCAAATCGCAATGAGATGCAGCGCGGACTTACATCATAAAACAAGCTGGTTGATGTAAGATCTTAACTTAAGTGCTGTAACTTCAAGTAGGAAGGGAATATCTAGCATGATGTTTACGATGTAGACCCAACCCACAGGATACCTGCGATAGATGCCGTCCGTTGTGCTCTTTAATGAACGAGTATCTCATCAGCGAAGCTATGGCGGTATGCAGTGGAGAGGGAGAATGACTTATGACAATGAGGCTTGCTTATGGATGACTTGCACTTTGATCAACTACTAGACATGGAAATGACCAAGATTCGCGCTAGCCGCAGTAAACCAGTGAAACGAATGTGGAGAGAAATTGAAGCAATACGGGATAAAAAACGCTTAGAGAAAGAGCTACTTGATATGGATGTCTGCTTGGATCTCGACAGCATAAAACTGTAACTATGTAATAAGGCGCACTGAGCTATTCGGTGCGCCTTATTATTGATGGTCATCTTATTATCTAAATGCACTCTGACTCACTTTTCCTGACTCGCCGAGCCAACTGGGTGAATCGATCAGCGATGGTTTCGCCAAAGACAGGATCATCTTCGTGGCCACTCCAGATAGATTCAACCTGCTGCCAATCTGAAATACTAAAAGCATCTTCAATCAATGGAAAAACCGACTGCTCTTCTAACTCTAGGTGACGCTGCTGCTGTTCAATAAAATCGGTCAATTTTTCGATAAAGACATCTTGAGGCACGACAGCATCTTGCAAAATCATTTCTACGATCAACAAAAATGCTTGCGTCTGCTCAGCCAGCAACTCATGTTCTTGCTCCAAGTTTTCGACCATCGGAGTCGTGGGGTAGTTCTGCTGATAGTAGTGATAAAGCACATTCTCTTTCGGGTGATGAACAGATTGAGAATGAGAGCCTAAATAATCAACAATTTCTTTAATCAGACTATAGTTGATCAGCTGCTCTGTATTGAGCAACTGTAACTTTTCGCGCAGTATGGTGAGTAGACGAGCCATGTACTCATGTTCGCGACGGATCCTTTCTAACATCATGATGAGCCTCCCTGACTGATCGTAAACCAATCGTATTCTTTGGTTTGATTGTTCAGTATAGCTCAAAAAACAGCCAACCCTTCAAGATCTCGCGCTATCAGACATCCAATTTCGGTTGCCAATCGATAGCTTGCTTACCTTGCTGTTCAAGCAATTGATTCGTCATTGAAAAGTGTTTGCAGCCTAAAAAACCACGATGGGCAGAGAGGGGAGAAGGATGCGGGGCCTCTAAAACATGATGACGCTGACGATCGATCATCTTGCCTTTTTTTTGTGCATGAGCTCCCCATAATAAAAAGACAATCCCTTGTCCGTATTGATTTAATGCTTCAATGACACGATCAGTAAACGTTTCCCAGCCACTGTTTGCATGAGAGTGAGCCTTACCCTGCTCGACAGTTAATACAGTATTGAGTAGAAGAACGCCTTGATCGGCCCAACTTTTTAGGTAGCCATGGTTCGGGATGCTAAACCCTCTGATATCTTGTGCCAGCTCTTTATATATATTCACTAATGAAGGCGGCGTCTTAACTTGTGGTAACACCGAAAAACAAAGACCATGAGCTTGGTTTGGCCCATGGTAAGGATCCTGACCAAGAATCACTACCTTAACATCATGAAATTCCGTTAAACGAAAAGCGTTAAAAACCTCTGTTACCGGAGGATAAATTACTTTTCCAGACCGTCTTTCTTGTTCAACAAAGGCTAGCGTATTTTTAAAATAGCTTTGCTGTTTTTCATGACCAATAACCTCATGCCAAGTCAATGATTGCCCCATAAAAAAGCCCCATAATATGAATAGTCAGCCCATTGTATACTCAAACGACCTCCGATTGCAGATAGGCAGATGGACTCGATTAATCAAACCGACAACGCTTGGTGATGATAATCTCGTAGTGTTTGAATTTCTTGCGCCCAGATATCAGGATCAATCGTTTCTAAAATCAAAGGGATACCATTAAATCGGCTATCTTGAGCGATATACTCAAAGCATGCCCATCCAATCTCACCTTGCCCTAATGAGTGATGACGATCGACTCGGCTACCCAAGGGGGATTTTGAATCATTAATATGCATGGCACGCAAATAATGCATACCAACGATCTGATCAAAAAGTGCGAAAGTCTGCTCACAATCGGCTTTAGTTCGTAAATCATAACCAGCGGCAAAGGTATGGCATGTATCAAGGCAAACGCCGACTCTCGATTGATCATCCACTTGTTCGATGATTTCGGCAAGCTGCTCAAAACGCCAACCTAAATTGCTCCCCTGACCGGCCGTGTTTTCAATCACCGCAACAACGTCAGGAACGGCCTGATGAGCTAAGTTTATCGATTGAGCAATATGACGAAGGCATTCACTTTCAGAGATTTGCTTCAAATGACTACCCGGATGAAAATTGAGTAGTGATAATCCTAATTGTCGGCAACGTTGCATCTCATCAATAAACGCCGCTCTTGATTTGGCAAGCTTATCCGCCTCTGGTGCGCCTAAATTAATCAAATAAGAATCATGCGGCAAAATGTGGTCATGGTTAAAACCTAGTCGTGCGCAATTGGCTTTAAACGCTTTTATCGTCTCGATATCTAAAGGCTTAGCCGCCCATTGGCGCTGATTTTTAGTAAATAAGGCAAAAGCATTCGCTCCTATTTGGTGAGCGCGGATCGGCGCTTGATCAACACCACCAGCAGCAGAGACATGAGCACCAAAATATTTGGTTTTTGAAGGTTCTATCGTACTTGTCATTGAGTCACTTTTTTACTTTCAGTTTTATTTAGATAACTGTCTGATGCTACGTAATACAGGCTAAAAACACACCTAAAAATGTAGTAATTTTACAAGAAAACAAGATTAAAATTTATTTTAAACATTCAAAAAATAAATGAACTCATTGTTTATTATCGACTTATTGATTGAGATCAATTCTACAGCCGATTCAAAAACAAGTAACATTGATGTTTTTTGACCCAAATCAATACTTAAAGTGGGGATATAAGCTATATAATACCCAGCTCAACACGTATTGAAAATTAACACCAATAATGCCACATTCAGTGGGCAAGGAGACAGTAATGATCCAAGGTATCCAAATCACTAAAGCCGCCAATGACGACCTGCTTAACTCTATCTGGCTGATCGATAGCCAAACCAATCAAGCACGCTGCGTAGCGGCAGTCAAAGGCTATGAAGCAGACCAAGTCGTTGCGCTGAGCGAATTTGGCGATTATGAAAGTCGTGAAGTGGCTGTTGAAACCACTCCTCGTATTGAAGGTGGTCAACACCTAAACGTTAACGTACTAAAACGTGAAACGTTAGAAGATGCCGTCGCTAACCCAGAAAAATACCCACAATTAACCATTCGTGTTTCTGGTTATGCTGTGCGTTTTAACTCACTGACGACCGAACAACAACGCGATGTGATTGCACGTACTTTTACTGAATCACTATAATCGTGAGTTGAGTGGTTATCTTGATATGATAACCCTGAATATAAAAACGGCGTCTATGACTATAGACGCCGTTTTCTATTTATTCCGACACGACTTCGCATGACAGTTCGAGCGTAAACTCAATATTACAAAGCCACTAAGCGCGCTTTCAATTGCGCAAAATCCGCATCAAGCTGTTCAGAAAGCAAAGTCATTACGGCATGTTTAGCAAGCGGGGCAGGAAGATCAATATCGCTACCTAAAATATCATCAACCACTTCTTTAAACTTCGCAGGATGCGCGGTACATAAAAATAACCCGGTTTCACCTGGTTGTAATTGCTGAGTTAAGAGACGATAACCAATCGCACCATGTGGCTCACACAAATAGCCAAGCTCATTGAGTTCTTGTACCGCTTGAGCGCTTTCATTATCCAAGACTGAGCCTTTACCTAACGTATCTAAACCCCAGCTTTGTAATCGACATAGCTCTTCAATACGTGGCCAGTTGTTCGGCTGACTCACATCCATCGCATTGGCGGTGGTGGCGACGGTTGGTTTCGGATCCCATTTTCCCGTCTCAAGATAACGTGGCACGGTATCATTGGCATTAGTTGCGGCGATAAAACGTTTGACCGGTAACCCCATGGCTTTAGCAAATAAGCCAGCCGTCAAGTTACCAAAATTGCCGCTAGGGACACTGATGACTAAGTTTTCTCGCTCCGCTTTACTAAGCTGAGCAACCGCTTCAAAGTAATAACAAATTTGCGCCATTAAACGACTAATATTAATCGAGTTAGCTGAATTAAGGCCGATTTGCTGACGCAGATCGGCATCATCAAAGGCTTGCTTGACTAGTGCTTGGCAAGCATCAAAGTCACCGTTCACCGCAATGGTATGAATGTTGCCGCCTAGGGTACAAAATAGCTTTTCTTGTAACGGACTAATTTTTCCTTTCGGGTACAAAATCACCACATTAATGTTAGGCATACCATAAAAAGCATGGGCAACAGCCGCTCCTGTATCACCGGATGTCGCAGTGAGAATAGTAATTTTACCGCCATCAGAGACCGCCGCGAGAGATTGAGCCATGAAGCGGCCACCAAAATCTTTAAACGCTAGCGTCGGTCCATGAAAAAGCTCTAATGCATAAATACCTTGGTTGATCGCTTTAATCGGCGCGGGAAATTGGAACGCCTGATTGACCATCTCAGTCACTTTTTCCGCGGCCAGTTCATCACCAATTAACGCAGATAAAATTTTACTGCTACGCGAGATAAAATCTTCATCTAATAGCGCGTCAATATCACTAAATGTCGGTAGTTGTGCGGGGAAAAAGAGCCCCTGATTACGACCTAAGCCTTGGCGAACGGCTTGGGCAAAAGAGACTTGTTGATCATTTTCTTTGATGTTGTACAGCTTCATAATTGACTTCCTGTTACTTGTGATCCTTGCTTGTCTAGACGACAAATATGCACGAATCCTTGTTCATTTTGTAAATAATTTTTTTCAAGCCACTTCGCAACGCGCTCGGCAACGTCTTGCTGCTGACAAATACTAAATAAAGTTGGCCCGCTACCTGAGATCCCCGTGACCAGAGCCCCGGCAGATTTGGCATACTCGCGGGCTTGGCTAAAACCAGGTAACAGTTTTTCACGATATGGCTCAGCAATCACATCTTTGATCATCGTGGCAGCCAATTCCGGTTGCTGAGTATGGCAAGCATGGATAAAGCCAGCCAGATGACGTCCATGAGCAATCACATCTTGACGACGATATTGAGCGGGTAAAATAGCCCGAGCTTCAGCGGTTGAAACTTTGATCCCAGGGTAAGCCATGACCCAAAACCACTGATCAAAACCCGGTACAGGTTGGCTGATTATGCCTTGCTCCTCAATCATCAGTTGTAAACCACCTAAGTAGCATGGTGCGACATTATCATAATGAATGCCACCAGAGATTTTCCCTTCCATTTCCCCCATTAATGCCAGTAATTCAGTCTCGTTCAATGGTTGGCCATGAAAGCGATTTAAGGCATCGAGCGCGGCAACAATTGAACAAGCGCTAGAACCAAGTCCAGATCCAATCGGCATGTTTTTCTCTAGGGTCATCACGAGAGGCTTTACGGCGATCTGCTTGATGGTTAATTCACGAACAAATACCGTCCAACAGTCATAAACAATATTTTGCTCAGGATCGCTAGGCAGTTTATCGACAAAGCGCCCCGCGGTTTTGAGTTCAAAAGGCCGGCTCCCCGCTTGAACGCACACTCGGTCGCCTAATAAACTGCCATCAATCGGAGAGACGGCGGCACCCAGAACATCAAAACCGACGCTCACATTCCCAATCGAGGCTGGCGCGTAAACTACTACACTCATATCACTTGAACTCATCGCTTAAACCCCTAACTTCCAGCCTAATGTCCGCATCACATCGGCAAAAACACCCGCAGCTGTGACCTCAGTACCAGCACCATAGCCACGAAGTACCAACGGGATCGGCTGATAATAACGGCTGTAAAATGCCAGTGCATTCTCACCGTCTTTGACCTTAAACATCGGGTCGTTTTCATCAACCATCGCGAGACGAACTTGACAACGTCCAGCGCAAATTTCTGCTACGTAGCGAAGTACACAGCCTTGCTGACGCGCTTGATCAACTAACTGTGCAAAATAGTGGTCAGCTTGTGGTAAACGAGCAATAAACGCTTCAACACTGCCTGAAGCATCAAAACCCGGTGGTAAAGCTGGCTCAACCTCGACATCATTCAGTTCAAGCGCTAAACCAGATTCACGAGCCAAAATTAGTAACTTACGCGCTACATCAATCCCAGACAAATCATCTCGGGGATCCGGCTCAGTAAAGCCTTTCTCTTTGGCTAATAACGTCGCCTGACTAAAAGTCAGTCCCTCATCCAATTTACCAAAAATAAACGAGAGAGAACCGGATAAAATACCGTTAAATTGCTCAAGTTCATCCCCTGCGGCAATCAAGTTTTGTAAATTTTCAATAACCGGTAGACCAGCACCGACGGTAGTTTCATACATTAATTTACGGCGCGACTGACGAGCTACATTACGTAATTGCTGATAGTAAGCCATGCTACCTGTATTGGCTTTTTTATTAGGCGTCACCACATGAAAGCCTGCGGCAAGAAAATCGGCATATTGGCTAGCAATCACTTCGCTAGACGTACAATCGACTAATACTGGATTAATAATATGATTGCGTTGAACCAGAGCGGTTAAATTAGCTAAAGAGAAAGCCTCCGTCGCGGCGCTCATTCTGTCTCGCCAATGCTCTAATGGCAGGCCGTCAGCATCGAGTAATAACCCTTTACTATTCGCTAAACCACAGACGCGGATCACGATACCTTTGGCAGCAAGTTTGGTTTGTTGACGATAAATTTGATCCACCAGTTCACCGCCAACACCACCGATGCCAACCACAAACACATCAAGGAAATGTTTTGAGTTAAACAAATTTTCGTGACACGCTTTAATGGCAGGTGAGACTTTATCTTCTGGGATCACCGCAGAAATCGCTCGTTCGGAAGAGCCTTGAGCAATGGCAACAATGTTGACATGTGCTTCGGTTAACGAAGCAAAAAACTGCGCCGCCACGCCACGTGAGGTGCGCATGCCATCACCAACCAATGTAATGATCGACAAATCGTTCATAAACTCAACCGGCTCCAACAAGCCTTCTTTTAGTTCCAACTCAAATGCTTCGGCTAATGCTTGTTGAGCTAACCGTTTATCTTGGGCTTCAATACAAAAGCTAATGCTGTATTCAGAAGACGACTGAGTGATCAAGACAATCGATACCCCAGCAGTAGACATTGCACCGAATACACGACTCGCCATACCAACCATACCCTTCATACCCGGTCCGGATACGTTAACCATGGTCAAATGATTCAAGGTCGTGATGCCTTTGATCGCCAGTTGATCTTCACCCGTATCTTGACCAATTAATGTCCCCGCCCCTTGCGGATTAAAGCTGTTTTTGATCAAACATGGGATATGGAATTGAGCGATTGGGGCGATAGTTTTGGGGTGCAACACCGAAGCACCAAAATAAGACAACTCCATTGCTTCTTGATAGCTAAGCGACTTGAGTAAGCGAGCATCGGCAACCAAACGAGGGTCACAGTTATACACGCCATCAACGTCGGTCCAGATTTCACAACATTCTGCGCGTAAACACGCCGCCAATACTGCCGCCGAATAATCCGATCCATTACGCCCTAAACAAACCAGCTCACCTTTTTTATTACCTGCGGTGAAACCAGGCATGATATGGACATGTTGCTTGGGTAATGGGGACTGTAAAAAGTTTTGTGTCGAAAGTTCAACATCGACCATGGCTTCCAGATAATCACCTTTAGCGATGAGATACTGAACTGGATCAATTAAATTGACCGCTAAACCTTTGGCTTGGATGACCGCTTTCATTAGCTGTATAGAAATACGCTCACCTTTACTGATGATCCGCGCATTGACATTATCAGGACACATGCCTAACAGATGAATACCATGCACAAACTGACGCAGTTGAGTCATAGATTGATCTACTTGTCGATGATAAGCAGCGCCGTCTATCTTGGGGAGCTGAGCTTGAATATCACTAAACAAACGTTGGAATGACTGTTCCAGTTCAAGCACTTGCCTTTCAACATCACCATGACGTAACGCCGTATCGATAATCGCCACTAGCTTATTGGTGGTTTTACCCGGTGCTGAAAGCACAATGGCCACGTCTTCTTGTTGAGCATTGTTAACGATAATATCGGCCGCTCTCAATAGACGTTCAGCATCCGCTAATGATGAACCTCCAAATTTTAATACTCGCATCCCTTTCTCCAAACTCGTCAAAATAATAGGTATAAAAAAAGGCCTGTATCGGTGGGGATACAGGCCTTTTTCTTGTGAAATTTTACGCTCAGCAGCCCGCCCCAACATGCGTAGTGTCGGTGGTAATAATGGTGGTGGTCATTACTAGGCTGAACAATGTCATCACGATGATAAATCACTTTCTGTGGGCGTTTATCTACGTTTACCTTATTTCTTGTTGCAGAGTCAATAAAAAGTTTAACATTCTATGCATTTTAAATAATCATTCGCTCAATAAAGATAAACAAAACCGAGCTTTATCACCCATCCATTAATCATAGAGATAAATTCAAGATAATTTCTCTCTGCAAAGCGGGGAATTTTATGCTTAAATAGTGTTCAACGTGAAACAAAGCTCGGTAACAAGGAGGATACCATGCGCATACTGATCGCTCTATCTGGCTTATGGCTAGCATTAAGCGCCCACGCGGTAACGCTCCCCTCCTTACCTTCTGAGCCCTCCCGCTCTGCGCACACCGTTTTTCTCTACAGTGACCCCAATAGCCAAACTTTCGATAGTTGGGTAATTGATAGTGGCTACGCTTACAATGTCTTTCGTAACGTTGATCTTTATGTCGGTGCGAGGATTAACTCATCAAGCGCCTCAATCAATGACGCTAGTAATGGCTTTTTAAGCGGTGTGAGTTACAAAGTTAACGAGCGAATCTCGGTTAAGAGTACCCTTTATTCATCGACAAAATACGATGACCAAAAACGTCGCTATGACGCCTTTTCAGCAGAGCTATCAAGTCGCCTACGTCTATCGGAAAACTTAGATTTACACGCCACCCTTGACTATCAAGAATGGCAACAGGGTATTGAGTTCGGTATCGGCTTTCGGTTTTAAGCCAACGTTAGCGATTGCTCAGAGAGTAAAATACCATTCCAATCGGCATACAGATAATCCCCAGGTTGAACCATTTGGTTGTGCAAAGTTAGAGTCACATTGACCTCTCCTGCACCACGCTTGTCAGTTTTAAAGGGCGAGGTACCTAACGCTTTAATCCCTAAATCCATTTGTGACATCGCCACGACATCGCGGATGGCACCATTAATGATCACACCTTCCCAGCCGTTTTCAATTGCCATGATCGCAACTTGATCGCCCATTAAGGCTTTTTGGCAAGAACCATTACCATCAACAACCAAAACTTTACCTTTACCTGGTTGACTGAGAATCTCTTTGACTTTTGAGTTATCATGATAGCAACGTACAGTGACTATCTCTCCCCAAAATGCACTACGCATGCCAAAATTTTGTAGTGGTAGATTAAGTAGCGTAACTTGTGATGGGTACTTATCACACAGATCCGGTGTTATATCGTTCATTGTTCCTCCATGATTCTAATCGCCCAACGACAAGAAGTGGTAACATCGCGAGTAAGTGTATGTGTCTTAATCAGCGCCAATAATAATCAACTTGCTGATCGAGTACTCACACCCACCGCTACCGTTTCAAATCGCAAGGAATAAGTAAATCTGTTACATGACTCGGTTTAAGGTGATGTGATTTTGCTTGATAATGACCCTAAATCGAATCGTTGATGATCAAGGCAAGATTGCAAAATAAGTTGTCCATCTTGTACGTAATAAAGCGCATTTTGCGCAAACTGGCCAGCTAAAACCACCGCGTCAGCGAGAGGCATCACGACCGCAAAACTCTCTTCATACCAACTAAAATCATCATTACCAACGATAACATCGGTCAAATCATAGCCGATTAAAGTTTGCTGTAAACGTCGATTATTTCGCCGATTCTCATCTTCTGACAAGCGAACACTTCGTGGGTTCCATGCGGTAATAATCGCAAAATTCCCTTCAATACTCCTTGTTGGGAACAGCAGCGTGACTTGAGTGTAAGCGTACCATAGGTTTTCATTGATCATCTCTTTTTACATCTCGTTATTACTATTCATATCTGTTACATTGCAACTCTTGATATAAATCAACAAAGTGATTGGAATTAACATTTGGGCGTTGTTAGCATGCTGTTAACATTATAGAATCCGCTCAAAGGCTAATAGAAGTGAAAGGTGATGGATCTTTATAGCAAATACACCAAGGACGGCGGCAGTTGAGGTGATTTTTCAAGATACTTTGATTTATTATCAACATAAAGTTTCTTGTATGTTATGTTTTTGCCTAGAATAAGTTCTATTAGTACAATTTTTTCACAAGTTTAGGTACCGCCAAATGCAAACCCCGCAGATTCTTATCGTTGAAGACGAGCAAGTCACTCGCAACACATTAAAAAGTATTTTTGAAGCAGAGGGATACGCTGTTTTTGAAGCCAGTAACGGTGAAGAGATGCACCAAATACTGTCGGATAATCCCATTAACTTAGTCATCATGGACATTAACCTACCGGGTAAAAACGGCTTACTGCTTGCTCGTGAGCTTCGTGAACAAGCTGATGTTGCGTTAATGTTTTTAACCGGCCGTGATAATGAAGTTGATAAAATTCTAGGCCTTGAAATTGGTGCTGACGATTACATCACCAAACCTTTTAACCCTCGTGAATTAACCATCCGTGCGCGTAACTTATTGAGCCGTTCAATGAATGCCAACGTTGCTCACGAAGAAAAGCGTTCGGTTGAAAAGTATCAATTTAATGGCTGGGTATTGGATATCAATAGTCGTTCTTTGATCAGCCCACATGGTGAAGGTTACAAGCTGCCACGTTCAGAATTCCGTGCTCTGCTTCATTTCTGTGAGAATCCGGGGAAAATTCAAACTCGTGCCGATCTATTGAAGAAAATGACCGGTCGTGAACTTAAGCCTCATGATCGCACCGTTGACGTTACCATCCGTCGTATTCGTAAGCATTTTGAATCGATCTCTGGTACACCAGAAATCATCGCGACCATTCATGGTGAAGGCTATCGCTTCTGTGGCGATATCACTGAGTAAGCGAGTATGTGATTAAAAAAGCCTCGACAGATGATCGAGGCTTTTTTATGGTCATCATACCGAAATCACTGGGTCTACAGGTGCTCGCGAATTTTTTAGAGCAGCCGTTAAGCGAGACATGTATCAATCGCCATATGTATAGATGACGAGATGTTCGAAGCGAAAGACCGCTAGTTTTAAAGTCGACTTTAAAGTCAACAGACCCTAGGTATTCGTTAATAGACTTTATCAATCGAGACTTGATGCTCGACTAACCACGTCTCACCCAAACTGTCTCGTATCCCCAACGCTACACTCACTGAACGGTTAATATCCACCGATAGCGTGCTGTTAAATACCACTTCCCAATTATTTTCACTTGGTGTGCGAAGTTCTAACTCAGAGCCCTCAAGCGACCAGATTTCATCTCCTTGTCTGAACACTAATTGAAACAGGGTTAAATCCGCTGGCAATTGACCTGAAGTTTCTAGCACTAGAGTACCGTTTAAATTGTCGGTGAAATCGAGTTCAGTGGCCCCCTCAGTTAAGGCTATTTTGGGCATCCGATCGGTCCATAAGTTGCTTTTTAACTGAATAGCGGTCTGAGAAAATAGTGCCGCATTACTTGCCTGCCAATTGACTTGCGGCGACGTTGCACACGCTGACAATAAAAAAGTGAGTATCATTAAGCCATATTTTTTCATGTTATCTCCTTTGCTCTAACCACTGTTTTAACACCTGAATATCATTACGGTATTCATTTTTTATTTCATCGACCCAATCGGTAATATTTTCCCACCATGCTGGCGCATCCGGAGACTGAGCTTTTTGTGCAACACTTTGAATTCGTTTTAAGCCGATTGAACCTGCTGCACCTTTAATTTTATGAGCCTCAGAGACAATGCCAGCTTGATCTTTCGCCACCATATTAGAATCCAAGACCTCTAAATAACTCGGCATCATTTTTTCAAGCATCTCAACGCTTTCTAACATGGGTTGAGGCCCGACAATATCGAGATAAGAATTTAACATGTCGAGATCGAGCAAACGACCACATAACTCTTGATAGCAAGGCTCTGCAGGATCAACATCAGGGATATTCGTAGCCTCGATCTGAAATGGCTGCTGAGCAATAACTTTACTGATCACCGCTTGCACCGCTTGCACCGAAAGCGGCTTACTTATCGCATCATCTAATCCTTGGGTTTGATACTGCTGCTTATCTTTCAAGACATTGGCGGTCAACGCAACGAGTGGTGGTAATGAGGAGTAAGTCTCTCGATAAAACTGCGCCACATCAAACCCGGTCATATCCGGCAGTTGGATATCTAAGAAAACCAAATCAAACTGATCGGGCGTAAATCGTTGTTTAGCTTCTTCACCGGTCATGGCGACCGTAACCTGATGGCCTAAGCTCTCTAACAGTGAGCGAGCAACCGTGACATTAAGCTCAATATCTTCCACCATAAAGATACGTAAACTTTTTTGTGGAGTTAGGCTTAATTGCGGCTTATCAGGAGGACTCACTAAGGGCACTCGGATAGTCACCGTAAAGGTACTGCCGAAGCCCTCTTCGCTGCTTACCTCGATATCACCAGCCATTAAATTAATTAATTGGCGCGAAACCGCAAGACCAATGCCCGTTCCTACAGCATGGAGGTTATCTTTGCCAGATTTAACCTGGTAATACATGGCAAAGATCTTATCTAATTCAGTCTCTGGAATACCAATACCGGTATCTTCTATTTCCATGATGATGTCAGCAGAACCTGGATGAATATCCGCGCTGACACTCATCACTACGCCACCTTCTTTGGTGAACTTCATGGCGTTACTCATTAAATTCCACAGCACTTGGCGCAAGCGTGTTGCATCGACTTCAATCCAAGTCGGCAGCTCGGTTAAGCGCTCCAAATCAAAACGCAGTCCTTTTTGCTCTGCCATTAAAGCAGAAAGGCTCTCTAGCTCGGCGACAAATTCGACAAAGTTTAAAGGTGCGGGTAACAGCTCTAACTTACGCCTGTCAAATTTATCCATATCAATAATATCGTTAAAGATATGACCCAGCGTAATCGCACTGACTTGAATGGTTTGCATATGTTTACGCTGTTCATCCGTTAGCTGGGTATCAAGTAACATTCGACTTAAACCGACAATACCATTGAGTGGCGTGCGTAATTCATGACTGATGGTCGAAATAAAGGTGGTTTTATCACGGCTGGCTTTTTCTAGCGATTCTTGATGACGCTTACGTTCAGTAATGTCTCGTCCAAAACCCACTAAACCTAGATGACGGCCCTCTTTACTATAAAAAGGCACTTTGCGCAGTTCAAAGAAGTGTTTACGCCCATCGGGATATTCAAGCCATTGCTCATAGGTAATGGCTTGATTATTCTTAAATACTTGCTGATCGGTTTCAACTATCGATTGAGCAATTTCCTTACGATACACATCCCAAGGTGTCAGACCGACTAATTGACTTTCCCGTTTCCCGGTTAGCTCTTCCATTGCTCGGTTACAGCCGGAAAATTCACCTTTCGCATTACGGTAATAAATTAAGTCCGGTGAGGCATCGATGAACGAGCGTAATAGCGCGGTACGTTCGGCCAATTCCAACTGCGTTTTCTCTCGTTGATACACTTCGTTTTCCAAATCAACCATCGCCTCTTCACGGGCTTCTTCGGCTTTAATTCGCTCTTCTATCTCCTGATTGAGTTTGACAATATTCTGCTGTAACTGTTGGTTAAGTTCTTGATCTCGCGAGCGCATATCTTTGAGCTTGGAGACTAACTTAGAGAGACGTTGTCGAGACTCTTCCAACTGATCGACCACGACTGATAAGAAATATACCGCCCACGGGGTGATCAATAGTCCAAAAAATACCGAACGTACAATATCAATGTCATCGACAAAACCTTTCAAAACCAGCGTAATTCCGACTTGGACTACCACCGCTAAGGCAACCAACGCTAAAGCCAGTAAAATTGAAAAACGTAAAATACCCAATTTAACAAGTAGATCGACGTAGTATTGAGCTAAGTTTTTTATCGGTTTCATTGCAGGTTCCGCATAGATAATGGCCGTGACGCTAAGTGAGTTTCAAAACCGCGGCTCAGCGCTAATCCAACAGCGCTTTCAGATAAAAAGCCTGTGATTAAAAAGACTTAAAAGATAAAGATACCAGCTTCTCAAATCAGGATCTGCAACTATTCTAAGAGTTTGCCTAGCATAACGCAGTAAATTGCGTTTAAAAGTGAGCGGCTTATTTTTTGTTGGTCGGATTAATGTATTGGAAAGGACGCCCGATTAATGAACCTTGCGCGCCATCTTTTGCTAATCGCCGGCCAAGCTCAGTCATCGCCAGCCAACGATTCTCACACCAGAGAGGAGCCAACAACGTAGGACGGCGAGCGGCAGAAGAGACTCGATGATAAACCACTTCAGGTGGCGTTAAGCGAATGAGGTGGCTGGCAATCGTGACGTACTCTTCTAATGTTGGCGCAACTAACTTCCCTGCCCGCCACGCTTTGGCCATCGTACTCCCATCAACAATATGCAAACCATGTAACTTGATACCATCTGTTCCCACTTCAACGACTTGCTGTAATGTCGCCACATTATCGCTTGCCGTTTCTTTAGGTAGCCCAACGATTAAATGAGTACAGATTTTAATACCAAGCGCTCTTGCTCTTTGAGCGATTGATTGATAACAATCAAAATCATGGCCGCGATTAATGCGCTTTAAAGTACTATTATTTGCGGTCTGCAAACCCAACTCTAACCAAACTTCAAACCCTTGTAGCACATATTCATGCAACAGTTCCAATACCGCATCCGGGACGCAATCAGGGCGAGTGCCCACACACAAACCGACAATATTGGCACTTTGCAACGCTTGTTGATACATGGCTTTTAACACCTGAACTTCGGCATAAGTGCTGGTATAGGCTTGGAAATAAGCTAAGTATTTATTGGCACGCTGAACTTCACCCGCTCTTTCTTTTAGCTGATCAGCAATACTTTGCTTTTGGGAATGTTCATCAACAAAAGAGGCAACATTGCAAAATGTGCACCCGCCTCGACCAATGGTGCCATCTCGATTAGGACAACTAAAGCCACCATGCAACGTCAGTTTATGGACTTTCTCACCATAGCGGCGTTGAAGATCTTGCCCTAATGTGTTTACTAATTGATGCAGTTGCATAACGAATACCCAAGCTGTGAATACAAATAACTCTCACTTCGATCTGTGTAATTAAATTACATCGAAAGGAATAAATAGTAAGCGTATGAGATAGATACCGCGTGGTGCAAAATCAATAAACATTCATTAAATCTGCATTTAGCTAACTTTGTTTGAAAAATGTTGCGCTGATTATGCAGAGACTGAGAAAAAGGCGTAAAAAAGACCGAGTTTTTCATTGCATTTACGGCTAACAAAATTGTAGGATAGTTACAGTTTCATGATGATTTTTGTTTGTTTTATTACAAATAAGCTCAAGAAACGTCGGCGATATTCCATTCCTACCTATATAAACCACTATAAAATGTGGTTAAACAGAGGAATATCACTAAGGATTGTTTTTCTCACACTATATATTTCCTGTGAGAGACGGAAGGGATGCGAGTCGGTCAGCATAGATCGATTTAAATGGATAACAATAAGGATAGATGCAGTGCTGGGGCTTGCCTTGGCTTGCTTGTGTCCAACTGAACTGGAAGGATGTATCTATGGTTAATAGAGAACAAAGTTCGCAAGGTCTGTATACGCCAGAACTCGAGCATGACGCTTGCGGCATCGGTTTTGTTGCTCACCTCAAAAACCGTAAATCACACCATGTCGTGACTCAAGCCCTAGATATGCTAGCGCGCATGGAACATCGTGGCGGACAAGGTTGTGACCCCTGTAGCGGTGACGGAGCGGGTATTTTACTGCAGAAACCTCACGAATTCCTCTTAGAGGAAGCGGTAAAACTGGGGATTAAACTACCGTCATTTGACCAATACGGCGTCGGCGTCGTCTTGTTTCCAAGGGATGAGCACAAACGCGCTCAATGTCGTGATATTTTAGAGCGTAATGCTAAGCGCCTTGATCTTGATGTCCTCGGTTATCGTAAACTGCCAACCGACAACAGCATGCTCGGTGCCGATCCACTCAGTACTGAGCCTTATTTTGAACATGTTTTCATCTCAGCCGGTCCAGGAAGTACGCCGCAAGAATTGGAACGCAAACTCTACGTTCTGCGTAACTATACCGTTCGCGTTTGTCTCGAAAGCGTTTCTAATATTGGCGATGATTTTTATATCAACTCGCTCTCCTATAAAACGCTGGTTTATAAAGGTCAGTTAACCACTGAGCAAGTTCCGCAATATTTTCTCGATTTACAAAACCCAACCATGGTTACCGCCTTGGCTCTGGTGCATTCACGTTTTTCCACCAATACCTTCCCAAGATGGCGTTTAGCGCAGCCGTTTCGTTACATTGCTCATAATGGCGAAATCAATACCGTACGCGGTAACTTGAACTGGATGAAAGCCCGCGAAGCTATTTTACAATCAAATCTCTTTACCCAAGCAGAAATTGATATGCTGCTGCCGGTTTGTCAGGAAGGCGCGTCAGACTCCGCCAACTTTGATATGGTGTTAGAGTTATTGGTGCTTTCAGGCCGCACTTTGCCGCACGCATTGATGATGATGATCCCCGAAGCGTGGCAAGAAAATAAAACCATGGATCCCAAGCGTCGTGCCTTTTATCAATATCATGCCAATATCATGGAACCATGGGATGGCCCAGCCTCAGTGTGCTTTACCGATGGCGTACAAGTAGGCGCAACCTTAGATAGAAACGGCTTGCGTCCCTCTCGTTATACCGTCACTAAAGACGATTTTTTGATCATGGCCTCTGAATCTGGTGTGGTAGAAATCGATCCCGCTAATGTCGAATATCGTGGTCGCTTACAACCCGGACGCATTTTTGTCGCCGACCTTGAACAAGGGCGAATCATTTCTGATGAAGAAGTCAAAGATGGCATCGCTAACGCGCAGCCTTATGAAAAATGGGTAGAAGATAACTTACTGAGCCTAAAAAAGCTGCCTGAGGCCGATAACGTTCACAGTCAGCCTTCACCTGAGCGCCTGCTCCATCGTCAGCAAGCGTTTGGGGTCAGCAGTGAAGAAGTCAACGACATTATCTTTACCTTAGCGGAAACCGGCTATGAGCCTCTTGGCTCAATGGGAGCCGACTGGCCAGTGGCGGTGCTATCGCATCAGTCTCAGCATCTATCAAACTACTTTAAACAGTTGTTTGCGCAGGTAACCAACCCGCCGATCGATCCGATCCGCGAACGGATGGTCATGTCGCTCAATACCTATATTGGTCGTGATCAAAACCTACTCGCTGAATCTCCGGTTCATTGTCGTAAAGTCGAGCTAGAATCACCGGTGATTTCTAATGCCGAATTAGAAAAACTGCGCGCGATTGATAACGAGCACCTGCAAGCTAAAACACTGGATATTGTTTTTCAAGCCAGTGAAGAGCCAGGCAAACTTGAGCGAGCACTCAAACGCATCTGTCAATACGCTGAAGATGCGGTGATCGATGGCTATTCCATCATTCTTCTTACTGACCGCGCGGTAAATTCTAACCATGCCGCGATTCCAGCGATGCTGGCTGTCGGCGCTGTCCATCATCATCTGATCCGTAAAGGACTACGCTCTAAGTGCGGTATTGTGGTTGAAACTGGGGATGCGCGCGAAACTCACCATTTTGCTACCTTAGTCGGCTATGGTGCCAATGCGGTGAACCCGTATTTAGTGGTCGAAACCATTGTCGATTTGCAGCGTCGCAATAAGCTGGATACTGACGTTGAGGTGAATAAATACTTCGAAAACTATCGTAAAGGGATCAATGCTGGCCTATTGAAAATTTTCTCAAAAATGGGTATCTCAACTTTACAGTCCTACCATGGAGCACAAATCTTTGAAGCCTTAGGGATCAGTAAATCGGTGGTAGACAAATACTTTACTGGTACTGTTACTCGTATTCAGGGCCTAACGTTAGACGATATCGCCAAAGAAGTGGTGGTTCGTCACCGTATTGGCTATCCGATTCGTGAAATCCCGTTACAAATGCTCGATGTCGGCGGTGTCTATCAGTGGAAACAGCGTGGTGAAAAACACCTGTTTAACCCAGAAACCATCCATTTACTGCAACACTCTACCCGTAATAAAGATTATCAACAGTTCAAGCAGTATGCTGCTGCTGTCGATAGCCAAGGGGATAAAGCGGTGACCCTGCGTAGCCAGCTAGATTTTATTAAAAATCCAGCGGGTTCAGTTGCGATTGAAGAAGTCGAGCCGGTGTCGAGTATTGTGAAACGCTTTGCCACTGGCGCAATGTCGTTCGGATCGATTTCTCATGAGGCGCACTCAACATTAGCAGTCGCCATGAACCGCCTGGGCGCACGTTCCAATTCTGGTGAAGGGGGTGAAGATCCCGCGCGTTTCGTTCGTAAAGAGAATGGCGATTGGGAACGCTCAGCCATCAAGCAAGTCGCCTCTGGACGCTTTGGGGTTACCTCTTACTATTTGACCAACTGCGACGAAATTCAGATCAAAATGGCACAAGGAGCCAAGCCAGGTGAAGGCGGTCAGCTACCAGGAGATAAAGTCGATGATTGGATTGGCGCAACTCGTCACTCAACGCCAGGGGTCGGCTTAATTTCGCCGCCACCGCATCACGACATCTACTCCATTGAAGATTTGGCGCAGCTGATTTTTGACTTGAAAAACGCCAACCGTAAAGGGCGAGTCAACGTTAAACTGGTCTCTGAAGCCGGCGTGGGCACTATCGCTTCTGGTGTTGCTAAAGCGAAAGCGGATGTAGTGCTGATTGCAGGCCATGACGGCGGCACCGGCGCGTCGCCTATTTCATCGATTCGCCATACCGGCCTACCTTGGGAACTTGGTCTGGCTGAAACTCATCAGACACTACTTAAAAACGGTTTACGTAACCGCATCGTCGTACAAGCGGATGGGCAGATGAAAACCCCACGCGATATCGCTATCGCGACGTTACTGGGGGCCGAAGAATGGGGCGTTGCTACCGCCGCCTTAGTGGTGGAAGGTTGCATCATGATGCGTAAGTGTCATAAAAACACCTGCCCTGTGGGTATCGCGACTCAAAACAAAACCTTACGTGAACGCTTTGATGGCCGCGTGGAAGATGTTGTGACCTTCTTCCAATATATGGCACAAGGCCTACGGGAAATCATGGCTGAGCTTGGTTTTCGCACCATTGATGAGATGGTAGGGCAAGCGCAAAAACTCAAATTACGTGATGATGTGGGCCACTGGAAGTATAAGAACCTCGACCTTTCTCCCCTGCTCTATCTTGAGCCAGCCCGTGAAGGCGATGGTATTTATTGCCAAAGCGCACAAAATCATAACTTGGAGCATGTCCTCGACCGTCAATTAATCCAGTTAGCGAAACCTGCGCTTGAACAAGGCTTAGCGGTGAATGCCGAACTGCCGATCATCAATACCGATCGCAGTACTGGCACCATGTTGTCGAACGAAATTTGTAAAGTCTATCAAGATCAAGGGCTACCTCAGCCTATGACGGTTAAATTTAACGGTAGTGCTGGGCAATCCTTTGGCGCTTTCTTGACCAAAGGCGTGCATTTTGAAGTTGAGGGAGATGCCAACGACTACTGGGGTAAAGGCTTATCAGGCGGTACGTTAGTACTCTATCCTAACCGCAATGCCAGCTTAATTGCCGAAGATAATATCGTGGTTGGTAACGTCTGTTTCTATGGCGCTACCTCTGGTGAGTCTTATATACGAGGCTTAGCGGGCGAACGCTTCTGCGTGCGAAATTCTGGTGCTAAAGTGGTGGTAGAAGGTGTCGGCGATCATGGCTGTGAGTACATGACCGGCGGTATTGCGGTGATCCTTGGTTCAACCGGACGTAACTTTGCCGCAGGTATGAGTGGCGGTATCGCTTACGTGTGGGATAAAGCCGGTGATTTTTCACAAAAACTCAATCCTGAGCTGGTCGATCTCGATCCTATCGAAGCGGAAGATAAAGCGCTGTTAAAAGAGATGCTGACTAAACACGTTCAATTCACAGGAAGTGAAGTGGCACAAACATTCCTCAACAATTTTGAGCAAAGCTTAGCGACAATGATGAAAGTCATGCCTCGTGACTATAAAGCCGTGCTTGAAAAACGTAAGGAAGCCGCAGCGGCAATGGAAAAAGCGGAGGCTGTATAATGGGTAAAGCAACTGGATTTTTAGAGTTTGGTCGAGAACTGCCAAAAAAAATCGACCCTGCAGAGCGAATTAAACACAATCATGAGTTTGTGCTCAATAAAGAATTTGGTCACAAAATTAACCAACAAGCAGCTCGCTGTATGGATTGTGGGGTGCCGTTTTGTCATAGCGGCTGCCCGATTGGTAACATCATTCCAGAATTTAATGATGCGGTTTATCGCGATAGTTGGCAAGAAGCATGGCAAATCTTAAGCTCGACCAATAACTTTCCTGAGTTTACTGGTCGAGTATGCCCTGCGCCTTGTGAAACCTCATGCGTGCTTGGTATTAATCAAGATCCCATCACCATTTGTAATATTGAGAAAACCATTGTTGAGCGGGCTTATCAAGAAGGCTATGCCAAGCCCAAAACCCCTCGTGCTCGTACTGGTAAAAAAGTGGCTATTATCGGCTCTGGGCCGGCGGGATTAGCCGCAGCTGAGCAATTAAATAGCGCTGGACATCAGGTGACTGTGTTTGAGCGGGATGAAAAAGTTGGTGGTTTGCTGCGTTTCGGGATCCCTGATTTTAAACTCAGCATGGCCGTGATTGATCGCAAACTCGATCTTATGGCTCAAGCGGGGGTTGAATTTGTGGTTAATGCTCATGTGGGGGTTGATATTAACGCGCAACAGCTACGCCAAGAGTTCGATGCGATTTTGCTGACTGGCGGCTCCACCGTACCACGTGATTTACCGATCCCCGGACGTGATTTGCAAGGCGTTTACTTTGCGATGCAGTTCCTCGGACAAAATAATCGCCGCGCTAACAATATGGATCTTAAAGGTGAAGAGATTCATGCCAAAGGCAAACATGTGGTGGTCATTGGTGGTGGCGATACCGGTTCAGACTGTGTCGGTACGTCCAATCGTCATGGCGCGGCAAGCATTACGCAAGTCGAGATCATGCCAATGCCACCAGAAAAACGTCCAGCCAATATGCCATGGCCACAGTATCCGATGATTTTACGCACATCGACCTCCCATGAAGAAGGCTGCGAAAGACATTGGAATATTCTGACCAAAGAATTTATTGGCAACGAGCAAGGTCAAGTGACTGGGCTACGAATTGCCGATATTGTTTGGCAAGAGGCAGCACCAGGACAACGCCCTGAGTTTCGCGAAGTGGCTGGCACTGAGCGAGTGATAGCTTGTGATATGGCGTTTCTCGCGATGGGCTTTTTACATCCAGAACCACATGGTGTACTCGCACAATTAGCGATAAAACTTGATGATCGCGGTAACGTGGCAACGGATAATTTTGCCACCAATCAAAAAGGGGTCTTTGCTGCTGGCGACATGCGCACTGGCCAATCACTGGTTGTACGCTGCATCAATGAAGGTCGTGAATCAGCCAGAGCGATTGATGCTTACTTGATGGGCAACACGCATCTTGAATCGATCAATGATTCTTTAATGTTATCGGCGTAAGCGCTTTATCTATACCCAAACAACTTGGCGTTGCAGGTAGGAAAGGGATATCTTAAACGGCTAACACCTTGTGTTAGCCTTTTTTATTGCTAAAAACATCGTCTCATTACTCAACCTTAACGGCCTTAGTCGTCAAACTAGAAAAATCATGACCTTAATAAACCAAAGATCGTCAATCAATCGTATAATTGGTTATCCTCAGCGACAAATATCAGCTATGCTCAAATTTTATTCGCTATAGGAAAATGTCGTGAAGCCATTCATTATTATTGGGTTATCACTCCTTATCATTGCTTGTAGCCGAGGCGTTGCATCGAATATGACCGACCGAACAACCGACCTTTGTGGGAATAAACCCAACTGTGTCTCGACGGAAGAGTCGAGAGAAAAATTTTCTGTGGCACCGTTTATCCTGCGCCCAGGAGTGACCCTTAGCCAAATTGAACGTATTGCATTAACCTTACCCGGCGCTGAAGTCGTTGAAAAAGAAGAAAATTACTTACGAGTGGAATGCACTACACGTGTATTACGCTTTGTCGATGACTTGGAACTTAAACTGCAGCATGATCAATTAAAAGTTCGTTCAGAGTCTCGTGTTGGCTATAGCGATTTTGGCGTTAATCGCCGTCGAGTTGAAACACTACGTGATAAAATGACGGCTGCTGGTTTGCTACAATAGTCTATTCAGCGGTTTACCTTTCTGCTTCATCTCGATCAAACCTAGCCGAGCATGATAAACTGCAGTGATTTTTATCCAATGAAAAGAGACATGACATGAAAATTGGCATCATCGGCGCGATGCAACAAGAAGTCGCCATCTTAAAAGACGCTCTCGAACAACGCCAAGAAGTCAGTCAAGGTGGCTGCACCTATTACAGCGGTAAGCTGCATGGTGTTGAGGTTATCTTGCTTCAATCTGGGATCGGTAAAGTATCTGCCGCGGTTGGCACCGCATTATTGCTCAATCAATATCAACCAGATGTGGTCATCAACACGGGTTCAGCCGGTGGTTTTGATCCTAGCTTAACCATGGGCGATGTAGTGATCTCTACTGAAGTCCGTCATCATGACGCCGATGTGACCGCTTTTGGTTACGAAATCGGGCAAATGGCTGGTCAGCCCGCTGCATTTCAGGCGGATGAGAAACTCATGTCAATCGCTGAACAAGCTCTGCAAACCATGGACAACAAACATGCGGTTCGTGGCCTGATTTGCACTGGTGATGCCTTTGTCTGCAGCGAAGAAAAACAAAACTTTATCCGTCAACATTTCCCAACCGCAGTAGCGGTCGAAATGGAAGCGGCGGCGATTGCCCAAACCTGCCATCAATTTGGTGTACCTTTTGTCGTGGTACGCGCCATCTCTGATGTCGCTGATAAAGCTTCACCGCTCTCTTTTGATGAGTTTTTGCCGCTAGCCGCGCAAAGCTCTTCAGCGATGGTGCTAAAAATGGTTGAACTACTAAAGTAGCCTGTTGTTCATGGATGAATTATTCAAACCCTTTTATGCCAATGGTGCCCTACTCGTAATGTGGGGCGCTTTGTTATTTCATTGGCTATTGCCGATACCTCGCGCTGCCCATCCGATTACCTTATGGCATAAATTTGCCGAAATATTAGCTGACAAAGTTAATAAACCGAGCAATTACCAACAAAGCTTAATTTCCGGCACGCTGGCTTGGCTGCTGATGATTATCCCTACCATTATGCTGTGCGTTGCTCTGCAACCTCTGGTTTGGCATCCACAACTGTTTGAATTAGCGTTATTGCTGTTAGCACTCGATTGGCGCAGTGCGGATAAACTTAGCCAGCAGATGAGTCAAGCACTGGCACAACAGGATAAACCGTTAGCTCGCCGTCTATTGGTACCGTTTATTAATCGTGAAACGGCGACGCTTTCCCCGGTCGGTTTAGGTAAAGCCAGTGTCGAAACCATCACTATGGGTATTGGCCGTAACCTGATTGGGGTTCTATTTTGGTATGGATTACTCGGGGGGATCGGCGCGTTTATTTATCGTTTAATGGTTGAATTAGCCCGTTGTTGGTCTCCTTCTCGTACTCAATTTCAGCCGTTTGGTTTACCGATCATTCGCGCTGTCGCGTTACTCGATCTTATTCCTCTGCGTTTATTTAGTTTACTGATCCTAATCGGCGATAATATTAAATATAATTTGACGCAAACGCTCAACCAAAGTCGCTCTTGGCCGTTACCGGGGCCGGGATGGCTACTGTGTGCAGTCGGTAATAAATTACACTTAGCATTGGGCGGGCCAGCGATCTATGGTCAGCAAAAAGCGGTGCGCGCCAAAATTGGCGGGCGCATAGTGCCAGCAAGCCTTCATTTAGCTCAGTTACGCCAACTACTTACCCGTAGATTATGGCTTTGGCTTATTTTACAAAGCATTATGTTACTGCTCGTTTATCAAGGCGTATAAACATGCCACACCGATTCTTTCTCTTACTTCTGCTCTCTTGGCCTTTTTGCACTCTTTCTGCTGCGGAAAGGATCATTAGCTTAGCTCCCCATGCCACCGAGCTGGTTTTCGCGGCCGGACTAGGGGATAAGCTGATCGCGGTCAGTGACTATAGTGATTATCCTGAATCCGCCAAAACTCTACCTCGAGTCGCCAATTATCAAGGGATCAATATTGAACGAATTCTAACTTTGCAGCCCGACTTGGTGATCGTTTGGCCTGAAGGCAATGCCATGCGTGAAGTGGAAAAATTGGCTCGTTTAGGCATTCCTTTGTTTTATTCTCATCCTAAAACACTGACTGATATTGCAGATGATATAGAGAAACTCAGTCAATACGCCAGCGATCCAACAAGAGGCATGCAAGCGGCCAATCAGTTTCGTCAGCAGCTCACTCAACTTGAACAGAAATACGCTCATCTCGATGGAGTTCGGTATTTTTACCAATTAAGTGAAAAGCCAATCATCACCTTAGCACAAGGCAGTTGGCCAAGTGAGATTTTCGCTTTTTGTGGGGGGGTGAATATTTTCCAACATAGCCCGTCCCCCTACCCTCAAGTCAGTATTGAACAGGTGCTACTCGCCAAACCAGAAGTCATCTTTACTTCAGAACAAGCGATGGCTCAAGGCACTATGTGGCAGCGCTGGAAAAACCAAGTCCCTGCGGTAAAAAAAAGACAGATTACTAGCCTTAATGCTGATTGGCTCAACCGCCAAACCCCAAGATCACTGCTCGCCATTGAGCAAGTTTGCAATTATTTTTCCCAAATAGAAAAGTATTAACTAAAACAGCAAAAGTTGCATACAATGTGCTCCCATTCACTCATCCCAAATTAACAGGGAATGTTAAGCGAGCGACTCAACTTTGGATACTTCACTGCTCTACTTGATTGATATGTTTGGCACTGCGGTGTTTGCGATTTCAGGCGTACTACTTGCGGGGCGATTAAAGATGGACCCTTTCGGTGCGGTGGTTCTAGCCAGTGTCACTGCCATTGGTGGTGGAACCATTCGCGATATGGCGCTAGGTGCGACGCCGGTTTTTTGGATCACTGATACCACTTATTTATGGGTGATCTTCGCGACCTGCTTATTAACCATGTTGATTGTCCGTCGCCCTAAACGAGTCGCTTGGTGGATATTACCGGTCTGTGATGCGGTTGGCCTGGCTGTATTTGTCGCTATTGGGGTTGAAAAAGCACTGATCTTCCAAGAATCAGCGTTAATCGCCATCATTATGGGGGTAATCACCGGCTGCGGTGGTGGCATCATCCGTGATGTGCTTGCTCGTGAGATCCCGATGGTATTAAGAAGTGAAGTCTATGCCACCGCCTGTATTGTCGGCGGCATGGTACATACCACCGCACTCGCTTTAGATTATAACAGTTCGAGCGCTTTCCTATGCGGGGTGATTTCAACTCTCGTCATCCGCTTATGCGCCATTCGTTGGCACTTATCACTGCCGACTTTTGCATTGACTAAATAATCCCTCCATCACCAGTCATCATGGCTGGTGATGCTCCATGCGCAAGCTTTGTGACTTTAGTAGACGACACCGCGATGGTTCAAGGTTACCATTAGCGACATCTATTCCCATTTGTCATCAACCTATGTTACTCGAAGGCATTGAAACCTTACTGGTGCTCAGCAAAGAAAAAACCATGAGCCGTACCGGTAGCCAACTCTATATCAGCCAATCGGCAGTCAGTAAGCGCATTGCTAACTTAGAAAAAAAACTCGGCAAAAAACTGATTGTTCCCGCGGGCCGACACATCAAATTGACTGCAGATGCCGAGCAATTAATTGCCAGCATTGGCCCTACGTTTAATGAGTTGCATGGTTTAATTTTCGAGCAGAAAACATTGGAAGACAATACGCTGCTGCGCATGGATTGCTCAGAGACTTTAGTCGCGGGTTATCTTGGCCAGACTATGGGGCAACATCGAAAACACGACCCACATTGGGTGATCACCACCAACCACACACCGCGAATTGTCGAAAATGTTCAGTCTGGCAAAGCCATCTTGGGCTTTTGTGCGGGGTATCTGCCCGCCAATCACGGTTTGCTGACTTTTCATTTAGGCGATGAGCCATTTACCGTGATTAGCCAAGCACCTCTGTTCTCACTGCCAAGCGAGCTGATCACTAATGATTTAGCCAATCCCGCCAATACCTACCAAGCGGCTATGCTGCACAAACAAGGCATTCGACCCGCGATGGAGATGGACTCTTACACCGCCGCGGCGCAGCTCGCACTCGGCGGTATGTTACCAGCCCTAGTACCACGTTCGATTGTCAGCACCCTAAAAATTGAGCCCCAGCACTGCTTTGATTTCGCTGAACTTGCCGATCTGACTCGGCCAATTCATATTTGTCTGCGCGCCAGCCGCTATCGTAGCATTAGAGTCCAAACATTGATAACAGCGCTACATAATGCTGTTCCCAAAGCAGTTTTAACGCCATCAACATAGACATGGTGATCACCAACGGGCGAATCCAACGCTGCCCTTGGCTAATTACCACTTTTGCCCCCATACGAGCGCCAATAAAGCCACCAACTGCCATGGTTAAGCCTATCTGCCAAATCGGTAATCCGGCGATTAAGAAAAAAGTCAGCGCTGCAATGTTGGAGGTGAAATTGAGCACCTTAGTGCGCGCGGTGGCTTCCACCAATCCAAAATGGCCTAAAGCGACAAAACAGACGGTAAAGATCGAACCGGTACCGGGGCCAAAAAAGCCATCATAAAACCCAACCCCAAACCCGACCGTGAAAGCAAAAGCCGTTTCCGATAAGGGAGCGGAACCGGTATGATTTTTTGTTGCTGGGGCAAGTAGGAAATAGAGCGAGATGGCAATCAATAACACGGGTATTAAACTGGTCAACAAAGAGGCATCAATATATTGCACCGCTTCTGCGCCAAGCGCCGCACCGAAAAAAGTACACGCAATCGCCAGGCGCATCGCTTTTAGACTCACTAAGCCTTGGCGGACAAAATAGAAAGTGGCCGAAAAGCTTCCAAAGGAGCTTTGCAGTTTATTGGTCGCTAAGGCTTGAGTCGGAGGAACCCCAGCCGCCAGCAAGGCTGGTAACGTTAGCAAACCACCACCACCGGCCATGGCATCAATAAATCCCGCAACGCCCGCCACTAAAAACAGCAGGCCCAATACTTCCAGTGAAAGTTCCATTTCTAATCAACATCTTGAATGACAAAGCTCAACACTATCACTGCTCAAAACATCAAAACAGCGAAACACAAGACAACAACCTATTCCATTTATTCATCGATATAAGCTTGGGAGATCTCTGGGTATTGTAGCTGATAAAAAAGCCCGCTTAATTCAGCGGGCAATGAGGTTGTCTGATAAGCCTTAACGACTTACCTTAATTGTTATTAGGCTAAGCTGGCTTTGACTTGCTCGTGTAACTCTTGCACAGAGATGACCGATGCTTTCGCGTCAGCGGTATGTGACATACAGGTTGCAAATGCCGCATTTAACGTCGTGGTGTAGTTAACTTTTTCAGCTAGAGCACCACGGCGCAATACTTTTGAATCTTCAATCGCTTGACGACCTGCCGCGGTATTGACGATATAGGTGTACTCATTGTTTTTGATTCGATCCAAGATATGCGGACGCCCTTCATACACCTTATTAACTAGGCGAGGGTTAATCCCAGCTTCACCGAGAATCACCGCCGTACCATGAGTTGCATCTAGCTGATAGCCAAGTTTGATCAACTTAGAAGCTAAATCGACCACGCGCTCTTTATCTTCTTCACGTACCGACAATAACGCACGACCACCATCAGGATACACATTACCACAGCCGAGTTCTGCTTTAGCGTAAGCTTCAGCAAACGTTGCTCCAACACCCATCACTTCGCCAGTGGAGCGCATTTCAGGGCCAAGCAATGGGTCAACACCAGGGAATTTATTAAATGGCAGAACCACTTCTTTCACTGAGTAGTAAGGAGGAATGATCTCTTTGGTAAAGCCTTGCGACTCAAGTGACTGACCAGCCATAACACGTGCGGCAATTTTTGCCAGCGGTGCGCCGGTAGCTTTGGATACAAACGGAACCGTTCGTGCAGCGCGAGGGTTAACTTCAATCAGGTAAACTTGATTATCTTTCACCGCAAATTGGGTGTTCATTAAACCGCGCACGCCCAATTCAAAGGCTAACTTCTCAACTTGTTCACGCATCACATCTTGGATTTCTTGGCTTAGGGTGTAAGCCGGCAGTGAACAAGCAGAATCACCGGAGTGAACACCCGCCTGTTCAATGTGCTCCATGATACCGCCAATCACGACTCGCTCGCCATCACAAATCGCATCGATATCCACTTCAACCGCATCGTCTAAAAAGCGATCGAGCAGAACCGGTGACTCATTCGATACGCTGACCGCTTCGTTAAAGTAACGACGCAAATCTTGCTCATCATAGACGATTTCCATCGCCCGACCACCAAGCACATAAGAAGGACGCACTACCAACGGGAAGCCAATCTCTCTTGATTTTTCAATCGCTTGTTCCATGGTGGTGACCGTGGCATTTTCTGGTTGCAGCAACCCTAAACGCTCTACCGCTTGCTGGAAGCGTTCACGATCTTCCGCGCGGTCAATGGCATCTGGGCTAGTACCGATAATCGGCACTCCGGCCGCTTCCAAGGCGCGCGCCAGTTTTAATGGCGTTTGGCCGCCATATTGGACAATAACCCCTTTCGGTTTTTCGACGCGAACAATGGCTAACACATCTTCCAGTGTTACTGGCTCAAAATAGAGGCGATCTGAGGTATCGTAGTCAGTAGATACAGTTTCAGGGTTACAGTTAACCATGATGGTTTCATAACCATCTTCACGCAGTGCAAGTGAAGCATGAACACAGCAGTAATCAAATTCGATACCTTGACCGATACGGTTTGGACCACCACCGAGCACCATGATTTTTTCTCTGTCGGTCGGCTGCGCTTCACACTCTTCATCATAGGTTGAGTACATGTACGCAGTATCGGATGAGAATTCCGCGGCACAGGTGTCAACTCGTTTGTAGACCGGATGAATGTTGTATTGATCGCGCAAGCGACGAATTTCACTTTCAGCCACGCCTAATAAAGCCGAGAGACGCGCATCTGCAAAACCTTTGCGTTTCATTTTACGCAGTACATCGGCGTTTAGCCCAGCAAAACCGCCCGCTTTGACGTCTTGTTCCATCTTGACCAGTTCTTCAATTTGCACCAAGAACCAGCGGTCGATATTGGTCAAGTTAAACACTCCATCGACCGATAAACCGGCACGAAATGCATCGGCGATATACCAAATACGCTCAGCGCCCGCTTCTTTCAGTTCATGGCGAATTTTGGTCAATGCGTCAGGTGCATCAAGATCGACCATTTCATCTAAGCCATTCACACCAACTTCTAAGCCACGCAATGCTTTTTGCAGCGATTCTTGTTGGTTACGACCAATCGCCATCACTTCACCTACCGACTTCATCTGTGTGGTTAAGCGATCGTTAGCACCGGCAAATTTTTCGAAGTTAAAGCGAGGAATTTTCGTCACAACATAATCAATAGTTGGTTCAAACGACGCTGGGGTTGCACCACCAGTAATGTCGTTCATCAGCTCATCAAGCGTAAAGCCAACCGCCAATTTAGCCGCTACTTTAGCAATTGGGAAACCCGTCGCTTTCGATGCCAGAGCCGAAGAGCGAGAAACACGTGGGTTCATCTCGATGATCACCATGCGGCCATCTTTCGGGTTGATACCAAACTGTACGTTTGAACCACCGGTTTCTACACCAATTTCACGCAGTACGGCTAGCGATGCGTTACGCATGATCTGATATTCTTTGTCAGTTAGCGTTTGCGCTGGTGCTACTGTGATCGAGTCACCCGTGTGAATGCCCATTGGGTCAAAGTTTTCAATCGCACAAACGATGATGCAGTTATCGTTTTTATCACGCACCACTTCCATTTCGTACTCTTTCCAACCGATCAGTGATTCATCAATCAACAGCTCGTTGGTTGGCGATAAGTCGAGGCCACGACGGCAGATCTCTTCAAACTCTTCTTTGTTGTAAGCGATACCGCCGCCGGTTCCACCCATAGTAAATGAAGGGCGAATAATACAAGGGAAACCCACCATTTCTTGAACGCGGTAAGCTTCTTCCATCGTTTTTGCCGTATCAGCACGAGGACAAGCTAAGCCGATCGATTTCATTGCTTTATCAAAACGAGAGCGGTCTTCGGCTTTATCAATCGCATCAGCGGTTGCGCCAATCATTTCTACGCCGAATTCAGCTAATACGCCGTGTTTTTCTAGCTCCAGCGCACAATTCAATGCAGTTTGACCACCCATGGTCGGTAATACCGCGTCTGGGCGCTCTTTTTCAATGATTTTACGTACCACTTCCCAGTGAATAGGCTCAATGTAAGTCGCATCGGCCATCTCTGGATCAGTCATGATCGTCGCCGGGTTCGAGTTGACGAGAATCACTCGATAGCCTTCTTCACGCAAAGCTTTACAGGCTTGGGCACCAGAGTAGTCAAACTCACAAGCCTGACCAATCACAATCGGGCCTGCACCTAAAATTAGAATACTGTTAATGTCAGTACGTTTTGGCATCGTCTACTACTCCGAATTAGGCTGTGTGCTGTTTAATTAATTCAATGAAATGATCGAAAAGAGGTGCGGCATCGTGGGGACCAGGGCTTGCTTCTGGGTGACCTTGGAAGCTAAACGCAGGTTTATCAATACGATGAATGCCTTGTAAAGAACCATCAAACAGTGATTTGTGTGTTGCGCGCAGCGTATCTGGTAAGCTTGCTTCATCGACAGCAAAGCCATGATTTTGCGCTGTAATCATCACTACGTCACGCTGTAAGTCTTTAACTGGATGGTTGGCACCATGGTGGCCAAATTTCATTTTTACTGTCTGCGCACCAGAAGCCAAGGCTAGAATTTGGTGTCCTAAACAGATCCCAAATACCGGTAATCCTTTCTCTAAGAACACTTTAGTGGCTTCAATAGCATAAGTACACGGAGCTGGGTCACCAGGGCCGTTAGATAAGAAAACACCATCAGGCTTCAGTGCCAATACTTCTTCGGCTGAAGTTTGAGCCGGTACAACGGTTAAGCGGCATCCTCGGTCAACCAGCATACGCAGGATGTTACGCTTGGCTCCGAAATCGTAGGCAACGACGTGATAAGGCAGTTCGCTGTGGTCTTTTGCTTCAGGAAGTCCACCTTCCAACGTCCACGAACCTTGTTGCCATGCATACGCTTCTTGTGTTGTAACCTCTTTCGCAAGATCCATTCCTTTTAAGCCAGGGAAATCTTTCGCTTTCGCTAACGCGAACGCTTCATCACAATGCTCACCAGCCATAATGCAGCCATTTTGCGCACCTTTTTCACGTAAAATACGTGTCAGTTTACGCGTATCAATATCCGCAATACCGAGAATATTTTGTGATTTAAGATAGTCAGAAAGAGAAAGTTGATTACGGAAGTTAGAAGCGATAAGAGGGAGATCGCGAATCACAAGGCCTTGTGCATGAATAGAAGAGGATTCTTCGTCTTCAGAGTTGGTTCCGGTATTACCAATGTGGGGATAAGTGAGAGTAACAATTTGTTGAGAATAGGAAGGATCAGTGAGAATTTCTTGGTACCCCGTCATCGAAGTATTAAAAACAACTTCACCAACGGAAAAACCCTCTGCCCCAATGGACACTCCGTGGAACACTGTCCCATCTTCTAGGACCAACAGTGCTGGTTTACTCAAGACAACCTCCAGAATAAAAATGCATTAAATATAAATTAAATCGCAAATCTGCCTTCCTGTTCGCAGCGATACGTTGCTTGAGGCTATATTAGACAAATTGGCGGTATTCTAAAGTTCACACTAATCTCTGTCAACAATCGTTGATAAATTAAATTTTTATTTATCAGCTTGCCAACAAAACTAACACCAAAGCCATCAAAACAACACTTTTCTATCCACTTTATGGCTAATAATGATGAAATAAATAAAAACCCTGAAAAAAACGCCGTATAAAAAATCACTAAAAAACCAAAAACAAAAGCAAACGATAAACAAAGGACAAAACAAACAAAAATAGAGCCTACAAAACAAAAACCCATCAAAACCTTCATTTTTAGACGCTAAAAGTCAATAAAAAGGCTTTTAGAAAAAGGGAAACACGGGCGTTTAACTTGGGTAAAAAAAATGCGCCAACCTAAGTTAGCGCATAATTATGTAATTAAAGCTCATTCAAATTGAGCACATCGGTCATCGAGTAAAGTCCAGCGGGCTTATCGGCTAACCAGATAGCCGCTTTGACGGCCCCATTAGCAAAGGTCATGCGATCGGTCGCTTTATGAGTGATTTCTACTCGCTCGCCGATATCGGCAAACATTGCTGTATGTTCACCGACAATATCTCCGGCACGAATCGTGGCAAAACCGATTTCATGACGAGCCCTCTCACCAGTGATCCCCTCACGTGCATAAACCGCAACATCACTGAGATTATTTCCCATCGCGTGAGCAATCGCTTCTCCCATACCAATCGCCGTTCCAGAGGGAGCATCCACTTTATAGCGATGATGAGCTTCAATGATCTCGATATCGCAATAATCCCCCATCACTTGGGCCGCTTTTTCCAATAACTTAAACACCAAGTTAACCCCAACGCTGTAGTTCGGAGCCATGACTATTGAGACCTGTTGCGCGGCAAGCTTAATTTGCGCTAACTGAGACTCATCAAATCCCGTTGTACCAATGACTAATTTTTTATGGTGTTTTTCGCACAGTTCAATATTGGCTAACGTACTAGAGGGAGCAGTAAAATCAATGATCACATCGAAATCATTCACGGCTTGCTCTAAGTTATCAACTAAAGCAACATCAAAGCGTCCTTCTCCACACAACTCTCCAATATCAACACCGACGAGTGAAGATTCTGGACGCTCAGAACCTGCACCGACGATAGTATTGGGGTTATAATAACTTGCCTTGACGAGATTGCGTCCCATACGACCAGCTGCACCTGCAATCGCAATTCTTATCATTGCTTCTTTCTCCATTTCTCATTCCATGGTTCGCGATAGACGATTTATCCATTGCCCTTAAACTAACAACTATCCTCGATGCTGGCTAGCACTTAGAGTAACTCTTTCATCACTCGCTCAACAATCCCCACATTAGCCTCAGGGAAGGAATGGCAAGCTAATTCATTGATCGCTAACCATTTACCTTGTTGACCTTCTTTACCAAAAGGCTGTCCCTCGAAATGGGTCACCAGCATAAAATCGAACATTAAGGCTTTATCAGGGTAATCAAACTCAAGGTGTTCAAACAAGGCCTGCTCGGTAACTGTGATACCAATCTCTTCATGCAATTCACGACCTAAGGCTTGCTCGATACTTTCACCGGCTTCAACCTTTCCTCCGGGAAACTCCCATAAACCACCTTGATGTTTATCATCAGGACGTTTCGTTATATAAATCTGTGAGCCTTCAGAATTAACAATAATCCCAGCAACGATATGAATGCGTTTCATGCGTTTTCCCATACGATATAGATTTAAAAAAAGAGTCGCCTAAGCGACTCTTTTTACTGGATTAAATAAAATTAATCAATTTTACCGTGGCACTGTTTGTATTTTTTACCACTGCCACAAGGACAAGGTTCGTTACGTCCCACTTTACGCTCTTCACGCACCATCGGATGATGCCCATCGTCTTTGTTTTGGTTATCGCTACTTGCATGTTGAGCTTGAGCACGACGAGCAACTTCTTCTGCTTGAGCAATACGTTGAGCTTCCATACGTTCCACTTCATCTTGCTGTTGCACGCGAACTTTCGACAAAATAGCAATCACATCGGATTTTAGCGAATCAAGCAAACCTTCAAACAGTTCAAACGATTCACGCTTATATTCCTGTTTTGGGTTTTTCTGCGCATAACCACGTAAATGGATCCCTTGACGTAGATGGTCCATAGCTGCGAGATGCTCTTTCCATAACGTGTCCAGTGTTTGTAACATGACTGATTTTTCAAAGTTACGCATGACTGAAACGCCAACCGCTTGCTCTTTCTCTTTGTACACGGTAGCTGCTTGTTCCAGAATCCGTTCACGCAACGCTTCTTCATAAAGCTTATCATCTTCATCTAACCAAGTTTGAATCGGTAGAGAAAGATCAAAGTCATTTTTCAAGCGCTCTTGCAAACCTTCGATATCCCACATTTCTTCTAACGATTGTGGTGGGATGTAGGTATCAATCACCGAGTTAAACACATCAACACGATTGTGTTCAATCATGTCACTGATATCATCGACTTTCATTAGCTCATCACGAAGCTCATAAACCACTTTACGCTGATCATTGGCTACGTCATCGTATTCCAGTAGCTGTTTACGTATATCAAAGTTACGACCTTCAACTTTACGTTGCGCCTTTTCAATTGAGCGAGAGAGCATTTTACTTTCAATCGCTTCGCCTTCATCCATGCCACTCTGAATTAAGCTCGCCATACGGTCTGAAGTAAAGATGCGCAGCAAACTGTCTTCCATTGAGAGATAGAAACGCGAAGAACCCGCATCACCTTGACGCCCAGAACGACCACGCAACTGGTTATCAATACGACGAGATTCATGACGCTCGGTACCAATAATATGCAAACCACCGGAGGCTAAGACTTGATCATGCACTTTTTTCCACTCAGCCTTGATTTGATCAATCTGCTCTTGAGTTGGGTTATCTAACATCTCAACGTGTGCTTGCCAACTCCCACCGAGGACAATATCCGTACCTCGACCCGCCATGTTGGTTGCAATGGTGACCGCGCCAGGTTTACCTGCATCGGCAACAATTTCTGCTTCTTTCTCATGAAACTTCGCATTCAGCACGTTGTGCTTGATCTTGGCTTTTTTCAGTGCATTAGAAAGTAGCTCTGATTTTTCAATCGAGACCGTACCAACCAGTACCGGCTGACCCTTTTCTACTCGATATTTAATATCTTCAATGATCGCGGCAAACTTTTCTGCTTCGGTGCGATACACTACATCCGGCATATCGTCACGAACCATTGGTTTATTGGTTGGAATAACCACCGTTTCCAAACCATAAATCGACTGAAACTCGAAAGCTTCTGTGTCAGCGGTTCCCGTCATACCAGATAATTTTTCATAGAGACGGAAGTAGTTCTGGAAAGTAATCGAGGCTAAGGTTTGGTTCTCATTTTGAATTTTGACCCCTTCTTTCGCTTCAACGGCTTGATGTAAGCCATCAGACCAACGACGTCCTGGCATCGTTCGTCCGGTATGCTCATCAACAATAACCACTTCACCATCATCGGTAACAATATAATCGACGTTTTTCTCAAATAAGACATGTGCGCGCAGTGCCGCATTCACATGATGCAATAAGCTAATATTGGTCGGAGAATATAAGGTATCCCCTTCTTCCATTAAGCCATTACGAATTAACAACTCCTCAACAAACTCCTGTCCAGTTTCGGTCAGATAAACCTGCTTGGATTTTTCATCCACGGTATAGTGACCATCACCACGATAATCTTCAGAGTCTTCTTTATCTTGCTGTTGGAGATTAGGAATCAGTGTATTAATTCGTGTATATAATTCAGAGCTATCTTCAGCAGGGCCAGAGATGATCAATGGCGTACGCGCTTCATCGATTAAGATCGAGTCCACCTCATCCACTACCGCAAAAAAGCGTTCACGTTGAACTCGGTCTTCCATACGGAAAGCCATGTTATCGCGCAAGTAGTCAAAACCGAATTCATTGTTGGTGCCGTAAAGAATATCGGCAAGATAGGCTTGTTTTTTCTCATGAGGTGGCATATTCGGAACGTTAATCCCAACGGTCATGCCCAAAAACTCAAATAAAGCACGGTTGGTTTCCGCATCACGTTTAGCTAAGTAGTCATTGACGGTAACGATATGTACGCCCTTACCCGCTAACGCATTAAGATAAGCGGGTAATGTTGCGGTGAGTGTTTTACCTTCACCAGTACGCATTTCGGCGATTTGCCCAGCATTGAGTACCATACCACCAATTAATTGCACATCGAAATGACGCATGCCAAACACACGCTTAGAGGCTTCACGTACCGTAGCAAAGGCTTCGGGTAACAGTTGATCTAACGATTCTCCCTGCTCAATACGCTGACGAAACTCGATAGTTTTCGCTTTTAGCTCATCATCAGAAAGCGCCGTAAATGCAGGTTCAAAGTTATTGATCTCTTTAACAATTTTTCTTAAACGGCGCAAGGTTCGGTCATTGCGACTGCCAACCACCTTTGTCAGTAGCTTAGTTATCATTTTTTATGTATCTCTCTTTACTTGGATCGTCCCGATCTGCTTTAAATATTTCCAGTCTCTCTCTATCTTCAACTAAGGATACTGAGATAAATCATGTTCCTTCGATATTGTGCTGAAGATGTTTATTTTCAAGACACTAAGCCAATTAAGTCATACTTAGTGTAAGGATTTTTCTCGATAATCATCAATGGTCATAGTACCAAAGGCGTAAGATACCATTTTACTTAATCAGAACGAAGTCTGTTATGGCAACTAAACGCCATTAACATTGTCATCGTGATTCCAATCTCAAGCGGCAAAATGTGATTAAGTCCCCTAGAGGCAACTTATTACCGCCACTCTTCTAATAGATTGCCGCTTTAGATAACCATAAAACAGGTAGGATACTGTTCAAGATGAGTAATAAATAAAAAAGCCAGACTGAGTCTGGCTTTTTTATTTATTCGTCGTTTATGCGATAACCATATTCGGCTCAGCGAAAGCAACCGGAGATCCTGCTTCTTCTTCGAATGTTGCCCATTCCCACGCTTCTTGGTCAGCCAATAGCGCACGAAGTAACTGGTTATTTAGACCATGTCCTGATTTGTAAGCTCTGAACTCACCGACAATCGCATGGCCACACATGTAAAGATCACCAATGGCATCCAACACTTTATGTGTGACAAATTCGTTAGCAAAACGCAAACCTTCTTCGTTCAGAATACGGTAATCATCAAGCACGATAGCACAATCAAAACTCCCACCGAGGCAGAGGTTTTGAGATTGTAAATATTCGATGTCACGCATAAAACCAAACGTTCGAGCGCGAGAAATCTCTTTTACAAAACCTTGCGAAGAGAAATCAAAAACGAGATGTTGCTCGTCACCATCAATCGCTGGATGATTAAACTCGATCTCAAAATCCATTTTAAAGCCATTGTGGGGACGTAACTCTGCCCATTTGTCTTCATCTTGGAAACGTATTGGCTTTTTGATACGAATGAAACGCTTAGGCGCATTCAGTTTTTCAATACCAGCCTGCTGCAATAAATACACAAACGGGCTAGCACTGCCGTCCATAATAGGAATTTCCGGAGCATCTACTTCAACAATAACATTGTCGATTCCCATGCCAGCCAAAGCCGCATTGAGATGCTCAACGGTTGAGATACGAATACCATCGTCATTCACTAATGCTGTACATAGCATAGTATCTCGGACTGATGCTGGATCAGCAGGAAAATCAACAGGTGGATTAATATCAGTACGGCGATAAATAATACCCGTGTTTGCAGCAGCAGGGCGAAGAGTAAGCGTGACTTTACGACCAGAGTGAAGGCCCACTCCAGTTGTTTTCACTATTTCTTTCAGAGTACGTTGTCTGATCATCTACTTGCCTCTATTTCGATGCCACAAAGCTCGACCGATAAAAACCGACCGACATCTTACCAAAATTTTGAACGGTGTCAAATTGTGGCGCTATTTTAATCAGCCTGACGACGTAAAAAAGCCGGAATATCCAAATAACCGCTCTCTTTTTCTGGCTTAGGTGCCGTACTTTGGCCTGCAGAAGAAGCACTACTCGTCGTTGATGCTGACTGAGTTTTCACTTCTACCTTTTCCTGCAAAGGCTGTGCCATTCTCTCTTCCACTTTAGCCGCCGAAGCAACGTTCTGTGGTTGAGCAATGGCGGTGGTTTTCGGTTTGCTACCACCAGCAACCAATGTGATATCTGGCTTTCTCTCGTTACCAATACCGGTTGCTACGACTGTTACACGAATTTCATCGGCCATATCTGGATCAAGTGAAGTACCAATCACGACTGTCGCATTGTCTGATGCAAAAGCTTTAACCGTGTTACCCACCGTTTCAAACTCATCAAGACGCATATCCAAGCCAGCCGTAATATTAACCAGTACGCCACGAGCTCCTGCTAGATCGATGTCTTCTAGAAGCGGACTTGAGATGGCCATTTCTGCCGCCTCTTCTGCTCTATCTTCACCTCTAGCCACACCGCTACCCATCATGGCATGACCCATTTCAGACATTACTGTTCTTACATCAGCAAAGTCGACGTTAATCATACCTGGACGAGTAATTAACTCAGCGATGCCTTGTACGGCATTTTTAAGTACGTCGTTCGCGCTGGCAAAGGCTTCAAGTAGAGTAATACCACGACCCAATACTTTGAGCAGCTTCTCGTTAGGGATGGTAATTAAAGAATCAACATGTTTCGATAGTTCTTCAATCCCTTGCTCCGCAAACGCGAGGCGCTTTTTACCTTCAAAGCTAAATGGCTTGGTCACTACAGCAACCGTTAGAATGCCGAGTTCTTTTGCCACTTCTGCAATCACCGGAGCAGCACCAGTTCCAGTACCACCACCCATACCAGCGGCGACAAATACCATATCGGCGCCAGAGAGAATTTCTTTAATTCTTTCTCGATCTTCAAGAGCAGCATCACGACCCACCTGCGGGTTAGCACCAGCGCCGAGTCCTTTAGTAATGTCACCACCAATTTGGATAACCGTACTGACATTGCTTTTACGAAGTGCTTGCGCATCTGTATTGATACTGATGAATTCCACGCCTTCGATGGACTCACGCACCATGTGTTCTACAGCGTTACCGCCACCACCACCCACTCCAACGACTTTGATTACCGCATCGTCAGACATTTCCATCATCGGTTCAAACATGTGTTATCTCCGTTTTTCCTGCTTATCAGGTTAAAACTCTTTTTGTATCCAATTACGCAAGCGGCTGAATAAACTCGATACTGATTGGCGCTTAGGCTCTTGATAATCAGTATCATCATTTATTTGGCTATCTCTTGCGTAATGAAGTAAACCCACCGCCGTAGAATGATACGGCTCTTTTACATAATCGGTTAGACCACTCACTTCGAGCGGTTTCCCCACCCTAACTTGATTACGGAATACTCGCTCTGCACAGTCGACTAATCCTTCAATTTGCGCAGCACCGCCAGTCAATACCACTCCGGCAGCGAGATGGTGTTTAATACCATCTTTGCGCAACTTATCTTGCACCGTGTCGATGATCTGATTCACTAACCCCATTAACTCAGTGTAGCGAGGCTCTATCACTTCCGACAAGGTTTGTCTTTGTAAACTTCGTGAGGGACGCCCACCAACACTCGGAACGTTAACCGTATCATCCTTGCTCACCAGTTCACTTAATGCGCAACCATATTTTACTTTGATCTCTTCAGCATCGCTCACCGGCGTACCAAAAGCAAACGCAATGTCACTCGTCACCGCATTACCAGCATAAGAGAGCACTTCAGTATGTCGTAACGCCCCACCCGTCCAAATAGCAATATCCATGGTACCGGCGCCAATATCGATCACACAGACACCAAGTTCACGCTCATCTTCGGTGATCACCGCATGACTAGCGGCTAATCCTGAATACACTAACTGTTCAACTTTCAGCCCACAACGTTCAACGGCTTTAATAATGTTTCGAGCCATATCGTTGTGGCAGGTGATCAGGTGGACGCTCACTTCCATACGAACCCCTGATAATCCTAGTGGATTTTTAATCCCTTCTTGATAATCAATGGTAAATTCTTGAGGAATAACATGTAAAATCCGTTGTTCTTCGCCAATTTTAATCGATTTGGCAGTATGGATTGCTCGATCCATATCGTCTTGGGAGACTTCTTCATCAGAGATGGTTCCCATGCCTTTCTCTATACGGCTTGCAATATGTCGGCCAGATATAGATAAAAAAACGTGACTTATTTGGCATTCTGCCATTAATTCAGCTTGATCGACGGCGCGTTGTACCGATTTGACGACGGATTCCAGATCGTTAACGCCGCCTTTATCCATACCTCGTGATGGGCTACTGCCCGCACCGATGATATTAATTTGACCGTCAGGTAGGATCTCACCGACCAACGCGGACACCGTTGCGGTACCAATATCTAATCCAACTACAATGCTATCATTGGCCGATTTCGTCATTTAAACTCTCTTTGTCACTCTTGCTCTGAGAACCAACCTACTGCGGCACCTGTATCGTATCTGAGATCGATATAACTGACTCGCTCAGCATCTTGACCTAATCGCTTATAAAGTAGGAAAAAACGGGCAATACGCTCATCTAATGACTCTTTACCTAATTCTAAGCGGATACCATTATCCAAAATAATTTGCCAAGCACGGCGCTCATTCAATAGTAGGGAAGAAATATTTAACCCTAACGCTTGAAACTGTGGATTATATTGTCGCCACACAGCGAGTACTTGCGGACCACTGTCATCGGGGCCATACAATTTAACATACTCTTGTTTTACCGCGGCGATATCGCCATTGAAAACCTTACCTTTATCGTTGAGCAGTGCATTACCATTCCAAATCGCAGCCACTTGATGTTCGGTTAAAAAAACCTTAATGGTGTCTGGCCATTGTTTACGAATAGAAGCATGCGCAACCCAAGGGATCGCTTGTGCTCGGCTCTGTAAAACATCAATATCTTGCGACATAAATGTGCCAATATGGTCTAACTCAGCAAAGGCGCGCTGGACATCGAGTGTCGAAACATAATGTAAATCGCCCTGCAAGACTAATTGGGAAAGGGGCAGACGATGCTCATCCCACATCCAACTGATCGTTGAGTACAACAAAGCGCCTATCAACAGCAGCACCATCAGGAAAAAGCACCCTGAAGCGGTATGCTGTTTCACTTGAGATGAAGTGGATAAGCGACGACTTTCGGTTAACACATGGTTAATCAAAGTCCGATGATCCTGATGTCGACTAGCAATGTGATTCCCTATATCGTTGCTCAATAAAGGTAAAAGCACTGACGTTAACCCTCGAATTATACTGAGCCGATGAAAAGTATCAAATACTCAAGTAAAGAAATCGGTGCTTAATGGTCATTTATTTGCCATAAGTGCTCAGTTATGCAACTTATAGACACTGTTGCATCTGCTCAATATCCAATTTCAGTGCAGCAAGTTGTTTGGCTATTTTACCAATATCACCCGCACCTTGCGTCAATACTAAGTCACCATCTTGCAGAATATTGGCTAAAACTGCAGGTAATGCTGCACTATCTGGAATAAAGATCGGATCTATTTTTCCACGGCGGCGAATCGTTCGGCACAATGAGCGTCCATCAGCTCCAGCGATCAGCTTCTCTCCTGCAGAATAGACATCCAACATCAGTAAAACATCGACCTGCTCAAGTACATGAGCAAAGTCATCGTACAGATCACGCGTACGGGTGTAACGATGAGGTTGGAAAATCATCACTAAACGTTTTTCTGTCCAACCATTACGAGCAGCCTTAATGGTTACATCAACTTCAGTAGGGTGATGACCATAATCATCCACTAACATAACATGGCCATTACCTGTGGCAAACTCACCTAAGTGGTCAAAACGACGCCCAGTGCCTTGAGTACTCGCCATCGCACGTAAAATCGCATCATCGTCAATATCATCTTCACTGGCAACGGCGATCGCGGCAGCCGCATTTAATGCATTATGTCGACCAGGAATATTTAAGGTAATCGCCAGATCCGCCTTATCTTGGCGCAGCACGGTAAAATGACCTTGCTGACCTTGTTGGTGGTAATCGGCAATCCGCACATCGGCATCCTCCGAAAATCCATAAGTAATCACATGGCGACTGATACGAGGGATAAGCTCTCTGACTACCGGATCGTCAATGCATAATACCGCTTGCCCATAAAAGGGCAGATTATGTAAAAAATCGACAAACGTCTGCTTAAGAGTTTCAAAATCACCACCATAGGTATCCATATGGTCAGCTTCAATATTAGTAACAATCGTCACCATCGGTTGCAGATGTAAAAACGAAGCATCACTTTCATCCGCTTCAGCAATTAATATCCTGCTCGACCCCAAACGTGCATTAGTTCCTGCACTTTTTACCAATCCACCGTTGACAAAAGTCGGGTCCAGACCCGCTTCAGAGTAGATTTGCGTGACTAAAGCCGTCGTCGTGGTTTTGCCATGCGTTCCAGCCACAGCAATACCGTGTCGAAAACGCATTAATTCAGCGAGCATTTCTGCGCGTCGTACGACAGGAATTCGCTTTTCTCGAGCAGCAATGATTTCAGGGTTTTGCTCATTAATTGCCGTTGACACGACAACCACACTTGCTTGCGATACATGTTGTGCTTGGTGACCAAGATAAATCGTTGCCCCTTTGTTGGCTAAACGCTCAGTCACCGCATTACTCGATAAATCAGAACCAGTTATATGATAGCCTTCATTGAGTAGCACTTCTGCGATGCCACTCATTCCCGCGCCGCCAATGCCAATAAAATGAATACACTTTACTCGACGCATTTCTGGAACAAGGGCACGAATTTGCGCCAAGTCTTGAGTATGTTTAATTGTCATTGATCATTTCTCATGTTTATCTGCAGTGATGGCGATAATCGCCTCGGCAACCACTTTATCCGCATTCAGCTTAGCCGCTTGTCTGGCTTGCTTAGCCATCGTCAACAATTGTGATCGGTCGAGATTGACGATGGTACTCGCTAATCGTTCGCTGGTCAGTTCAGGTTGTTCGATCATTAACGCCGCGCCACTTGAAACAAGATGATCCGCATTAAGCGCTTGCTGACGATCTTTATGCATAAAAGGAATAAAAATAGCCGCCACTCCCGCGGCTGACACTTCGGAAACGGTTAACGCACCAGAACGACAAACGACTAAATCAGCCCATTGATAGGCATCTGCGACATCATCAATAAATTCCGTCACCTCAAACTGAGTACAACCTAAATCTGTGTAAGCTTGCTCGACTTCAGAATGATGATGTTTACCCGCTTGATGGCGTATGTGGTAACCGTCACCCAAGATTGCCATGACCTCTGGCAGGGTTTGATTTAAGACCTGTGCACCTTGACTTCCACCCATGACCAAAATCCGAATCGGACCTTGTCGTTCCGCTAAGCGCTCTGTTGGTTCAGCGATTTGAGTGACATCCGTTCGCACAGGGTTACCCACTACCGAAGCATCACTGAACGCGCCAGGAAAAGCTTGGAATACCTTAGTGGCTATTTTCGCTAGCCATTGATTGGTTAAGCCTGCGACAGCATTTTGTTCATGGAGAATCACCGGAATACCCAGCAACCAAGCAGCAATCCCGCCAGGTCCACTGACGTAGCCTCCCATTCCCAATACCGCATCAGGCTGCCACGCTTGCAAATGACGGCGCGCTTGGCAAACAGCATTTAAGATTTGCCATGGCGCTTTTAGTAAACGCAATACACCTTGGCCGCGTAACCCTTTAACGCGAATAAAGTCAATCGCAATGCCATGCTTAGGAACCAGTTCAGCTTCCATGCGATCAGCAGTACCTAACCAACGAATCTCCCAACCTTGTTGTTGGAGCTGTTTTGCCACCGCCAAGCCGGGGAACACATGTCCCCCAGTGCCACCAGCCATGACCATTAAACGTTTATTTTTCTTCATGATGTCTATCTTTTCTTCTATCTTGCAAACGACATTCGTGATCAATTCTTAATAAAATCGATACCGCGACGGACATAACAATCAAGCTTGAACCGCCGTAACTGATCAATGGTAGCGTTAGCCCTTTGGTAGGCACCATGCCTGAAGCGGCGCCGACGTTAACTAAGGTTTGAAAAGCAAACCAAATACCAATCCCAAACGCCAAATAACCACCAAATTGCTGATCATGTTCAAAGGCTTTTCGACCAATCAACATCGCCTTAAGTACCAAACTAAAAATCAACATCAGTACTAAGCTAACGCCAATAAATCCTAACTCTTCGCCCATTACCGCAAAAACAAAGTCGGTATGGGCTTCCGGTAAATATTCTAATTTTTGAATCGAGTTACCCAGACCTTGGCCCCACCATTCGCCACGACCAAAGGCCATTAAGGATTGAGTGAGCTGATAGCCACTGCCAAAAGGGTCTTCCCACGGGTCAAGAAACGAGGTAACACGACGAATACGATAAGGCTCTGCCGCAATCAAACCAACGACGACTAACACGCCTGCGACAACTAATGCCAAAAATTGAGATAATTTAGCGCCAGCAATAAACAACATGCCAAATAACGTAACCAGCATGACAATCACTGTACCTAAATCTGGTTGCAACAGCAGCAGCACCGCTAACGCGGCAAAGACCATGATCGGTTTCATGAAGCCACCAAAAAAAGTGGCGCGCACTTCATCTTGTTTACGAACCAAATAGCTAGACATAAAAATAAATAGCGCTAGCTTAGCCACCTCTGCAGGCTGGAGATTAAACAAACCAAGTGGGATCCAGCGTGAGGCCCCATTAACCGATTTACCCGCGACCAAAACCACAATCAGCAATACAAAGGCGAGGGCAAGAAACACCGAGCTATAACGCATCCAACGCTCAACCGGGATCTGCAAAATAATCGCCGATGTCCCCAGAGCTAAAATCAAAAAAATCCCATGCCGAAACATAAAGTGAAAGGGTTGATCGGTTAAACGAGAGCTGATCGGAAAAGAAGCCGACGTTACCATGACAAGGCCAATCAACATCAATCCTAACGCAAGCCAAACTAACTGCCGATCAAACAGCGCTGTCGGTGACGGTGTTTTTAGCCAATGAACGAAAGCGCTTAGCGTGCTTGAGATGGACACAGAGATTACCTCTTTGTATAGGCGTAGTGTTTAGCTAGCGCCGCGAAAGCGTCTCCCCTAGCCATAAAGTTGTTAAACTGATCAAAGCTGGCACAAGCCGGAGAGAGTAAGACCATATCCCCCGCTTTCAATTGCGGATGAATCTCTTCAAGGATCGCGGATAAACTTGGGTAGTACCGCGCTGAAGGATGTAATGGCATAAATTGTTGCCCATCAACACCAAAACAGCATAATTTAACGGGTAACGTCGCCAAAACAGGCTTCAAAGGAGTGAAGTCAGCACCTTTTCCTACGCCACCAACCAGCAAATAAAGATCACCGTCTACCGCAAGGCCCGATAAGGCGGCCAAGGTACTGGCTAAATTAGTCGCTTTAGAATCATTGACCCAGCGAATGCCATCATACTCTACAACCAGTTGGCAACGGTGTGTCAATCCAGTGTAAGACTTTAACGCCTCTAATGCGTGGGTATACTCTATATTCAAGGCATCTAAGAGTGCGAGAGCCGTTAAGGCATTAGCGATATTATGTCGCCCAACAAGGCTCAGTTGAGAAACCGCCAGCACAGGCGTACCTTTAACCGATAAATATTCCTCACCCTGATGTATCTCTAGCGAGTAATCGGCAGAATTCGCTAAACCAACACTGAGTATTGGCCCTGAAAAGTCATCCGGTGACGTTTGTCGATCATCAGCATTAATCACCGCGGTTTTGGCATGATTAAAAATACGTAGCTTGGCTTGGCGATACTCTGCCATTCCAGAGTAGCGATCCATATGATCTTCGGACAAATTTAAAAATGCCGCCGCAGCTATTGATAAATGATCCGTCGTTTCCAACTGAAAGCTCGATAACTCTAAAACATAGAGATCAGCCGCTTCCGCTAATAGATCGAGCGCGGGCACACCAATGTTGCCCCCTACCGCCGTTTTCACGCCCGCCGCTTTCGCCATTACTCCAGTTAAGTCGGTCACCGTACTTTTACCGTTCGATCCAGTAATGGCAATCACTGGCTTATCAACATGCCAAGCAAATAGCTCAATATCACCAACAACAGGAATGCCAGCAGCAAGCGCTTGCTGTATTTCAGGCGTCGCCAATGCAATACCCGGATTGGTGACAATCAAATCCGCATCGAGTAGCCAGCCCATATGCCAGCCACCACAGTGCAAAGCGACGTCCGGTTGCAAAGACTCTTGACCTGGAGGCGAGAGTCGAGTGTCAATAACCTTAACCTGAAGCGCGGGGTGATAGCGACGTAAATAATTGACCACTGAAAGGCCAGTAATGCCTAGCCCAACCACCACAACTTGCTGAATGTCTTGCCAACGATCCATGACTCTTGCCTCTGCGGATTAGCGTACTTTTAAGGTCGCTAGACCAATCAAAACTAGCACAATAGAAATAATCCAAAAACGCACAATCACTCGCGGCTCTGGCCAGCCTTTCAATTCATAGTGATGGTGAATGGGTGCCATTCTAAAAATACGCTGACCACGCAATTTATAGGAACCGACCTGCAAGATAACCGAGATGGTTTCCATCACAAATACCCCGCCCATGATCACCAATAACAGCTCTTGTCTGACCAAAACTGCGATAATACCGAGGGCCCCACCCAAAGCTAATGAGCCGACATCGCCCATAAAAACTTGCGCTGGATAAGTGTTAAACCATAAAAAGCCAAGGCCTGCGCCAACAATGGCGGTACAAACGACAACCAGCTCTGAGGTATAAGGAATATGGGGGATATGCAAATAATTGGCAAAATTGACATTACCGGTTGCCCAAGCAATGACCGCAAAAGCAGCAGCGACTAAGATGGTCGGCATAATCGCTAATCCATCTAATCCATCCGTTAAATTTACCGCGTTACTGGTACCGACAATCACAAAGTAAGTTAATACGATATACAGTAAGCCAAGCTGTGGCATCACATCTTTGAAGAAAGGCACAACTAACTGAGTGGCAGCGGTATCGTGACCATGGGCATAAAGAGCAAAAGCGACCACGAGAGCAATAACCGATTGCCAAAAATACTTCCAACGCGCAATCAAACCATCGCTATTTTTACGTACCACCTTACGATAATCATCAATAAAGCCAATGACTCCAAAACCTAACAGTACCGCCAATACGGCCCAGACATAAGGATTACTTAAATTGGCCCACAGTAACACCGTGATACTGATCGAGGCTAGAATCATCACTCCGCCCATGGTTGGCGTACCACGTTTGCTAAAATGCGACTCAGGACCATCATTACGAACCACTTGGCCAATTTGCAGCACCTGAAGACGCTTAATTAATCTTGGTCCCATCCAAAGAGATAAACTCAATGCGGTCAAAATACTTACAATGGCCCGAAAGGATAAATATTCAAACAAACGAAAGAATGAAAAATAGGGCTGGAGTAACTCCGCAAGCCAAATAATCATGAGAATTTCTCCTTAAGTGCAGCAACAATCTTACTCATACCTGAACTGTTCGCTCCTTTCACTAACAACACATGAGATTGAGAAGCGCGAACTTCGAGTTGCTGCTCAATAAACGTCAGCATGTCTTGATGCGTTGAGAAGTGCTGTCCCTGACACTGTTGGCTGATCACTCGCGCATCCTCTCCATACGTCAAAACATAGTCAAATTGGAATGGGGCAGCATGTTCACCGACTTGTTGGTGAAGTGCAAGACTTTCTGTGCCTAATTCCGCCATATTACCTAAAATTAACCAACGGCAACCGGAGAAAGAGGCCAGCAGTTCAATCGCCGCTTTCATGGCCGGAACGCTTGCGTTATAACTGTCGTCAATCAGGCGAATCATCGGTGTTAACAGGCTAACGTCAACTCGCCCCTTCACGGCAGATAACTGGGCAAGTCCAACGGCTACCTCTTGTATACTCGCGCCCATCTCCATCGCTAATGCGCTAGCCGCTAGCGCATTACTAACATTATGTTGACCTATAATGCCTAATATTACGGGCTGTTCACCTTGCGGAGTATGCAAGGTGAAACTGGCTTCTCCCGCTTGATTTAACGCTATTTGCGAGGCAAAAAAGTCAGCGTTCTGCTGGTTAACGGAAAAGGTTTTGACTTGTTTATCGGCCAGTACCTTACTCCATAACTCACCGCCATGGCTATCCAAGTTAACCAGTGCCGTTTTCCCTGGAGCGAGACCTTGATAAATCTCTCCTTTGGCTTGTTTCACGCCATCAATCGAGCCAAAACCTTCCAAATGAGCTGCAGCAACATTATTAACTAACGCGACATCTGGCTTAACCAACTGGGTCGTATAGGCAATTTCACCAATATGATTGGCACCCAATTCAATCACTGCAAAATCATCTTCTCGGCTCGAGCGAAGTAAGGTGAGTGGCACACCGATATCATTGTTAAAATTACCGGCGGTATACAACACCTGACCTTTAGCACTTAAAATACTAGCGACCATCTCTTTGACTGTGGTTTTTCCACAGCTTCCAGTAATCGCGATGGTTGGCGTTTGGCACTGTTGATGAACCCAACACCCCAGTTGACCTAACGCTTGTTTGGTATTGCTGACGACAATTTGCGCAACGTCCACCGCGAGAGCACGCTCAACCAGCAATGCTTTAGCGCCCGCATCTATCGCTTGCTGCGCAAACTGATGAGCATCAAAACGTTCACCGACTAAAGCGATGAAAAGCCCTTCCGGCTCAATCCGACGCGTGTCGGTTGAAACAGACGAAATAATGCTATCCGCGCCCAGTAATTGACCTTGTACTACGTGGCTGATCGTCGATAATTGATTGCTAATCATACGGTTAACCCTAAAAGTTGTTGAGCTGACTCTCTGTCAGAATAATGAACGGTTTGATCGGCCAGTACTTGGTAATCCTCATGCCCTTTGCCCGCTAACAAAATAATATCATCGGCATTGGCATGAGTCAGAGCATACTGCAGGGCCTGATAACGATTATGCTCAATGTGCGCTTGAGCATGGCTTAATCCTGCGAGCATATCCTGTACGATAGCGTGCGCAGACTCACTCCGCGGATTATCGTCAGTAAAAATGATTTCATCGGCAAATTGTTCGGCGATCGCGGCCATCATTGGGCGCTTACCGGTATCACGATCACCACCACAACCAAAAATAACCCACAGTTGCCCCAAACAATGAACACGCAAAGCGCAAAGCGCTTTCTCTAACGCATCAGGCGTATGTGCATAATCGACAACCACTTTCGCTTTGCCCGGTGCGCTAAATAGCTCCATCCGTCCTAAGACAGGCGTTAACTGCGGCGCAGTATCCAGCAAAGCTGGCTTGCTAAACCCTAAACTTAATAACGTGGCCAACGAAAGTAGCAGATTACTGGCATTAAACTCACCGATTAAAGGGGCGTGTAAGTGGCCTACTCCCCAACTGCCATCAAAGGCTAAGTGAATACCTTGCTCGGAATAGCTGACCGACGTCGCCCATAAGCAACGTTCTGTCTCCGGCTGTTGATACAATGATACCCCAACTAGCCCCGGCCATTGATGAGTCGCCCATTGTGCACCGACCGGATCATCAACATTCAAGATCGCTTGCTGACAATCATGTTCAGTAAATAATGATTGCTTCGCTTTGGCGTACTCTTGCATCGTACCGTGGTAATCAAGATGGTCGCGACTTAGGTTTGAAAAAACCCCTGCGATAAAGGGGAGAGCTTTGACTCGTCCTTGAACCAAACCATGAGAAGAGACTTCCATAGCGGTATACTCGGCCCCTTGCTCCGCCAGTTGACGCAACGTAGCCTGTACTTCCAATGCATTGCCAGTGGTATTGAGCGCTGGCTGTAATTGATTTAAAAAACCATTGCCTGTGGTGCCCATCACGGCGGCACGCTCTCCCATCAATTCGAGCCATTGAGTGATTAATTGACTGATGGTCGTCTTACCATTGGTTCCGGTTACGGCGATTACTCGGTTAGTATGATCGGCATAGAAACGACCCGCTAATGCCGATAAATGCTCATCTAACGACGCTAAATAGATGATCGGTTTGCTATCGATATCGCTCACCGTACCATGAGGATGCTGTTCATCGGCTTGGGCTAATACGAGATTAGCGCCACGAGCCAACGCATCGGCGATGAACTGTCGCCCATCAACAGCATGTCCGGCAACCGCCACAAACGTATCGCCTGGTTGTATTTTCCGACTATCGAGCTGCAAGTGCTGAATGGTTAACGAATTGAGTTGCGGATCATCAATCTTCATCCATGGTGCAAGCAATGTGGGTAAACCTTGAGTTATCTTCATGTCGATTTCATTTTTTCATTTTGATTTGAATAAACATTAGCGTTGAAAACGATTCTCATCAGGTGCGACATTTAAGATTTGTAACGCCCCTTTGATTATTTCAGCAAACACTGGACCAGCAACAGCGCCACCATAGTAAGTATCCCCTTGCGGCTCATTAACCATGACCACTAGAGCAATACGAGGGTTACTGACCGGAGCGACACCAGCGGTGTAAGCGAAATACTCGTCACTGTATCCTCCAGCGACGGCTTTACGTGATGTCCCCGATTTAGCGGCAATCCGATATCCCGGAACGGCAGAACGAACCGCGGTTCCTCCCGGTTGAGTGACGGTTTCAAGCATCTCTAATACTTGTCTGGCGTATTTTTCGTCTACGACTCGCTGAGATAAATCTTGACGATTACTATCAATCAGATAAATCGGTTGATAGACACCAAGATTACCTAATGTCGCATAAGCATGCGCTAATTGGATCGGCGTCACCGATAAACCATAACCATAAGCTAATGTGGCAATTTCAAAAGGAGACCAGCGGCGGCGATTAGGGAAAATACCACTGCTTTCTCCGACAAGATTGAGCCCAGAAACCTCACCAAGCCCAACCGCACGATACATATCTAAGGTATCTTCTAAAGGCATATCCAGCGCCAATTTAGCCACACCGATATTACTCGACTTTTGTAAAATCACCTGCAAACTGGCTTTTCCAACCCGAGAAACATCTCGCACTCGGCTCCCACCGACTTGCATGATGCCATTACCCGTATCGATAATGGTATTTTCATCGGCCGTTCCATTCGCTAACGCCGCAAGGACAACAAACGGTTTGACGGTTGACCCCGGCTCAAACGCATCGGTTATCACTCGATTGCGCATTTGAAAACTTTGCCAATCGCTACGATTATTCGGGTTATAAGAGGGTGCATTCACCATCGCTAGCACCGCTCCGGTTTTTACATCAAGCATCACCGCGGAAGCGGAAGTGGCACGATAATCGGCCATTGCTTGTTTTACCGCACGAAACGCAATAGCTTGCAAACGCTGATCAATGGTCAATTGCAGGGATTTGCCTTCTTCCCGCTGTTCGAGGGCAATATTTTCAACCACGCGACCATAACGATCTCTGCGGATAATGCTCTTGCCTGCCTCACCGGTCAGCCATTTATCATAGCTACGTTCAACCCCTTCCAAACCATGACCATCAATCCCGGTCACGCCGATCAGATGTGCACTGACTTCTCCTGCCGGATAGTAACGACGTGATTCTGATTTAAGACCAACTCCAACCAGTTTAAGCTCGCGAATGTACTTAGCCATTGCCGGACTGACTTGGCGCTGCAAGTAAACAAAACGTCGCGTGCTGTTATCTTGAATTTTTTGCAGCATCGCTTGCCTATCTAGCCCCAACACATCGGCTAATGCGTGCCAACGTTCAAGTTCGTTAAAGCCACCCTCTCTAAAAATCACTAACGGATCCGCCCAGACCGCTTCGACCGGTACGCTCACCGCGAGCGCCTCACCATTTCGATCAGAAATAATCCCACGTGCTGAATGTAAGGTCAGCGCACGAATCGAGCGTAAATCACCTTGTCGGATCAAATTGTCCGGTTCAATCACTTGAATAAACGCGAGCCGAGCAATCAATAAACCAAATATCAGCACCACAAACGAGAGTAATAAATATAAACGCCAGTGGATCAAAACTGGCGGAGTTGACTTGGTCGGTGAGCTATCGGCTAGCGCTTTTTTGGTCGGCTGTTTACTCATTTAAGCTTAATCACTACTTCTTTATCAGCATCTGGACGCTTCATCTCTAATTCACGGCTGGCGACATCTTGCACTCGACTATGCTCAGACAGCGCTGTCTCTTCTAAAATCAAATTACGCCACTCATTATCCAGATAGTCACGTTGCTGCATGGCCTCATTTTTTTCGGCAATCGCTTGACGAGTATGATGAGTGGTAAATACCACGCCCATCGCAGTAGCAAAAATCATTAATAACAAACACAGAGGCCATCGACCGACGGTAAACAGGTCAATCACAATTAACTTGGCAAGGTTTGGCTTAGAGACAGACATAGTGAATGATTACAACTTTTCTGCAATCCGTAGCACTGAGCTACGAGAACGCGGATTAAGCGCCACTTCGTGATCGCTTGGCTTAATCGCTTTACCGTTCGCTTTTAACTTCGCACTACCTAAGGCTTTAATTTGATCTTGCGTGAGTGGTAAACCATGTGGGACATCGGGCCCTTTACTCTCTTTGCGGATAAAGCGCTTAACCATACGATCTTCTAATGAATGGAAACTGATCACCGATAAACGTCCTTGCGGCGCTAAAATCGAAGCGGCTCCTTGCAAAGCAATATCAATTTCTTCTAATTCACTGTTAATGTAAATACGGAAAGCTTGAAAAGTCCGGGTCGCGGGGTGTTTTTTTTCTTTAAAACTTTTTGGTGCCGCTTCCGAAATTAACTTCGCTAACTGACTGGTTCGAGTCAGTGGCTCGTTGTCTGGATTGTCACGATGAGCAACGATCGCTTTAGCAATCCGTCTTGCATGCTTATCTTCGCCAAATTCACGAATCACCCAAGTAATATCATCCAATTCTGCGGTTAATAGCCATTGCGCGACAGAAACTCCTGAATTGGGGTCCATTCGCATATCCAACGGACCATCTTTCATAAAACTGAATCCGCGTTCAGCATCATCGAGTTGTGGAGATGACACCCCTAAATCAAATAACACGCCATCAACCTGACCCTGCAGATTATAACGCTGTGCGTATTCTGCAATACCAGAAAAAGGGCCATGAATAATCGTAAACCGTGGATCATCAATTTTACTCGCCTCAGCGATGGCCTGAGGATCACGATCAATACTGTATAAGCGCCCTTCTGGACCTAATTGAGCCAATATAGTGCGGCTATGACCACCTCGGCCAAAAGTCCCATCGATATAAATACCATCCGGTTTGATCGCTAACCCATCGATGGATTCATGAAGCAGTACAGATACGTGTTGGAAAGATTCAGTCATAATATTCTCGTTTCGCTGAACAAAGCGCGATTGATGCTTAGTTAGTGTACCGTTTTCACACTCGACCGCTACCCATAAGCATAGACAGGACGTGACATTGCGCTAAGTTTAATGGTTTTGCTATCAGCTAAGTCAATAAAAAGCAAAAAACCCATCATAACCGCGAAGCTATGATGGGCCTGAAAAGGTGGAGTCGACATATAAGCCGGGTTCTGTTCCGCTTGCGCGGCGGTAGCCATTCCTCTAGGCCAGCAATCGCTCACTGGCTCAAGCAACCTACCCGCCTCCTAACGCGAGCAACGTTATGTGGAAGCCTATTTGGTCTTGCTCCGGGTGGAGTTTACCTTGCTACGAACTGTTGCCAGACGCACGGTGCGCTCTTACCGCACCCTTTCACCCTTACCTGATCCCCAAAGGGCCATCGGCGGTCTTCTCTCTGTTGCACTTGTCGTAGGCTTGCGCCCCCCAGGCATTACCTGGCACCCTGCTCTATGGAGCCCGGACTTTCCTCCCCCTTATCAGTCTCCCTAACACAAGGTTAAGGGACGTCAATAAGGCAGCGGCTACCCAGTCAACTCCGGTCACGGATTCTATAGATAAGCGTAGAGGCTGTCTAGCAACAATCTCTAACCTGTCTATAATTCGACGCAACCGCTCAAAAAGCCAGCATTAACTTAAGTTTTCAAGGCCCCATTTGTACAAGGCATTTTTCTTGACGTTATAGATTTCAGCCGCCAAGGCCGCCGCTTTCTTTAAGGGTAACTCTTTACTTAAAATAGCTAAGCTTCTTAATGCCTCTTCCGGTAACGCTTGATTCGATGTTTCCCTCACACCATGAATCAATAGAACCATCTCTCCGCGTTTGCGGTTTTCATCTTGATTAATCCATTCAATTAACTCACCAAGTGGTAACCCTTGGATGGTTTCAAAGGTTTTGGTCAGCTCACGAGCCAAAACCACCTGGCGATCCGGACCTAAAATTTCCAGCATGTCCTGCAACGATTCGTTGATTCGATGCGGTGATTCATAAAAAATACACGTTCGCTCAACTTTGGCTATTTCTAAAAATTTATCTTTACGCCCTTTGCTTTTCGCCGGTAAAAAACCTTCAAAACTAAACCGATCTGAAGGTAAACCAGAAGCACTCAGTGCCGTAATAACCGCACAAGCACCAGGAAGAGGGACAACTTTAACACCCGCTTGACGACATTGATTGACTAAATGGTAACCTGGATCACTGATCAGCGGTGTGCCCGCATCTGAAACGAGCGCTATCGACTGACCCGATAATAATTTATCAACTAATGCTTGAGCTTTGTGCTGTTCATTGTGATCATGCAAAGCGAACGTTTTAGTTTGGATATTGAAGTGAGCAAGCAGTTTACCTGTGTGGCGTGTATCTTCAGCGGCGATAACATCGACCTGAGCAAGCACATCAAGGGCACGTTGGGTGATATCACCTAGATTGCCAATTGGCGTCGGGACAATATAGAGGGTTGCTCCCTCTGCGGACACGGTTTTGTTATCTGTCATTTGTTTACCATCACTTCAACGATTAATATAGAGACAATTTTACACGGAATAATGAAAGAACCCATGGCTATGAAAAACCATCAGAGATGCAGTGTAACACGCTTACTCACTCCCGTTGCATTGGCAATCATGCTAGCGGCTTGTTCAACCACACCGTCAGTACCAACGTCTGTACAGATCACCGATAAACCACAGCTATCGGCACAAACCTATTTAATGCGTGCAGATAGCAGCCAAGGCAGCTTACAAAATGATTGGCTCATTATGGCACTCAAAGCTGCCGTTGCCGAGAATGATTCCGCACAGGCAGAATTATTGATTCGCCGTATCTCAAAACAAACCTTGAGTGAGACTCAACAGGCAGAGTGGCAACTTGCTCGCGCTCAGTTATCTTTTAATCAACAGCAATACCAAACGGTCTTATCGCGGCTCAGTTTCCCTACGGATTGGCGGTTAGACCCGCGACAATGGCAGAAGTACTATCAGCTGAGGGCTGACAGTTTGCTCGCGCTGGAACGTGCCTTTGACGCGAATCGAGAACTCGTTGGGTTGTATGAACATTCGACGCCTGACCAGCAATCGATGATTGCACAACAAATTTGGCAGAATTTTGATGGGTACTCTAGCTCAACCATTACAACGCTAAGTACTGGAGCGGATGAAGAGATTCTCGATGGTTGGTTACAACTGGCTATCTATGTCAAAACGCTCGGTAGCGATTTACCGCAATTAAAAAATACTTTAGAAAAATGGCTAAAAGAAAACGCCTCACATCCTGCGGCTCGTTACACCCCTCAAACGATCAGTGATATTTTAGCGTTAGATCTCGTTCAACCTACTCACACCGCCTTACTACTGCCACTCAGTGGTCGCTTTGCTAAGCAAGCGGAGCTGATTCGTGACGGCTTTATCATGGCAATGATGAACGATCCTCTGCGCGATCCTAACGCCACCCTGACCATTTTGGACACCAATACTGAAAGCTTAGAAAATGTTGATGCGATTTTGGCAGAAAAACAGGTCGATTTTGTCGTTGGCCCACTGATTAAAAGCGATATCGAAAAGTTACAAGCTTTTCAGAAAAAACGCGGACAAGCGATCCCAACCTTAGCGCTGAATATTCCGGACAAGATTGAGCCGTCCAGTACAACTTGCTATCTCACACTCTCTCCTGAGCAAGAAGTTGCTCAAGCCGCCAAGTATTTGTTCAGTCAAGGCTACCGATACCCATTAATTTTAGCACCACAGGGTAGCTACGGCGATCGTGTGGTTGAAGCCTTCAATCAAGAATGGCGTCAATACAGTACCAATAAGGTCGCGGTGAACTTATTTGGTGACAAACGACAGTTACAACGCAATATCAACAACGTTTTCGGTCTTCAAGCAAGCCAACAGAATATTGCCCAAATGAACTCATTATTGGGTATCAGCTTAGAGAGCCAGCCTCGTAGCCGACGCGATATTGATGCGGTATACATTGCAGCGGGTATTGCTGACCTCACGTTGATCAAACCTTTTATTGAGGTCGCCATTAATCCAGATACCCGTCCTCCTAAGCTGTTTTCTAATTCAAACAGCAACAGCGGAGGTCGTCAATTTGAAGATCTCACCGGGATCACTTATAGCGATATTCCACTGTTGATCGAGTCAGCTAACCCAGTTGCCACTCAAGCGGCTGAACTTTGGCCAAGAACGTCCAATGCCGATCGTCGTTTGCAAGCGCTCGGGATGGATGCCTATCAACTGATGTTGGAACTCCCACAGATGAAAGCCGTCAAAGGATATACCATTTCTGGCCAAACTGGTGTGCTTGGTATTGATCAAAACTGTATAGTACAGCGTGAAATTAGTTGGGCGGAGCATGGGGCTCTTTAGTCGCCGAAATACGGGACTGCATTATGAACAAGTGGCGGCAGATTACCTCAGCCGCCATGCACTACGCTTACTGGAAAAAAACTTTACCACTCGCGTTGGCGAAATTGATCTGGTGATGCGCGATGGCTCTTGCTTAGTCTTTGTTGAAGTAAAATATCGTAAAAATCAATCTTACGGCCATGCCGCCGAGATGGTCACTTCGCATAAAAAAACTCGCTTGATCAAAGCTGCGAATTGGTGGATGCTCAAGCACGGACTCAGTGTCGATAATACCGATTTTCGTTTCGATGTCGTGGCCATTCATGACAACGGTCAGCACATTGAGTGGATAAAAAACGCAATAACCCAAGGATAATCAATCAATGCTCGATAGCATTAAAGATAGCTTTACTGAAAGTATTCAAATTCAAATCGCCGCCGCCGAGGCCTTACCAGATGCGATTATGCATGCCGCGCAAGCGATGGTCGTCACGCTACTCAATGGTCAGAAAATCCTCTGCTGTGGTAATGGAGGATCGGCCGCCAATGCTCAGCAGTTTGTCTCTTGTTTACTGAATCGTTTTGAAACTGAGCGCCCCAGCTTACCCGCGATGGCACTCACCGCCGACAATACGACTTTGACCGCTGTCGCCAATGACTACCATTACCAAGAGATTTTCTCTAAACAAGTCCGAGCATTTGGTCAAGCGGGTGATGTACTGCTAGCCATATCTACCAGTGGTAATAGTAAAAATATCATCAAAGCGATGGAGGCCGCGGTGACACGCGATATGACCATTATTGCCTTAACGGGTAAAGATGGTGGAGAAATGGCAGGGTTACTTGGGGAGAATGATGTCGAAATTCGTATTCCTTCCCATCGTACCGCCCGTATTCACGAAGTGCACATGGTCACTTTACACTGTTTATGTGACTTAATTGACCAAGTGTTGTTTCCAGCTCACGAAGAGTAACCCATGAAAAACGCCCGGTTCAACTTATTCGCTCTACTTGCCCTACTGTTTATCTTACCGCTGTCTGGCTGTGCTGGTTTTTTAGTCGCAGGAGCGGCAGCAACGGTTAACATTGCGACAGATCCTCGTTCAACGACTGAACAATGGCAAGATAAAAACCTTGAATTAGAAATCACAGGGTTAAGTAATAAACCGCCTTTCCGTAGTCAAATGCGTATCACGGCCAGCTCATTTCGAGGCACGGTAGTCTTGATTGGTCAATCGCAAACCAATGAGTTACTCGAGCAATTTATTGGCCAAATCGAGCAACTTAAAGGGGTGAACCACTTACACAATCAAGTCAAAATACAAGCGCCGTTAACCGTCGGTCAAGTCAGTAATGACAGTTGGATCACCACCAAGGTCAAATCAGCCTTGTTGGCTAAATCAGAGCTGCGCGGCGTGAAAGTCTCAGTGATCACTGAAAATAGAGAAGTATTTTTGCTCGGTTACGTTACTCAAGAACATGCAGAAATAGCGACTGATGTTGCACGTCATGTATCAGGAGTTAAGCAAGTCATCAAAGCGTTTGAATACGCCGATTAAGCTTAATCAAATAATAAATCGCGATAATAAAAAAAGCAGCGTCATCGCTGCTTTTTTTATTATCGTATTTTATCATCGAAGGTTATTTGACCACTCGAAGGCTTGGTCTACCTTGAGGTTTTGATGGTTCAGTATCGGTAGGTTGCTCATCAGCACCACTGTCTTGAGCAGCAATAGCACTCTCAGTCACCTGAGTCAGCGTTTGCTGATAAGCCGGCTCTGGTTCAAACATGGTGCCTGCCCCGTTCTCACGGGCATAAATGGCTTGCACCGCATAAAGAGGAACAATCACTAAGTGAGGGCGTCCACCAAAGCGAGCACTGAACGTGACCTCATCATCACCTAACTCTAAATTACCCACCGCGCGAGGAGCGATATTGAGGATGATCTGTCCATCTTGGACGAACTCCATCGGTACTCGTACCCCTTGCAGAGTCGCATCAACCACAAGGTGTGGTGTTAATTCATTGTCTAACAACCAATCATAAAACGCACGTAGCATGAAAGGTCGACGAGGTGTCATTTTTTCAATATCCATAACACACCGATTAACGCGACAGGCGCATCTCACGCTCAGCTTCTGTCAAAGAGGCTAAGAATGAATCACGCTCAAATACACGATTCATGTAGACTTTTAATTCTTTAGAACCAGGACCAATTAATTCAATACCTAAGACTGGTAAACGCCATAGTAATGGCGCGAGATAGCAGTCAATTAAGCTGAACTCTTCGCTCATGAAGTATTCGTATTCGGCAAATACCGGCGCAAGCGTTAATAAGTCGTTACGCAGTTTATTACGAGCCGCTTCCGCTTCGCTAGCATTACCACGAATCACTTTATCCGCTAATGAATACCAGTTTCTTTCGATACGATAGATCATTAAACGACTATTACCACGAGCGACCGGATAAACTGGCATCAAAGGTGGATGAGGAAAACGCTCATCTAGGTATTCCATAATGATTTTTGAATCGTACAGCGCAAGCTCACGATCAATCAGCGTTGGGACCGACTTATAGGGATTCAGTTCGATAAGTTCAGCAGGCAGATTATCTTCATCAACCAGTTCAACTTCAACACTGACACCTTTTTCAGCCAGCACAATACGTACCTGATGGCTATACATATCAGACGCACTCGAAAATAGAGTCATCACAGAACGTTTATTGGCAGCTACAGCCATGGAGCCCTCCAGCACACACTTACAAGTATAAAAACAATGGAGGCTTAGCCTCCATTGATGATTCGAATAATCAAAAATTAGCATGGCATAATAGCATATTTCGTGCTCATCACGCTAATGTTCTTTCTTAAGCGTAATAACACTCGCCATGTAATCCGTTATTACCAATACAAAAAAGCCCAGCAAATGCTGAGCTTTTCGAACCACAATCCAGCCGAAGCTGAAGGATAATCTTTGAAAAAGATTAACGCTTAGAGAATTGAGGTTTACGACGTGCTTTACGTAGACCAACTTTCTTACGTTCAACGCAACGAGCGTCGCGAGTAACGTAGCCAGCAGCACGTAGTGCAGGACGTAGTGATTCATCGTACTCCATAAGAGCGCGAGTGATACCGTGACGGATAGCACCAGCTTGACCAGAAATACCACCACCTTTAACAGTGATGTATAGGTCAAATTTCTCTGTCATTTCAACAAGCTCAAGTGGCTGTTTAACCACCATGCGCGAAGTTGGACGACCGAAGTATTCATCAAGACTGCGCTTGTTGATTACGATGTTGCCGCTGCCTGGTTTAATAAAAACACGTGCAGCTGAGCTTTTGCGACGGCCAGTGCCGTAGTATTGATTCTCTGCCATTTCCGAAATCCCCAATTAGATGTCTAGTACTTTTGGTTGTTGAGCAGCATGGTTGTGCTCAGCGCCAGCGTAAACTTTCAGCTTACGGTACATAGCACGGCCTAGAGGACCACGTGGAAGCATACCTTTAACCGCTAGTTCAAGAACCATTTCTGGCTTACGATCGATCAGCTTTTCAAAGCTGATTGACTTCAGGCCGCCAGGGAACTCAGTGTGACGGTGGTAGATTTTACCTTTAGCCTTGTTACCAGTTACAGTAACTTTCTCCGCGTTTACAACGATGATGTAATCACCAGTGTCAACGTGTGGAGTATATTCAGCTTTATGTTTGCCACGTAGGCGAGATGCAATTTCACTTGCAAGACGGCCAAGAGTTTTACCTTCAGCGTCTACAACGTACCAGTCGCGTTTTACAGTTTCTGGTTTAGCAACGAAAGTTTTCATGCTAACAATAACCCGTTAATTAAAATTTACACTTAAAGGAGCATTTGCTCCCACTGTCTAAGAGCCCAGACATCACCCCTTCGAGTGGATGGCACTCTGGCCTAAAAGGCCGCAGTAACGGTGGGTTGCAGGATTATAGAGAAGAGAGCGGAAAAAATCACCTTTTTTTGCTTAAAATCACAAAAAACTCTGCCAATCACTATCTCGCTTCGAAAATCAGTCAATAAACAACAAATAGCATTACATAAAGTGAATTAATGAAGGTTCATCGGCATCGAGAATAGTCACCATCAATTTCAATCAACATAATCGCGCAGCGTTTTGGGCTCTTTTTAAGGTAAATGTGCTTTCGCCAAATACTCATGGCTTTGCATTTCAATCAATCTTGACTGACAGCGTTTAAACTCAAAACTTAACCGCTCTCCAGCATAGAGCTCTTCTAACTTCACCTGCGCCGAAATAATCAGTTTGACATGACGCTCATAAAACTCATCCACTAAAGCGATAAATCGACGAGCAACATCCTCAGTGAGTGGCCCCATCTGAATTACCTCAGCCAGTAAGACGGTATGATAAACACGAGACAGTTCAATATAGTCATTTTGACTACGAGCCGTTTGGCACAATTGAGCAAACGTCGCATACAATACGCCATCACTGGCTTTGACCACTGTTAATTGGCGATGATTGATGGCAATTTGCGTCTGGAACTCTTTATCACTACTCACCAACTGAGCGTAATACTTGTCTAAATTATGCTGCGCTTGTTCATCTAATGGCGAATGATAAATTTCGGCTTGCTGTAGCGTTCGCAAGCGATAATCTACACCACTATCAACATTCAAAATGTGGCAATGCTGCTCAATCAGTGCAATAGCGGGTAAGAAACGAGCCCGCTGCAAACCATTACGATAGAGCTCTGCTGGCGGAATATTCGAGGTTGCAACCAAAACCACACCGCGAGCGAATAGTCCTTGCAATAAAGTGGCTAAGATCATCGCATCGGTAATGTCTGAGACAAAAAATTCATCAAAGCAGATCACGACGGCTTCTTGGCTAAATTTTTCAGCGACCGATTCAAGAGGATCGCTGATTTCGCCCAATTGCTTTAATTCATCATGCACACGATACATAAAACGATGGAAATGGACGCGCATTTTCTTCTCGGTCGGTAAAGCATCAAAAAAGGTATCCATAAGATAGGTTTTCCCTCGCCCGACGCCTCCCCAAAAATACAGTCCCTGAGGCACGGTCATCGTCGGTGATGTAATACCCAGCCATTTTTTCCAACGCGAAGGTCGAACCACCGGTTGATTAATAAATTCACATAACTGATGATGGAGCGCATCCAACGCCTCGACGGCGAGAGCTTGCGCGGCATCGTGTTGAAATCCTGAGCGTTTTAAATCTTGTTCGTATCGCTGTTTCGGTGTCATGATTACTTACTGTATCTCTAAGGAATAAAAACTGCCATCAGGCGCACATGCATTTTGCTTTATCGAATATCACTCTCATAGTAACATGTCACCACAGCATGTGTAACCAACCCGTAAAAAACATGTTAAATAACAACAATAAGGAGTCGTTATGCCTTGGATTTATGCCGTTGTAGGCCTAATAGTGGGGATGGTTGTCGGAGTCGTTATTGCACGCTTGACCGCTGACAACTACAAAAACCAAAAGTCTCTGCAAAAAGAGCTGGATAACGCAAAATTTGCCATGGACCAACAGCGCCAAGAGCTGGCTGATCATTTTGCTCAAACCGCAGAAATGCTTGATACACTCGGCAAAGATTATACCAAGCTCTATCAACATATGGCGAAAACAGCCACGGAGCTACAGCCTAATCTTCCAGAACAAGATAATCCGTTTATGAAAAAAATGGCTCAACATAAAGACAACGAGCCAAAACAAGAACTCGTTGAGCAGCCGCCTAAAGATTATGCACAAGGGGCGACCGGGTTATTAAAAAATGAACCGAAAACCATCCTACGTTCTTCAGATGTTATTCACAGTAAAGTGAATTAAACCTTTTGCTCCCTCCAATAGATTGATCAGGGAGCATGCAATGGGTACTGAAGACTCAATTCGCAACACAATGATGAACTTTGTAAAGGTTTTTAAGTCATAACTTTCACTCAGCCTATTGAAGTTTTTTTGTTCAAGACAAATATTACTTTCATGAAGCATTTATTTACGAGGATTGTTACGATGAAAAAACCTTTGCTTGTTTTAACGGCTCTCTCTTTAAGCTTAAGTTCCCTCATCACACCATTGCAGGTTAATGCGGCATTACCCATTGCAGTACAAGGCCAAACACTGCCTAGCCTGGCTCCGATGCTAGAAACGGTGACACCCGCCGTAGTCAGTATCGCGGTAGAGGGGACTCAAGTTGCTCGTCAGCGTATCCCTGATCAATTTCGTTTCTTTTTTGGTCCTAATTTCCCAACGGAACAGTTTCAAGAACGCCCTTTTCGAGGGCTCGGTTCTGGGGTCATTATTAATGCCAGTAAAGGTTATATTGTTACCAACTATCACGTAATTAATGATGCAGAAAAAATTCGCGTCAAGCTCTATGACGGCAGAGAATTTAGTGCAGAATTGGTTGGCGGTGATCAGATGTCTGATGTGGCTTTACTGAAAATCAACACCACTACGAATCTTACTGAGATGCCAATCGCCGATTCCGATCAATTACGCGTCGGTGACTTTGCGGTCGCGATTGGTAATCCCTTCGGTCTTGGACAAACGGTGACTTCTGGCATTATCTCGGCGCTGGGCCGTAGCGGCTTAAATTTAGAAAATTTTGAAAACTTTATTCAAACCGATGCAGCGATCAACAGTGGTAATTCTGGTGGTGCATTAGTGAATCTCAATGGCGAACTGATCGGTATTAATACCGCTATTTTAGGCCCTAATGGGGGTAATGTAGGGATTGGCTTTGCGATCCCATCTAATATGATGAAAAACCTCACCGATCAAATCATTGAGTTTGGAGAAGTCAAACGCGGCATGCTTGGTGTACAAGGGGGAGAGATTTCATCTGAACTGGCGGAAGCTTTAGGCTATACCTCAAGCAAAGGTGCGTTTGTGAGTCAAGTCGTCGCAGACAGCGCAGCGGATAAAGCCGGAATAAAAGCTGGTGATATCATCGTCTCAATCAATGGCCGGAAAATCGATACTTTCTCCGAATTGCGAGCCAATGTCGCCACACTGGGACCGGGTAAAAAAGTGAAGCTAGGTGTGGTTCGTGATGGTAAAGACAAAACCTTCACCGTGACCTTAGAAGAGCAAGTGGTTAATAAAACCAAAGCGGATAATCTGCATCAAGGATTGACCGGTGCAGAGCTGTCCAACACAACCGAAAGTGATAGCATTCAAGGGGTTAAAATCACTCAGGTAGAAAAAGGCTCGACCGCTGAAGCTTATCAACTACAACAAGATGACATCATCATTGGGGTTAACCGTAAGCGAGTCAGAAATATCGCCGAGTTCAGAGCAGTATTAGAGCAATCACCAGCGATACTGGCGCTGAATATACAGCGCGGTGATAGAACACTCTATCTTGTTATACGTTAATCACTCAACAACGAGTATCTATCTTTCAAAGGCAGCGATCACTACGCTGCCTTTTGTTATTTCGGCTGGTGATGGTATCCTTGAAACACGCCTCTCATTACACCTCAACCCACATTACTGGAAGGTACCAATCAGCGGCAAATACTGTCAGCCTCCTGAGACTATCTCATTAGGTCTGATGAAGTTAATCAAGATAGTGCATCATTAATGCCGCATTGTCAGGTTTCTTAGTTAGCGACATCGTATCCATGTTAAGTTCAGTGGCATGAATATATTTGGGGAAAACATGCTGATTTATCTGATTCGCTCTATTGGGCTTGGGTTGGTTATCGCACTCGCGGTGATTGTAGTCACGCCTTCATTACGAGCTCATCTGGTCGTTAAACCGAGCGCTCAACCCGCTCATATTGCCTCGTTACAAATTTCATTTAATGATGCGGTACGCCGAGCAGCTCCAGCCGTAGTCAATATCTACAGTCGAAAATATTCAGAAAACGATCGCAGCAAATTATCAACACAAGGCCTCGGCTCCGGCGTTATTGTCAGTGAAAAAGGTTATATCATCACCAATTACCATGTGATCGCTCAGGCCGATCAAATTATTGTCGCCTTGCAAGATGGTCGAGTGGCGGCGGCACAATTGGTGGGCCAAGATCGACGCACCGATATCGCTATTTTACAAATTGAAGGTAATAACTTACCCGTCATTCCTCAAAATCCTAACTATCATGCCAAAGTGGGAGATGTGGTACTCGCCATTGGCAATCCCTATAACTTAGGCCAAACCACTACCTTCGGCATTATCTCTGCAACCGGTCGATCATCGATCAGTGCTGATGGTCGACAAGCCTTTATTCAGACCGATGCGGCAATTAATGAAGGTAATTCGGGAGGGGCTTTAGTCAACACGCAAGGCGAGTTAGTCGGCATTAATACCGCCTCTTTTCAACAGGCGACTGAATTAGAGACCTATGGAATTTCTTTTGCGATTCCGTTTGTTCTGGCTAATAAAATCATGGAAAAAATCATCGCCGATGGGCGAGTAATTCGGGGCTATATCGGCGTTGATGGACAAGATATTAATGCCGTGACTTCCCGTCTACTGGGTAGTGATCATATCGGTGGTATTGTGGTTCTCGGGGTTGATCCCAATGGTCCTGCCGCCCAAGCCGGATTTATGGTTCGTGACATTATTTTAAAAATCGACGGGCAAAAAATTAACGGTCGGCAGAGCGTCATGGATATGGTTACCGATCTGCGCCCTGGCAGTGTGATTGAGTTTACCCTGCTACGTAAAGGACAAGAGATGATTGTGCCAGTGACGATTGCCGAAGATAGCCGAGAATAAGCTCACTGTTTGATTGATTCTCCTACAGCAAAAACAGATAAAAAAACGGAGCCGTTAGGCTCCGTTTTTTCAATGAGAACGCGAGTTCTAGCATTATTTCTTAGTAAGCTTCTCTTTAATACGAGCTGCTTTACCAGATAGATCGCGTAGGTAGTACAATTTGGCACGACGTACTGCACCACGGCGCTTCACTTCAATGCTAGCGATGATTGGAGAGTGAGTTTGGAACGTACGCTCAACACCTTCACCGTTAGAAATCTTACGTACAGTGAAAGCTGAGTGTAGACCACGGTTACGGATAGCGATTACAATGCCTTCATAAGCCTGTAGACGCTCACGATCACCTTCTTTTACCTTAACTTGAACCACAACAGTGTCACCTGGTGCGAATTTAGGTAGGTCTTGTTTCATTTGCTCTTGTTCTAGAGCCTTGATGATATTACTCATGTTTTTAAATTCCTAGAATAAACTGATACTAAATTTAATAGGTTACTGTTGAGTCTCTTTAATGTACTCAGCCAGTAATTGTTCCTGTTCGTCAGTCAGAGCTAGGTTTTCCAGGAGCTCTGGTCTTCTTAGCCAAGTGCGGCCTAACGACTGTTTCAATCGCCAGCGACGAATTTCCTGATGATTACCAGACATCAATACCGCAGGTACGGTTTTTCCATCCAATACTTCAGGGCGCGTGTAGTGTGGGCAATCTAATAAGCCATTAGCAAAAGAATCTTCTTCTGCTGACGCGAAATCACCTAATACACCCGGAATAAAACGGGAGACGGTATCAATCAACGTCATGGCTGGAATTTCACCCCCAGTCATTACAAAATCACCGATTGACCATTCTTCATCAACCTCTGATTGTATAACGCGCTCATCTATCCCTTCGTAGCGGCCACAAATGAGCAATAAATTGTCATTCTTCGCCAGCTCTTCTACCCCTTGCTGATCGAGTTTACGACCTTGAGGAGAGAGATAAATCACTTTCGTCTTGCCCGGTGCGGCTGCTTTGGCTGTATGTATGGCGTCACGCAAAGGTTGCACCATCATTAACATACCAGGACCACCACCGTAAGGCTTATCATCAACCGTATGACGTTTGTCGTGAGCGAAATCGCGTGGATTCCAGCTCTGTACGGATAATAACCCTTTTTTTACCGCTTGGCCTGTGACTCCAAAATCCGTTACGCTACGGAACATTTCAGGAAATAGGCTAATAATGCCAACCCACATGTGTTCTTCGCCTTATCGATTTAGAGTTAAAACGCAGGATCCCAGTCAACTTCGATCCGTTGAGCGGTGCGATCAATCTGTTTGATCACTTGCTCTTCAAGAAACGGAATTAATCGTTCCTTTTGCCCAAAAGCATCTTTAAGATTCGCTTTCACTACGAGAACATCGTTGGAGCCAGTTTCTAACATATCGACAACTTCACCAAGGTCATAACCTTGCGTTGTCACCACTCGCATTCCAAACAATTCACGCCAGTAGAATTCATCTTCTGACAGCTCGGGTAATGAAGCTGGGTCAATTGAAATTTCAAAGTTAGTCAATAGATGAGCATCTTCACGCACATCAAGACCTTCAAGTTTTGCCACCAAACCTTTGTTATGGCGCTTCCAACTTTCTACTTTGTACTCAACCCATTCACCATTTTGGTTTACCAACCAAGGGCTATAATCGAAAATGCTTTCAGCATTGTCTGTGTAGGACAAAACTTTAAGCCAGCCACGAATGCCATAAGAAGCACCAAACTTGCCTACAACAATTTTCTCGCCTTGCTCGCTCATTGTCTGTTTGCCTTTCATCGACATAAACTAGTTGCTACTGGTCATTAAGCCGCTTTTTGAGCGTCTTTAACTAGTTTAGCTACGCGATCAGATAGAGATGCGCCTTGTGATACCCAATGGTTCACGCGATCTAGATCAACACGTAGGCCTTCTTCTTTGCCCGCTGCTGTTGGGTTGAAGAAGCCAACTTTCTCAATGAAACGGCCAGTTGCTGAGTTGCGGCTATCAGCTACAACGATTTGATAAAATGGACGCTTTTTAGCGCCGTGACGTGCCAAACGAATGGTTACCATGTCGTCCTCTTTGCTTTCTCAAAAATAAAATTAACCCCAGAAACTATTTACTTAAAACAGTTTGGGGTCTCGTGCCAAAATAAAGCCTCGGAATTTTACTCTTATTCCGAGGCTTTGCAAGGGGTTTAGCTACTTTTTCACCAGCATAAATTGCATTTTAACTTTGTGATTTAGGTAACAGCTTTAAAAAGAGACAAAAAAACAAACCGGCTTACAGAAAACTCAAGCCTCGCTTTTTTAGCGACCAAACGGGTTAAAACCACCGCCGCCCATCATGCCTTGCATATTACGCATCATGCCTTTCATGCCACCTTTTTGCATTTTTTTCATCATTTTTTGCATTTGGGTAAACTGTTTTAGCAACCGGTTAATATCTTGTACTTGTGTTCCTGAGCCTGCCGCAATGCGCTTTTTACGCGAGCCTTTGATTAAATCGGGATTTTGTCTTTCTTTCATGGTCATCGAATTGATGATGGCTTCCATTTGTTTGAACATGCGGTCATCGACTTTATCTTTTACCCCCGCAGGAAGCTGTGACATTCCAGGAAGCTTATCCAGCATTCCCATCATGCCACCCATATTTTTCATTTGACCTAATTGTTCGCGGAAATCTTCTAAATCAAAGCCTTTTTTCTCTTTGAATTTTTTGGCCAACTTCTCAGCTTTGTCTTGATCAACATTACGCTGCAAATCTTCAATTAATGATAAGACATCGCCCATCCCAAGAATACGCGAGGCAACGCGATCCGGATGGAAAGCTTCAAGAGCATCGGTTTTTTCTCCGACCCCTAAAAACTTAATCGGTTTTCCGGTCACATGACGTACCGACAAAGCCGCACCGCCACGTGCATCACCATCAACCTTGGTTAAAATCACCCCGGTGAGTGGTAGAGTATCACCAAACGCTTTGGCGGTATTCGCGGCATCTTGTCCTGTCATTGCGTCAACGACGAACAACGTTTCTACCGGATTAATGGCGGAATGAAGGGCTTTGATCTCAGCCATCATCACTTCATCAACCGCTAATCGCCCCGCCGTATCGACAATCAAAACATCGTAAAATTTCTTCTTAGCGTGATCGACTGCCGCGTTAGCAATATCAATCGGCTTTTGATCCGCTGATGAAGGGAAAAAATCGACGCCTAAGTCATTGGCTAACGTTTCTAACTGTTTGATCGCCGCAGGACGGTAAACGTCCGCAGAAACCACTAATACCTTTTTCTTATCACGCTCTTTAAGTAACTTAGAGAGTTTACCGACACTGGTCGTTTTACCTGCACCTTGTAAACCCGCCATTAAAATGATCGCTGGAGGCTGAGCCGCGAGATTCAACGCTTCATTCGCGGCTCCCATAACGGTCTCAAGCTCATGACGAACAATTTTAATAAACTCTTGCCCAGGCGTTAAAGACTTGGAAACCTCAACCCCCACGGCTCTCTCTTTTACTCGACTAACGAAGTCACGCACCACCGGCAAAGCAACATCAGCCTCGAGTAGCGCCATACGTACTTCGCGCAGGGTATCTTTTATATTGTCTTCAGTGAGACGACCTTTACCACTAATATTCTTTAGGGTTTTAGATAAACGATCGGTTAAATTTTCAAACATGTTTTTCTCTTCGCGATTAGGCGACCAATGCGCCTGAGTATACCTTAGCCAACTGCTTAGGCATACCCATTGCAAGCTAGCTGTAGAGTTTCTTTATTAGATTGGGTTATCTGTCGATATCTCAACTCTCAAAAACGATTGCGATCCAACGTAGCTCATTAAGGTTTGGCAAGGTATAATTCGCCAACTCAGCCACCAAATTTGTGACCAGCATGGATAACCTAATCGCTATTGTTGCCGCTACGCTTTATTTTTTATCGATTGCCACGATTATCCCTGGACTGCTTAACCAAACGGGTATTAAGGCAAAGACTGTTTTTATTAGCGCCACATTGGGGCTTTTTTTTCATGCCTGGTTACTCAGTGGCTTAATTTTTCACAGCAGTGGACAAAACCTCAGTATTCTTAATGTCGCGTCACTGATCAGCTTTATCATTGCTTTGGTGATGAGCTTAGCGATGTTCAAGGTACGCTTGTGGTTTTTACTGCCGGTGGTATACAGCTTCTCAGCGATCAATTTATTCTTGGCGACTTTTCTGCCGAGTACCTTTATCACTCATTTGGAGCGTGAGCCAGAGCTCATGGTCCATATCGCCTTAGCCCTTTTTTCTTATTCAACCTTATCCATTGGCGCATTATACGCTTTACAGCTCGCTTGGCTTGATTACAAATTGAAAAAAAAGAAAGGCTTATCCATCAACCCTAATTTACCGCCATTGATGATGGTCGAGCGCCAACTGTTTAAAATTATTTTAATCGGCAACGTTCTGCTGACCGGGACATTATTAACCGGTGCTCTTTTTGTGCAAGATATGTTTGCTCAAGGTAAAGCACATAAAGGCATTTTATCGTTCATCGCTTGGATCGTTTACTCGATTTTATTATGGGGTCATTATCAAAAAGGATGGCGAGGACGTAAAGTGACTTGGTTTGCCGTTGCTGGGGCGACATTACTTACCTTGGCTTACTTTGGCAGTCGATTTGTCAGAGAGATTATTCTGCGCTAAGGTCTGTTTATTCATGACTTCCTCAACCTATCATTATGGTAAATAACGCCTATTTAGATCTAACGATAGGTGAAAACGGTGGACTTAATCCCCATATAAACTCAGAGTATTGTATTGCGAGATAAAAGTTCATCCTCAAACCACTTGGAGTAACAGGTAGACAGCCAGTGAGTAAGCTGCCCTCACAAACAGAAATAACAATGTGAATGGGGTCAAACCAACACGGCTAGCACCGATATAACTGCCAGTAGGAAGCGGAGACTATCTTCTTTTTATTATTGAACCTCTATAAGGAAACAAAGCGTTTTGGACGACATATCAACGGGTATCTTATTTGCGCTACTCGCGTGTCTTATCGTTATATCTGCCTACTTCTCCGGCTCAGAAACGGGCATGATGGCGCTTAACCGCTATCGTCTTAAGCATCTAGCGAGTACTGGTCATAAGGGCGCTAAACGCGTTGAACGGTTACTCAGTCGTCCAGACCGTTTAATCGGCCTGATCTTGATTGGCAATAACTTAGTCAATATCCTCGCCTCCGCGATTGCCACGATCATTGGCATGCGATTGTATGGTGATATTGGTGTCGCGATAGCAACCGGCGTATTAACTCTGGTGATTCTCGTCTTCGCGGAAGTGACTCCGAAAACGTTAGCTGCGATTTATCCTGAACGGGTATCTTATACCAGCAGTGTTGTGCTGACGTTTCTAATGAAAGTGCTTTCTCCATTAGTGGTTTTTATCAATTTCATTACCAACGGTTTTATCCGCTTATTGGGTCTTAATGCCAAACACACACGCGATGACCCTCTCAGCTCTGAAGAACTACGCACTATTGTTAACGATGCTGGACGGCTTATTCCTCGCCGTCACCAAGACATGCTGTTATCTATTCTTGATTTAGAACATGTGACGGTGAATGACATCATGATTCCACGTAATGAAATTACGGGTATCAATATCAATGATGATTGGAAGTCGATCATTCGCCAACTGACCCACTCCCCTCACGGTCGAGTGGTGCTGTATCGAGACAATATTGATGAAGCCGTCGGTATGCTGCGCTTACGCGAAGCGGCACGGTTAATGTTAGAAAAAAACGAATTCAATAAAGAGACGCTCTTTCGGGCCGCTGATGAAGTGTATTTTATTCCGGAAGGGACACCGCTTAATGTCCAGCTACTAAAATTCCAACGTAATAAACAAAGAATTGGTCTTATCGTTGATGAGTACGGCGATATTATTGGTCTGATTACCTTGGAAGATATTCTAGAAGAGATTGTCGGTGAATTTACCACCTCAATGGCGCCAAGCTTGGCTGAAGAGATCACGCCACAAGGTGATGGCAGCTTCTTAATCGAAGGCAGTGCTAATATTCGCGATATTAATAAAAGCTTAAAATGGAAATTACCAACCGATGGACCAAGAACCCTGAACGGACTGATTTTAGAGCATTTGGAAGAGATCCCAGAAACTCACTTAAGTGTTAAAGTTGCTAATCATCCGATGGAAATTGTCCAGTTAGAAGAAAACCGCATTAAACTGGTACGAGTCTACCCGCGAAAAATCAAAAAGGCTTAATCTCTGTTAACGTTAATCATCTCGATAATAGACCGATAAAAAATGGGCGGTATTGATTACCGCCTATTTTATTGCCTAAACCGTTTAAGTGGTTAATTCACTTGTAGGTTTTTTAGCATCGATTCAGGTAAAGCAAGTTGATCATTTTTGTTCACCCCAATACCGCTACTTAACACTTGCTGAGCAATCGCTTGTGCTTCCGATAAAGAGTGCATCGCTGCGGTACCGCACTGGTACTCATTGAGTTCTGGAATATCCTTTTGGTCCCGCACTTTCAAGACATCTTCCATCGCGGCTAACCACGCCGTAGCCACTTGCTGCTCGGTAGGTGCACCAATCAAACTCATATAAAATCCAGTACGACAGCCCATTGGGGAAATATCAATAATTTCCACCTGTTCGCTATTAAGATGATTACGCATGAACCCTGCATAAAGGTGCTCTAGAGTATGAATTCCTTTTTCAGACAAAATAGCTTGATTAGGCAGAGTAAAACGCAGGTCAAATACAGTAATCGTATCGCCTTTCGGGGTTTGCATGGTTTTCGCTACCCGTACAGCGGGAGCTTGCATGCGAGTATGATCAACCGTAAAGCTATCTAATAGTGGCATAAAACTTATCTCCTTGTTTAACCCTTAAAATACTCATTCACATCTTGCCCTAAATCAACCAGCAACCTCAGTCAACGAGGAAAAAGAATGACATTTGCGTATCCACACGCCAGTGATTATGACGGTAAATAGCTGAAGTAATCGGCCAAAAACGCATCAAAACTTTGTGTATCTTGCTGCTCTATCTGTAACTGAGCTTCACGTGAACGCATCACTTCTTGCTTCATTTTCTGTTCAGAATAGACTTGGTAAGCATGTTGTAAGTTATCATTACGGTAACGCTCACCAAGATAACTTCCAACTTTACCTAAACCGCCCAGTTGCTGAGTTTTATCCAGTAAACGAGCCGATAAAGTGTGCTGAGGATGATCAATCCAGCTAGCAAGCTCTCGACATACCTCTTGATAGGCATTACCGCCACACGCGGCGTCCATTTGCTCAGCAATCAAACTTAGGTCTGCAAATACGCGTTTCGCCCACGCCGTCAGGGTCAATTTTTCACCATGACAGCCAATTTGTAATTCTAGCCCTGGTTTTCGTCCTTCAAGGACCACTTTACTCCAGTTATCGCGCCAACACTGTAACTCACAATTATCCATCGGTTCTGAATCTGATAAAGCAGTCCATGTGAGGAACAAATCTAAAAAACGCACTTGCTGTTCAGTAATCCCGATCGGACTGAAAGGATTGACATCCAATGAGCGCACTTCAATGTATTCAACCCCGCCACGCGCCAGTGCTTCTGACGGCTTTTCACCATTTTTGGCGACACGTTTCGGACGAATCGGCGCATAGAGCTCATTTTCAATTTGTAAAATATTGCTATTCAGTTGACGATATTCACCATCGACCTTGACTCCAATATTAGCAAAAAGCTCAGAAGGCGTTCTGATCGCTTGATTTAAGCCAGTTAAATATTGCTCTAAGCTATTAAAACCTATCTTGAGGCTACTTTGCGCATCATTGGTATAACCCAAATCACTCAATCTCAACGAGGTTGAATAAGGCAAATAGAGCGTTTTACCTATCGATTCGAAGGGTAACTGCGTTTCTCTTCCTTGGATAAATGAAGAGCACAGCGCCGGAGAGGCACCAAAAAAGTAAGGGATCAGCCAACCAAAGCGGTAATAGTTACGGATTAAGCCAAAATAGGCTTGCGACTGGCTAGCTTGACGCTCTTGTTCCGTTTGCTGACCATATAAAGCATCCCAAAATGTGCTTGGAAATGAAAAATTGAAATGCACACCAGAGATGATCTGCATTAAGCTGCCATAACGCTGTTTTAATCCCGTTCGATATAAAGTTTTCATTCGTCCGGTGTTAGAAGTACCGTATTGAGCAAGCTGAATGTCTGCTTCACTACCAACATAACAAGGCATAGAAAGCGGCCAGAGCTTTTCATCACCGATATTAGCTTGCGCAAAATGATGAATGTCGGCTAATTGAGCCATTAAGGTATCGACGTTGTTCGACACTGGCGTAATAAATTCCAGTAATGATTCAGCAAAATCGGTGGTAATCCAAGCATTAGTTAATGCTGACCCCAAGGCTTCTGGATGCGGTGTTTGGGCAATGTTGCCATCGACGGTATAACGTAAAGTTTCACGTTCAACACCGCGGCCAAACTGCTGAAATATTTCTGGTTGATTAGCAACTCGTGCTAGTCGCTCGGCAAAATTAGTCAAAATAAAATTCGCTTATAAAAATAGATGATGTTTTAGATATCGCTACCGCAGGCCCACTGAATCCCGATAGGGTTTGTTCAGAAGAAACAGACTCAATCCATTGATCATCACTTTGTCACAGCAACCAGGGCCACGTAATATTTTTGTGGCCTTGGTTGCTCAAGTAACGATGTAGAACGCGATGCTTGATACGCGACATTAAGCACAATGGCTCATCGAATCGGCTCGAAAGCCTTATTTTTCTTCTACGTTGCGTTATATATGCATGCTCTACTGGATTATTTCAAGTTCTTCAATCGGAATTGATAATTTTTCTAATTGTGGCCTTAAACTTTTAGCATCGCCAACCACAATAATTTGATAATCCTCTGGGACAAACCATTTAGCTGCCAATTCATTCAGTGTCGACTTATTCACCATTTTCAACAGGCGATTACGCTGCTGGAGATAATCTCGGTCTAGATTATTAGTCAACATTTGGCCAATCAATTGCGCTTTTTGCGAGGGAGTCTCGTAACTCAACGCCTCTTGCTGACCAACGGCAAGACGTAAAAAGGCCATTTCATCCGTAGTTAAACCATACTGACTAAAATGGGTCAGTTCTTGGATGATTTCTTGAATGGCCGGTAACGTTGCATTAGCTCGCACTTGTGCATTAAAGACTATCGCCCCGACTTCACGATTACTGGATAAGTAACCACTTGCACCGTAGGTATAGCCTTTATCTTCACGTAGATTTTGATTAATACGGCTATTAAAGTTACCCGCTAAATTAAAATTCGTTAATTGAGTGAGATACATTTCTCCCGTTGCATCGAAAGGCAATCCACGACGAACAAAACGCACCACACTTTGCGGCGAATCGGGTTTATCGACCAAAAACAGACGCTGCTCAGTGAGCGTCGGGATCACTTGAGGACGGAGTATTGGCGCTGGTTGGCCATGCCAATCGGTGAAAAAGGCCAGTTGTTCACGTACCTGTTGAGGTTCAATATCACCGACGACAATCACTTGAGCACCGTGTGGCGTATAATGCTGCTGATAAAACGCTTTAACCTCATCCAATGTCAGTGCAGCAATCGAGGCTTGTGTACCGTCACTCGAGCGAGCAAATACCGAGTCGCCAAACAATACTTGGCGCATCGCTTGGCCAGCTAACCAACTTGGTTGTTGATGCTGATAGACGACACTTTGTAGCATTTGTTGCTGAAGACGCTCAAAATCTTCTTGCTTAAATCCCGGTGTTAATAACATCTCTTGGACAATCTGCAACGTTTCTGGCAGATGTTTGGTTAAGCTTGAGATAACCACATTGGTCGAATAAGCGCCGGTATTGAGACTGATGGTCGAACCCAGCTTATCGAGCTGAGCTTGAATCGCTTCCACATTGCGTATCGCTGAGTCTTGCTTGATTAGAGCTGCCGTTAAATTCGCTAAACCTTCTTTGCCCGCTTCAACATGCCGCTCTCCTGCGGGTAAGCGGATCTCCACTTGTACGGTCGGAGTCTCACCGCTCACCGTTCCGATTAACTCCGCGCCATTATCAAAATGGATTTCATACAACTCAGGCATATTAATTTGCACAGCTTGCGCAACGGCTGGCATCACCGAACGATCAAAATTATCCACCACTTGACGATACTCAAGCTGTTGTTCTGTTATTTTTTGATAAACGGGCAATAAACGCTCAGGAGTAACAAAGGTTGCTTGACGAACCGCGAGTGATGTACGGCCTCGTGGTACAACACTTAATGTGACTTTGGGTTTACCTTGTAGATAAGTCTGAAAAACCTGAGTCACTGATTGTGGAGTAACCGCTCTTAACTGTGCTAACTGTGCCTCAATACGATCGGGTTGATCATAGAAAGTTTGATTACTTGCCAACTGGGTTACCTTACCTTGGACACTTTGTAGCGCAAAAATAGCATTCGCTTCAGCCATACCGGTGATTTGTGCTAAACGGTCATCACTAACACCTTGCTGCGCAAACTGCGCCAATGTTCGCATGATTTCTTGATACAGCGGTGTCAGTTGAGCACGTTGTCCTGAGGGAGCCATGGCATAGATATAAAAAGTACACGCCAGTTCTGCGCAATCTTGAAAGGCACCAGCATCGACCGCTTTCTGGGTTCTGACTAGATTTTGATACAACAAACTATTACTACCACTACCGAGTACTTGCGCTAGAGCATCTAGTGAGGCTTGTTGTTCAGCACCTCGATAAGCCGTTGGGAAGCCAATTAATACCATCGGCTGCTGAATGCGATCTTCTAGAGTAATATAACGATCTTCCGCTAATGTAACGGGTTGCTTTTCAGCCTTATCAACTTCTGGACCTTTAGGAATGGAGCCAAAATAACGATTAACCCAAGCTAAAGTTTGTTTAACATCAATATCTCCACCAATGGTCAATACAGCATTATTCGGTCCATACCAGCGTAAGAAAAAAGCTTTCAGATCATTCACATCGACTCGGTCTAAATCTTCGACATAACCAATCGTCTGCCATGAATAAGGATGGCCTTGTGGATACAAGGCTTCAGCCATTCTTTCCCAAATCAGTCCATAAGGACGATTATCATAGTTTTGCGCTCGTTCATTTTTCACCGTATCACGCTGTATTTCAAATTTACGCTGCGACACTGCATCAAGTAAAAAGCCCATTCGATCGGCTTCTAACCATAAAACTTTTTCTAATTGATTGGCCGGAACGGTTTGGAAATAATTGGTTCGATCACGATTGGTGGTACCATTTAAACGTCCGCCTGCTTCGGTAATCAACCGAAAATGTTCTTGATCAGCGACATGCTTAGAACCTTGGAACATCATGTGTTCAAAAAAATGAGCGAACCCTGACTTACCAAGCTCCTCGCGAGCAGACCCCACGTGATAAGTCATATCGACATGCACCAAAGGATCGGAATGATCCGGTGATAAAATCACGGTTAACCCGTTATCTAAACGATATTTACTATAGGGAATCATCATTTTATCAGGCTGTGCTTCGACCTCTTCCAGTAAAGTGACGCCTGAAGGTAAGGATGAAAAAAAAGATAACGCAGTAGGAGTAGAACAGCCAGAGAGAGCCAGCAGCGCGAGTGCGCCCAGCCAAATTTTCTTCATACCATCACCTTAAAAAAGACCGTAGAAAATCGCAGTTAACAAGCAGTAGCGAAGCATTTTCCCAACCAGAATCATGCAAAAGACCACGCTACCACGCATTCTTAACCACCCTGCAGCTAAACAAAGTGGATCACCAATAATCGGTAGCCAACTGAATAATAATGCCCAATAACCATGTTTGTTTAGCCACTTTAACGCATTATGACCCTGTTTTTCCTGTTGAGTTCGGTTTGGAAGCAATAAACCTAACCAATAATTCGTCATACCTCCGAGCGAATTACCAAGCGTTGCGATCAAAATGATCAACCATGGAGAGTATTGACCAAGAGCAAGTGTTGCGATGAGTACGGCTTCAGAGCCACCAGGCAGTAAGGTAGCACTCAGAAAACTAACAACAAACAATACCCAAAGTGCAGAAGTAGAAAACAGCTCCGCCAAATAAGCAAAGCTGGTATTAAACAGTTCTAGCATTGCATATTAAGCAAGATTTTACCTCGCGTGTGTCCAGTGGCGATTTGCTCATGTGCTTGTTGTACTTCTTGCAGAGGATAAATACGCTGAATTTCTATTTTCAACAATCCAACCCCAACCATATATAGCATGGTATCTAACTGTTCAGGATTAGGGTCAACCAACATACCGCAAGCGTCAAAACCCAGTAATTTGGCTTTTTCACAGATAAGTTCAGCGCTAATTGTCGGCACTGTGACCACTCTGGCGGCATCTTTCAAACATTTAAGAGCATCGAGAGCAGCATCGCCACCAACAAGATCGATCAAGACATCAACCTCTTCCAAACGCTGAGAAACAGGAGCAAATTGATAGTTAATCGCATGGGCACCTAATGTGGCAAGATAATCTAGATTAGCTTCACTGCAAGTGGTATAAACTTCGGCTTTCGTAGCTAGCGCTATCTGTAAAGCAATATGCCCAACGCCTCCTGCACCGGCAAGGATCAAAACGCGATCGCTCTCTTTAATCTGGGCTTTACTTAAGGCTTGAGCCGCGGTTTGTCCAGCTAATGGTAATGCAGCGGCAGCTTCTAAAGTCACCGAGTCAGGTACGATACTAAGATCTTTTTCTGCAACACAGACATATTGACTATAACCGCCGCCTCGCAGTGGAAAACCAATAAAGCCGGCTACATTCATCCCTTGCCGCAACTCGTCAACTCCTGGGCCAACGTTGACAATTCGTCCTGATATATCGTAACCCGGTACCCAAGGTAGCTTATCTTTATTTTGCTCTGCAGCCCAACCTAAACCGGCGCGAGTTTTGATATCAATAGGATTCACACTGGCAAAAGCAACTTTGACCAATACCTCCCCTTCTTGTGGCTCTGGAATGCTTGATGATTGAATCGCGAGCACTTCTGGCCCACCGAATTGGGTAATGACGATCTGCTTATTGTCCATGTCCTCGGTTCCTATTGCTAGCAAGTAAAAAGAGATGCCGAAGCATCCCTTTGAATATATATCATTTTATAACAGATTGTGAACTATATCTCCCCGAACGGCTTGGTGAGAATGACCTCAACATTAGGGCTTAAGCGCTTCATGCTTAGGGTGAATGGTATGAGATCATCCAACCAAGGCAAGCAATACTCCAGCAGCAACGGCTGATCCTAGCACCCCTGCCACGTTCGGCCCCATCGCATGCATCAACAAAAAGTTTTGCGGGTTGGCCTCTAAACCAACTTTATTGACCACTCGAGCAGCCATGGGGACTGCAGAAACACCAGCAGCACCGATCAGGGGATTGATATCTTCTTTAGAAAATTTATTGAGCAATTTGGCCATCAATACACCGCCAGCAGTACCAATACTGAAAGCGACGGCACCAAGCAATAAAATCCCCAGCGTCGAAACATTAAGAAATTTATCCGCTTGCAGTTGAGACCCAACCCCCAAACCTAAGAAGATAGTCACGATATTAATCAGCTCATTTTGCGCTGTTTTTGATAATCGCTCCACCACTCCCGCTTCACGCATTAAGTTACCTAAGCAGAACATGCCAACTAAAGGCGTGGCAGCAGGAAGAAATAAGATTGCCATCAACAACACTAATAACGGAAAAACTATTTTTTCACGTTTACTGACGTGTCTCAGTTGTGCCATCTTAATTTGACGCTCTTTTTCCGTGGTCAACGCTCTCATGATCGGCGGTTGAATGATCGGCACCAGCGCCATATAGCTATAAGCAGCAACGGCAACGGCCCCTAATAAATCCGGAGAGAGTTTACTGGTCAAAAAAATCGCGGTTGGACCGTCAGCCCCACCAATGATCGAGATAGAAGCGGCATCTGCCATGGTAAAACTGATCCCCGGCACATAATTGAGTAGAATGGCCCCAAATAAGGTAGCAAAAATCCCAAACTGCGCCGCAGCACCCAGCCATAACGTTTTCGGGTTTGCAATTAAGGCACCAAAGTCGGTCATGGCTCCGACACCAAGGAAAATCAATAAAGGGAAAATCCCCGATGCAATACCAATGTTATAAACGTAATAGAGTAATCCGCCAGGATCGGTAAAACCAGCGTTAGGAATGTTGGCTAAAATCGCCCCAAAACCAATCGGGAGCAATAATAACGGTTCAAACCCCTTACGAATGGCTAAAAATAGCAATCCCACGCCAACCAAAATCATGATTAATTGGCTGAGTTCAAAATTAGCAATCCCGGTTTCATTCCATAGAGTCAATAATCCATCCATGTGATAACCCTTATGCCAGACTTAAGATTGGCGTACCAACAGAGACGCTATCGCCTTCTTTGACATGCAGCACTTGAACAACCCCGTTACGTGCAGCACGCACTTCTGTCTCCATTTTCATTGCTTCTAAAATGACTAATACATCGCCTTCAACCACTTCACTTCCCGGCTGAACTTGAACTTTAAAAATATTACCCGCGAGCGGAGCTGGCACTGCCTCAGCCGTTGATGCCAAAGCAGCCGCTTGAGGAAAAGCTTGAGTCGCCACGGAGGTCAGTTGTCCCTGAGGGCCAACTTCGACTTGATAAATCTGACCATCAACTTTAACGCTGTAAGTCTCGACACCTTTTTGCATGACCTCACTAGGTCGATTGTCTGTCGATACAGAAGGCTGAGACTCAACGCTTGGTGCGGGTTCAAACGCTGACGCATCGCCACGATGTTTTAAAAACTTCAAACCCACCTGAGGGAAAAGGGCATAAGTCAGTACATCATCGACGGTATCCTCAGCGAGAGATATCCCCTCAACCTTCGCCTTCTCTAATAACTCGCTCGTTAAGTTAACCATCTCGGCTTGTAAAAGATCCGCAGGGCGACAAGTGATCGGTTGCTCACCAGCGAGTACTTGTTGCTGCAGTTGATGATTGACCTCGGCAGGTGTCGCGCCATATTCCCCTTTCAACACTCCAGCCGTTTCTTTGGTAATACTTTTATAACGCTCTCCAGTTAAAACGTTAATCACCGCTTGAGTGCCGACAATTTGTGAGGTAGGAGTGACCAAAGGGATATAACCGAGATCATGGCGTACTCTTGGGATCTCTTGCAGAACTTCATCAAGACGATCAGCCGCCCCTTGCTCTTTTAACTGACTCTCCATATTGGTCAACATACCACCGGGAACCTGAGCAATCAGGATCCGTGAATCAACCCCTTTTAATTGCCCCTCAAATTGAGCGTACTTTTTACGTACTTCACGGAAATAGGCAGCAATTGGCGCTAATTGCTCGAGATTAAGCTGTGTATCACGCTCTGTCCCTTGCAGCATCGCAACAACCGTTTCCGTAGGTGTATGACCATAGGTTTGACTCATCGACGAAATCGCGGTATCCAGAATATCTACCCCAGCTTCAACCGCTTTAATCGCGGTTGCCGTCGACAGCCCAGTGGTTGCATGGCAATGCAAGGCTAGAGGCACTGCGCAAGACGCCTTAATCCGCGAAATCAGTTCTTCCGCTTCATAAGGTTTCAGTAGCCCAGACATATCTTTAATACATAAAGAGTGACAGCCGAGATCTTCTAAACGTTTCGCAAGATCGACCCATGTCTGAGTATTGTGAACTGGGCTAGTAGTATAAGAAAGTGTCCCCTGAGCATGAGCCCCGACGTCAATCGTTGCTTTGACTGCTTGTTGAAAATTACGTACATCGTTCATCGCATCAAAAATACGAAATACGTCCATACCATTGGCATGGGCACGCTCAACAAATTTCGCTACGACATCATCGGCATAATGACGATACCCCAACAGATTTTGACCGCGTAGTAACATCTGCATCGGCGTATTAGGCATCGCTTTTTTTAATGCTCGTAAACGATGCCAAGGGTCCTCACCAAGAAAACGAATACACGCATCAAATGTCGCACCTCCCCATGTTTCCAGTGACCAGTAACCGATCTTATCTAACTCTGCCGCAATCGGCAGCATATCTTCCAAGCGCATACGAGTCGCAAATAATGACTGATGCGCGTCACGTAGGACCACATCGGTAATAGCAAGTGGTTTAGACATGCTGATTAACTCCTTTTAATTCTTACTGTTGGATTGCTGAGTGTCGGTATTGGTGCACCGCAGCAGAAATCGCCGCAACCACCTGAGGGCTTGGAGTTGTGACTGAAGAGGCACTTTTATTAACAGGAACTGGCGTCGTTGCTGGCAATGCTTCATCGCGAAGACATGTCGACATCAGTCGAACCAGATAGACTAAAATAGTTAAAAAAATAAAGACCACCGCCATTCCTGTACCCATTAAGGTTGCGGCATCGATAAGCAGGCTTCCAATATCAATCATCTTGCTTCCTTTCTCTGTCATCCTGACAATCTGCTTGAGAAATTATATTGACGGCTACAGCGTCTTGGCCTCACTTAGAGCATTATCATTGGTGATAAAAATGCCTATCAGCGATTGAGATGACTTACTCAAAGCTTAGATACAAGTGAGGTGAATAAGGATTATCTCGACTGGTGGAAAATTGTCAATTTGCTTTAAACATCTTTGACCTAATCGAGACGTTCAAGTCATAGAAGCGTCACATGAATCACATAAACGAGTGTAATATTCGCTAAAAACGGCAGGGATTATGATCAAAATTACGAACTTGGCGAGTTTTCATCGCTCAATAGGCGATATTGACATCAATTGCATAAAGCACTTATTGAAAACAAAGAGTTGTAAATTAAAACAATAAAAATTGTTAATAAGAAGTTAAAAAGAGAGGCAATAAAAAACCCCGCTTAAGCGAGGTTTTCATAATATGGCGCGCTCAGGAGGATTCGAACCTCCGACCGCCTGGTTCGTAGCCAGGTACTCTATCCAGCTGAGCTATGAGCGCGCAGATTTTTACTTATTCATTCGCATGGTTAGCCCATGAAAACCAGTGATTACTCACCGTAATATGGCGCGTCCTGGAGGATTCGAACCTCCGACCGCCTGGTTCGTAGCCAGGTACTCTATCCAGCTGAGCTAAGGACGCAGACTAATGATTATTATCACCAGTTTAATAATATGGCGCGCTCAGGAGGATTCGAACCTCCGACCGCCTGGTTCGTAGCCAGGTACTCTATCCAGCTGAGCTATGAGCGCGCAGATTTTTACTTTATTCATTCGCATGGCTAGCCAATGAAAATCGGTGATTACTCACCGTAATATGGCGCGTCCTGGAGGATTCGAACCTCCGACCGCCTGGTTCGTAGCCAGGTACTCTATCCAGCTGAGCTAAGGACGCAAGACTAATGATTATTATCACCAGTTTAATAATATGGCGCGCTCAGGAGGATTCGAACCTCCGACCGCCTGGTTCGTAGCCAGGTACTCTATCCAGCTGAGCTATGAGCGCGCAAAAGTGATTTTCACCACTAACTACTTCTTTTAAAACAAAAATGTTGACCCGAGGTCAACAAATGGCGATGAGGGAGGGATTCGAACCCTCGATACGGCTACAAACCGTATACTCCCTTAGCAGGGGAGCGCCTTCAGCCTCTCGGCCACCTCACCACATGTTCACATTCCAAAAGAAATATGGCGCGTCCTGGAGGATTCGAACCTCCGACCGCCTGGTTCGTAGCCAGGTACTCTATCCAGCTGAGCTAAGGACGCGCTGTCGCTTATTGTATAAATTTCTTTATATTCGTAAGCACCACAAGATGGCGATGAGGGAGGGATTCGAACCCTCGATACGGCTACAAACCGTATACTCCCTTAGCAGGGGAGCGCCTTCAGCCTCTCGGCCACCTCACCGTCTTGCGGAGGCACATATTACGATTTACCCAAAATATGTCAAACACTTTCTTGGTAAAAAAAACAAAAACCACATCAACCGTTGGCAATTTAACCAAAGCGTCGAGAATTTACGCTTTAGAAAAACTCTAGCTAAAAACAAACACCTAAATAATATCATCCACAGATGACGCAATCGTAGTCAAAAACACACGACTCTAATTACCCTTCCAGTCCGTCAAAAACCAGAAAGGCTGACATTAGTCAGCCTTTCTCAGTTCAATAATTAGTAGTTGCCAGGTGTGGCAGTACTATTACCTTTTTCAGCTTGAATGCGCATGTAGATTTCTTCACGGTGCACAGACACCTCTTTCGGAGCATTCACACCAATACGTACTTGGTTACCTTTTACGCCCAGAACTGTTACGGTTACTTCATCACCGATCATCAGTGTTTCGCCAACGCGGCGAGTCAAAATTAGCATTCTTTGCTCCTTGAGTATTCTCTGTATTATCTTGCAACAACACTATTATCTACTAAAAGTTATATTTTCGTAAACTCTCTACTCTCTAAATCAGCCTAAAAAGGCTTGTTTAGCCTGAAACTGCAATAAAGTATCCGAATGAATATAAGCTTCGTGCAAAATATTAGCCGCACTATCAACCTTGTCCGGCGCAAGCATTAACATTAACGAGTGTGAGGTGTTAGAAACATAATGCACATTAATACCGTTTTCGGCTAATAATGTACAGGCATGATCCATCAAAGCAGGGGCTTGCAAACCAACTGTCGTTAGTAAACTCACCTGCTCACTATTACGGATTTTATCGCGGAACACCAGATCCAACTTCGCATAAGCATCGCGTTTTATGACTACGCCTGCCCATTCTGTCTCCTCGATCACATTCCACAGTTCAATCGCTAGCATCTGACATTGTTTAATTAAGCCAGCTAAGCTATCGTGAGGAACAGTGACTAAAGCCATATCGCGCTGTATTGCTACGCCACAGACCCTTTGTGTCCCAACCTCACCCTTAATTAAACTGCCATGATTAACATCGAACGTCGATAACACTCGTAAAGGCACTTGATGCTTCCATGCATATTGTACGCAAGGTAAATGCAACACTTTAGCGCCTTTACGCGCCATCTCTTCCATAGATGGGAAATCTATCACGTCTAGTTTTTTAGCAGTAGGTACCACTCGTGGATCACAAGTGTACACACCATCAACATCCGTGAATATTTGACACTCATCAGCTCTCAGTGCTCCCGCGAGTGTTACTGCACTCGTATCGGAGCCCCCTCGTCCTAAAGTGGTGATATCCCCATTATCATTAATACCTTGAAAACCAGCCACTATCACAATCTGATCTTGCTCTAGTAGCTCTGTAATCGTTTGAGTATCAATGTTCTTAATCGTTGCGTCATTGTGTTGATTATCCGTCACAATCTTCGCCTGAGCTCCGGTTAGTGAGCGTGCTGCATAACCCAATTTATTTAAGGTCATTGCCAGCAGTGCCATCGACACTTGCTCACCAGCAGAGAGCAAAACATCAAGTTCTCGAGCAGTAGGAACGCTATCGATTTGTTGGGCGAGGCCCAATAAACGATTGGTTTCTCCTGACATTGCCGAAACGACAACAACAACTTGATTACCATCATTCTTCGCTTTAATGATGTGCTCGGCTACGGTATGCATTCTTTCAATTGAACCAACCGACGTTCCGCCGAACTTTTGCACGATAAGGGGCTTTTTCACCAGTATTCACCTTCCCAAGACCAAAGTCTCATTAGGTCCAAACAATATCATAATCAACCAGTACACTAATCAACCTATTGATTATTCGTTTGGAGAGTATAAACGACAAAACCAAGTGAGTAATTGGTTACGGTTAAAATAACGTCAATTACACCACTTGGTTAACCAGATAAAGTTACGCTCAATCAAAAAATAGTGATTGAGCGTAAGTTATCATTACTTTATAAACGCTCAGCAATCCAAGCGTCTACCGACTCTAAAGCCAATGGCAATGCCTGTGCATCGCTCCCTCCAGCTTGTGCCATGTCGGGACGACCACCACCTTTACCACCGACTTGCTGGGCAACGAGGTTAACCAGCTCCCCCGCTTTGACTTTGGCGGTCAGATCGTTAGTCACGCCAGCAATTAAACCAACTTTGTCGTCAGCAACATTACCAAGCAAAATAATCCCGCTACCTAATTGGTTTTTAAGCTCATCCACCATACCACGTAAGGCTTTATTATCAGCGCCATTCAATTGCGCCACGAGGACTTTAACACCGGCGATTAATTTAACCTGATCGATCAAGTTGGCACTGGCTTGTGAAGCAAGCTTATCTTTCAGTTGCTGGATTTCTTTTTCCAGTTGCTTAGTTTTTTGCATCGCTTCCGATAATTTCTCTTCGTACTTGTGCTGCTGAGTTTCCAATGCATCCAGTGCGGTTTCACCCGTTACAGCTTCAATACGACGAATCCCTGCAGCAATCCCCCCTTCAGAGAGAATCTTAAATAGGCCAATATCACCGGTATGTGACGCATGAATACCACCACATAATTCGGTCGAAAAATCACCCATCGACAAGACACGAACTTGTTCATCGTATTTCTCGCCAAACAGCGCCATAGCGCCTTTTTGTTTAGCGGATTCGATGTCCATCACATGAGTTTCAATCACATGATTCAAGCGAATTTGCGCGTTGACTAAACGTTCAACTTGCTTAATTTCTGCTGCGGTCATGGCTTCTAAATGAGAGAAATCGAAGCGCAAATTTTCGGCTCTAACCAGTGAACCTTTTTGGGTCACATGCTCACCGAGTACTTGACGTAAAGCGGCGTGCAATAAGTGGGTCGCTGAGTGATTGAGTGAGATCGCATTGCGACGTTTTTCATCCACCAGAGCTTCAACATGATCGCTACTGGCTAATACGCCTTCTTGCATCACACCATAATGGGCAATGGCATTACCTAATTTCTGGGTATCGTCGACTTTAAACACACCCGAAGCGGTTCTCAGTAAGCCAGCATCACCGCATTGACCGCCAGATTCAGCATAAAACGGCGTTGTTTCCAAAACAACGATCGCTTTATCACCTGCTGATAGCGCCGAAACTTCTTGGCCATCGACGAATAATGCAGATACCGGACTCATTTGCTGGGTCGCGCTATAACCGCAGAATTCCGTTTCTCCATCCACCTTAATCATGCTGTTGTAATCGGTGCCAAAATTGCCTGCATCGCGCGCACGCTGACGCTGCTCTTCCATCGCCGCTTCAAAGCCTTCTTCATCAATGGTGAAACCACGCTCACGCGCAACATCATTGGTTAAATCCGCCGGAAAGCCGTAAGTATCATAGAGTTTGAATACAGTTTCACCATCTAAAACCGAACCTTCAACCGCATCCAATGCATCGTTGAGAATCGCCATACCGCGCTCTAATGTACGACCAAAGTTTTCTTCTTCGATACGCAGTACTTTTTCCACTAAGGCGTGCTGTTTTTTAAGCTCTTCGCCAGCGCTGCCCATTACCTCGGCTAACGGTGCTACGAGCTTATGGAAGAAAGCCCCTTGTGCTCCTAATTTGTTACCATGACGAACTGCACGGCGAATGATGCGGCGCAGGACATAACCACGACCTTCATTCGACGGCATCACACCATCAACAATCAAAAAGGCACAAGAGCGAATATGGTCCGCGACAACACGTAATGATTGATTGGTCAGGTCTTGGTAACCAATCACTTCTGCCGCGGCTTTGATTAACGCTTGGAAGACATCGATCTCATAGTTGGAATGAACTCCCTGAGTGATCGCCGAAATACGCTCGATACCCATTCCGGTGTCAACCGAAGGCTTAGGTAGCGGTTCCATTTTCCCATCAGCGTGGCGATTAAACTGCATAAAGACCACGTTCCAAATTTCAATAAAACGATCGCCGTCTTCTTCAGCTGAACCTGGAGGACCACCCCAAATATGCTCGCCATGATCGTAGAAAATTTCCGTACAAGGACCACAAGGTCCGGTGTCACCCATTTGCCAGAAGTTATCAGACTCGTAAGCTTTACCGCCAGGCTTGTCGCCAATACGAATAATACGATCTTGTGGAATGCCAATTTGCTGATGCCAAATATCAAACGCTTCATCGTCGGTTTGATAAACGGTGACCAATAGACGCTCTTTAGGAAGCTTAACCACTTCGGTTAAAAACTCCCACGCATACTGAATGGCATCTTCTTTGAAATAATCGCCAAAACTGAAGTTGCCTAGCATTTCAAAAAAAGTGTGGTGACGAGCAGTGAAGCCAACGTTTTCTAGATCGTTGTGTTTACCACCAGCACGAACGCAGCGCTGAGCTGTCGTAGCGCGAGTATAGGCGCGTTTTTCTAGGCCTAAAAAGCAGTCTTTAAATTGGTTCATCCCAGCATTAGTGAATAGCAGGGTCGGATCGTTTGCAGGCACCAATGACGAACTGTCAACGATTTGGTGTCCTTTACTTTCAAAGAATGAGAGGAACGCGCGGCGAACCTCATCGGTGCTCATAAACATGCAGCTCTTCCTGAATGACTCAAGTTAGAATTTTGCGTATTGTAAAGCATGGATAAGGCTTCGCCTAGTTTTCTTAAATAAAAGCCGCTGATGGCAATAAAAAAGAGGCGTGATAGACGATTAATTAACGTTTAGTTTGTCTCTTCTTGATCACTCAAAGCGTAGTGAATCTGTTCAAAGCTGAATCCTCGAGACTGCAAAAATCGCACCCGCTTTGCCTGTTCTTTGGCTTCAATCGCAGGTTGAACTTTAAACTTCCTCTCTGCTAGCTGTTTGGCGAGTTCAAACCAATCGGGGGCAAGCTGCTCTAACGCGATATTAACCACGTCATCGGCAACTCGATTTTGCTGCAATAACTGACGAATTCTCCGCTCACCATGGCCTTTGTTCATGCCTTGGCGAATAGCACTTAAGGCATAACGTAAATCATCAAGATAGCCATAGTCTTGGCAATACATCATCACCGGTTGTATCTCTTCACGGCTAAAACCCTTAAGGAGTAATTTTTGGATAAGCTCGTATTCGCTGTGATCTCGACGCGACAAGATTCGAAGAGCGGTTTCTTTAGGATGACTCGGTGATGAGGCACTTTTATTTCGATTGGGATAGCGCGAGGATGAAGGGCAATGCATCGATTTAGCTCCAAATAAGAAAGCCCTGCAAAGCAGGGCTTAAAGATAGGTCAGGGATTAGATTACAGCTCTTCTTCCTGCTCAGGTATGACACCAAATTCAGGCTCATCAAGCGGAACTTGTTCAGGGCTGAGTAGCATCTCACGCAATTTGCTATCAATCGCCTTGCTGGCTTCAGGATGCTCACGCAAAAACTTACAAGCATTGGCTTTACCTTGGCCAATTTTATCGCCATTGTAGCTGTACCAAGCACCGGATTTTTCAATCAGCTTATGTTTAACCCCTAAATCGACCAACTCGCCCTCACGGTTAAACCCTTGTCCGTACATGATTTGAGTATTGGCTTCTTTAAACGGGGCGGCGATTTTATTTTTAACGACTTTAATGCGGGTTTCATTACCCACCACTTCTTCGCCTTCTTTAATCGCGCCTGTACGACGAATATCTAAGCGAACCGAAGCGTAGAACTTAAGCGCATTACCACCCGTTGTGGTTTCTGGGTTGCCAAACATCACGCCAATTTTCATCCGAATTTGGTTGATGAAAATACACATACAGTTCGACTGCTTCAAGTTACCTGTCAGCTTACGCATCGCTTGAGAAAGCATACGAGCTTGGAGGCCCATGTGGCTATCACCCATTTCACCTTCAATTTCGGCTTTCGGTGTTAGCGCAGCAACAGAGTCAACGACGATGACGTCGACCGCACCAGAACGCGCCAGTGCATCACAAATTTCCAGTGCTTGTTCACCAGTATCTGGCTGAGAAACAAGTAGATCGTTGATCTTCACACCCAGCTTCTGAGCATAAATAGGATCAAGAGCGTGTTCAGCATCAATAAACGCACAGGTTTTACCTTCACGTTGTGCAGAAGCAATTAACTCAAGAGTTAAAGTTGTTTTACCCGAAGATTCAGGACCATAAACTTCAACAATCCGCCCCATCGGTAAACCGCCAGCACCCAAGGCGATGTCGAGAGAAAGAGAACCGGTTGAAATCGTCTCGACATCCATCGTGCGGTTATCACCCAGCAGCATGATAGATCCTTTACCGAATTGCTTTTCAATTTGACCAAGCGCTGCGGCTAAGGCTTTTTGTTTATTCTCGTCCATTACTTTCTCCAGACTGTCACCTTACGGTGAAAGGTTTCGCGATTGAGTGCGACGTTATCGTCAACTTGCCACTTATTATACTGTTGATTCATACAGTGTCCAGAGCTGTATGAAGATTTTTGCGCCTCAGCTCAAATCGTTGAAGATAAATGGTCACTGATGATTAGCAACGCATGGATGATCGCCTGCTCGCGAACACTCGCCCTATCTCCTTGAAAATAAACCGTTTCCACCCTCTGCCAACCTTGGTTACTCGCCCAAGCAAAACATACGGTGCCGACGGGCTTGTCATCCGTCGCCCCTGATGGCCCAGCGATACCACTGATCGCTACTCCGATGGTCGCCTGTGAATGCAATAGTGCTCCGTGGACCATTTCCACGACCACCGGTTCAGAAACCGCGCCATATTCAAGCAACGTTTGTGAACGCACACCGAGCATCTCTTGTTTAGCTTGATTACTGTAAGTGACAAAAGCGCGATCAAACCAAGCCGAGCTGCCTGCGGTATCGGTGATGGCAAAGGCAACACCTCCGCCCGTGCACGATTCAGCGCTAGTCATCATTTGCTGAGCAGCCAATAACTGCTGCCCGACTTGTTGGCTTAGTGCGACGATGTGATTCATGCTACCCCTACTTATTTTTAATCCAACCACCCAAACATCATAAAACATAATGGGCACCATTCGGTACCCATTGCTTCACACCACACCGTCATGATGACTCTTAAATTTCAAACATTAAACTGTCTGCATCAAGGAACGGCCAGCGAATCACCTGAGGAGACTGACTCTGTTCGTCAAAAAAATACCCCACCTGTGGCGTAGCAAATACTTTGTCACCGCGAGCAATAGGCTGTTCATTTAAAGCGCGATGAGTCAGTTTCGCTTCCCATGGTTCAGGGCTTTGCCAACCAATAGGCGCAAGCTCGACTCGAACCTCTGCACCAACAGGATTAATCGACAAAACTTCACAAGGTAAACACGCTTGACTGTTCTCTTTGAGAGAAACACTCAACTCATGACTACGAACGTAAAGCGTCCCAGTTTGTTGAATCGCTCTCTGCTGAGGCGGCAAAATAAAAGCCTGCTCATTTTTCCAATGGGGATCCTGCCACTGAGCAGGAAAAACATTTACATTACCAAAAAAGTCGAACACAAAACGACTGTTTGGCTCAGCGTATAACTGAACAGGGGTATCGACTTGTTCGATTCGACCATTACTCATCACCACCACACGATCCGAAAGCTCCAAGGCTTCATCTTGATCGTGGGTGACGAAAACGCTGGTAAAGCCGAGCTCATCATGCAAACTGCGTAGCCAGCGACGTAGCTCTTTACGAACTTTGGCATCGAGCGCACCAAACGGCTCATCCAATAACAACACTTCTGGTTGAGTGGCCAATGCTCGAGCTAACGCGATACGCTGTTTTTGTCCACCTGACAACTGCTCTGGATAGCGATCGGCCAAATGACCAAGTTGAACAATCTCAAGCAGTTGTTTGACTCGTCGAGCGATTTCAGTCGACGTTGGACGCTGACGACGATCCATCACTTGTAAACCAAAGGCCACATTATCCGCAACCGTCATATGCCGGAACAGGGCGTAATTTTGAAATACAAACCCAACTCGGCGTTCACGAACATGAACATGGGTGACATCACGATCACGAAAATGAATGTGTCCAGTATCCGCCCCTTCCAAGCCAGCGATAATACGCAATAAAGTGGTTTTTCCTGAGCCAGATGGGCCTAGTAAGCCTATCATTTCGCCATCATCAATGTGTAAAGAGAGCGGTGATAAAGCCTGAAATGCTCCAAAGTTTTTGGAAATATTATCTAAACGAATACTCATACCGTCTCTTGCTCACTCTTGGTTTTGCTTTGATTATGTTCTTGTCGCCACTCAACAATCGCTTTTAACACTAATGTTAACAAGGCGATAAACGCCAGTAATGACGCACTCGCGAACGCCGCTTGTGATTGGTAATCTTCATACAAGACTTGGACATGCAAAGGAAGGGTATTGGTCTCACCACGGATATTGCCAGATACCACCGCCACTGCACCAAATTCGCCAATCGCTCTGGCGTTGGTTAATATCACCCCGTAAATAAGGGCCCATTTTATGTTCGGCAACGTCACTCGACGAAACAGTTGCCACCACGATGCGCCCAAAATCACCGCCGCTTCTTCATCCGAACGGCCTTGCTGTTGCATCAGAGGGATCAGCTCTCGGGCAACAAATGGGCAGGTAACAAACACCGTGACCAATACGATACCCGGCCAGGCAAACATCACTTGTAAATCACGCTCAAACAGCCATTCACCTAACCAGCCGTTACTGCCATAGAGCAGTAAATACAACAAACCTGCAACGACGGGAGAAACGGCAAATGGAATATCAATGATCGTGGTCAGTACTTTACGTCCTGGAAATTCAAAACGCGTGACCGCCCAAGCGAGCAACACCCCAAACACCAAATTAATAGGCACCGTCAACAGGGCAACCAATAACGTCAAACTGATCGCATGGCGCGTATCGGGTTCGAGTAAATGACCAATGTAAGCCGATAAACCACTTGCGAACGCTTGCTGAAAAATACTGACTAATGGGATCACTAAAAGTAAAGTGACCCAAAATAGCGCCAATCCAATCAGGCTCCATTTCACCCAAGGCGTTTCACCGACTCGTTTCGGCTGTAATCCTTTCATCGCCTTTTCCTTAACGCCCATGAATACGACGTAAATAAGCACCTTGCCATACATTGATCGTCAACAGTAATAACAAAGAAGCAAGTAGCACCACCGAAGCAATCGCGCTCGCCGCAGGAAAATCAAATTCTTGCAAACGCACAAAAATCATTAATGACGTAATTTCACTCACATAAGGCATGTTGCCAGCAATGAAGATCACCGCGCCAAACTCCCCTAAACTGCGCGTAAATGAAAGCGCGACACCAACCAGCAGAGCGGGCTTTAACGACGGCATGATCACTCGCCAAAACACCGCTCGATCCGTCGCACCAAGGGTCATACCGGCTTCTTCCTCCTCTTTAGAAATCTCTTCTAACACAGGCTGAACCGTACGAACCACAAAAGGCAAACTGGTAAACACCATTGCTAATACAATCCCTAAAGGGGTGTAAGCGACCTTGATCCCGAGTTCACTAAGCACACTTCCTACCCATCCATTGGTTGAGTACAGCGTCGCTAAGGTTATTCCTGCCACTGCCGTGGGGAGCGCAAAGGGTAAGTCGACTAACGCATCCAGGATCCGTTTGCCATAAAAGTCATAACGAACCAAAACCCAAGCCAGCAATAGTCCTAGCAAGCCATTAAATAACGAGGCAATCAACGCGGCTACAATGGTAACTTTATAACTGGCCACCACTCTTGGGTCGGCGATCACCTGCCAATATTCTGCCCAAGACATATTGCTGGTTTGGATAATTAAGCCACTCGCCGGCAGTAATAAAATTAAACTGATAAAAAATAGTGAGGTCCCGAGACTGACCCCAAAACCGGGCAATACTCGTTTATGACGTGGTCGCGTGAGAGAACGGCTCATAAACCCTCTGCAAAAACTTAAGCGTAAGTAAAATAGCCACTGAGTTAGATTAGTAAAACTAAGTGGCGAATAATCGGTTAACGACGTTGTAGCTGATCCAGTTTAGCGCCATTGGCAAAATGGTCTTGCATGGCTTTTTCCCAACCACCCGCAATAGTCTCTACCGTTAATAATTCGACATCAGGAAAACGATCGGCAAACTCGGCTTTCACTTTTTCATCATGGATTCGATAGCTGAAACCAGCCAATAAACGCTGTGCCTCTTCGCTGTATAAGTAAGAGAGGTATTCGTGAGCAACCTCATAAGTGCCTTTACGTTTAGCGGTACGCTCGACAACCGCTACCGGAAATTCAGCCAAAATAGAAGTTTTAGGCACCACGACTTGATAATCATCCATACCGTACTGCTGACGAATATTATTAACTTCAGATTCAAAAGTAATCAATACGTCCCCAAGGCCACGCTCAACAAAAGAAGTGGTTGCCCCTCGACCTCCGGTATCAAATACCGCGACATTAGCAAGAAACTGTCTTAAAAATCGGTCTTGTTCGGCTTGATTATCGACACCAAATTCTTGCTGGGCAAAACCTAACGCGGCCAAATAGGTGTAACGCGCATTACCGGAAGTTTTTGGATTCGGGAATACGGATGACACATCGTCGCGAGCCAAATCATCCCAGTTCTGAATATTTTTCGGGTTACCTTTGCGAACTAAAAATGCGGTTGTTGAATAATAAGGTGAGCTCGCATTAGGAAATTTATCTTGCCAATTAGCGTCGATTAATTTTCCCCGATCATGCAGAACTTGGACGTCGGTAACTTGGTTGAAAGTCACCACATCCGCTGCAAGCCCTTGTAAAATAGAACGAGCTTGAGCGGAAGAACCGCCATGAGATTGGCGTATTTCTACCGTTTGCCCAGTTTTTTCTTGCCAATGCTTAGCAAATAGCGGGTTATAAGCATTGAAAAGCTCACGAGCGATATCATACGATGAGTTAAGAATGGTTTGATCGGCGGCTGAAACATTGAATGTTCCAACCATGAGTAATGTGGCTAACGCCGACTTAATAAACTTCATATTTGATACTCCACAATTCCCGTTGCCAGCATGGCTTCCTGTTGCTTAGAGTATTAGGTAAATGGATTATAACAAAGCTTATTAATAGAACTTTTTGGAATAAAATCTAGCAATAAATTGTATGTCGATTAAACCGTCAGTTTTATAATAGACAGATGACCGAAGTGTGATAAAACAGCTTAGTCTGAACGACACCTCCATCACTCAGACAACCAGCGGTGTACTGCTTAATCAAAAGATAAATGACTAAGGATAAACATGTGACTGATTTTCCAACCATTGAAGCGTATGTCGGACAAACGCCATTAGTTCGTTTACAAAGATTAGCTCAAGATAGCTCGAGCACCGTTTTAGTCAAACTGGAAGGCAACAATCCGGCAGGTTCAGTCAAAGATCGTCCGGCATTGAATATGATTGTTCAGGCTGAGAAGCGCGGTGATATTCATCCTGGAGATAGGATCATCGAAGCCACCAGTGGTAATACAGGCATCGCCTTAGCCATGGCTGCCGCGATTAAAGGCTACAAAATGACCTTAATCATGCCTGATAACGCAACCCAAGAGCGTAAAGATTCCATGCGTGCCTACGGCTGTGAATTAATTCTGGTCAGTAAAGAACAAGGCATGGAAGGCGCTCGTGATTTAGCTCTGCAAATGCAAGCCCAAGGTCAAGGCAAAGTGCTGGATCAATTTAATAATCCAGATAATCCCTTGGCGCACTTTCAGTCAACCGGACCCGAAATTTGGCAGCAAAGCCAAGGACTGATTACTCATTTTGTCTCTAGCATGGGGACAACCGGCACCATCATGGGTACGTCACGTTATCTTAAACAGCAAAACCCGCAAATCCAAATCATCGGCCTGCAACCGTCTGAAGGCAGCTCGATACCTGGAATCCGCCGCTGGCCAAAGGAGTATCTACCGGGGATTTTTGAACAGTCTCGGGTCGATGTGGTGATGGATATCAGCGAACAGGATGCTGTTCAAACGGCGCGAGCATTAGCGACTCAAGAAGGGATCTGCGCTGGTGTAAGCTCTGGGGGCTCCGTATTTGCCGCGTTACAAATCGCTAAACAGAACCCGGGGGCAGTGGTTGTCGCAATCGTCTGTGATCGCGGCGATCGTTATCTCTCTTCTGGTCTATTTTCTTGAAACCAAAAGAGTATTTTTAAATGACATGATGAGCCTGTTCATCATGTCATTCACTACCTGCCCCATCGGTTGATTGCTCATTAATAGTGAAGTTTGTTATCCTCTGCGGCTGAGTTGTTGACGCTCAGAACAAACAACTGGCTAACCGAGTAACTAATACCATGAGTACATCCAACGCTTCTTGCATCGAGTCTTCCTCATCTCATACCCCGATGATGAGGCAGTATCTTAAACTCAAAGCAGAAAACCCCGATATTTTGCTGTTTTATCGCATGGGTGATTTTTATGAACTGTTTTATGATGATGCAAAACGTGCCTCGCAATTATTAGATATCTCTCTCACCAAACGCGGCGCTTCTGCCGGTGAACCAATCCCCATGGCTGGCGTACCTTATCATGCTGTGGAAGGCTACTTAGCCAAACTAGTGCAGTTGGGAGAATCCATCGCTATTTGCGAGCAAATAGGCGATCCGGCGACCAGTAAGGGGCCGGTTGAACGCAAAGTGGTACGCATTATTACCCCTGGCACCATCACTGACGAAGCCTTATTGTCTGAGCGTAGCGATAATTTGATTGCGGCGATTTATCATCAGGGCGGTAAATTTGGTTATGCTACCTTGGATATCACCTCTGGCCGTTTTCAACTCTCTGAACCAGATTCGGTAGAATCAATGTGCGCTGAACTGCAACGCACCGCACCGCGCGAATTGCTCTTTCCTGAAGATTTTAGCCCTGTACAGGTTCTAGCCAATCGCAAAGGTAACCGACGCCGCCCGATTTGGGAATTCGAACTCGACACCGCAAAACAACAGTTAAATCAACAATTTGGCACTCGTGACTTGGTAGGTTTTGGTGTAGAAAAAGCCAAACTCGGTTTATGTGCAGCGGGCTGCTTAATTCAATACGTAAAAGATACTCAGCGCACCGCCCTACCCCATATTCGTGCTCTGACTTTTGATCGCCAAGATCAATCGGTTATTTTAGATGCAGCGACTCGTCGTAACTTAGAATTAACCCAAAATTTAGCGGGCGGACAAGAGCACACCTTAGCTGAAGTCTTAGATCACTGTGCAACCGCGATGGGCAGCCGTATGCTCAAACGTTGGATTCACCAACCTACGCGTCATATCGACACCATCAATCAACGTTTGGATGGGATAACCGAGCTCAAACAAGACGCGCTATTTGCTGAACTTTCCCCAATATTAAAACAAATTGGCGATATCGAGCGTATCTTGGCTCGTTTAGCACTGCGCTCTGCTCGCCCACGTGATTTAGCTCGCCTGAGAAATGCGCTGCAGCAGTTACCTGAGCTCAACCAGCAAATGGCGTCGCTTAGACATCCGTATTTATGTCAATTACGTCAAGATGCCCAGCCCATTGAAGTGCTCTCCCAACTGCTGGAACGAGCGATAAAAGACAACCCTCCAGTGGTGATCCGTGATGGTGGCGTGATTGCTGATGGTTATGATGCGGAACTGGACGAGTGGCGTAAATTAGCCGCAGGTGCTACCGAGTATCTCGATCAATTAGAAGCCGATGAACGTGAACGTCACGGCATTGACAGCTTGAAAGTCGGTTACAACAATGTCCACGGCTTTTATATCCAAGTCAGCCGCGGACAAAGCCAACTGGTGCCACCGCACTATGTTCGTCGCCAAACCTTAAAAAATGCTGAGCGCTACATTATTCCTGAGCTCAAAGCACATGAAGACAAAGTATTAAATTCCAAATCAAAAGCTTTAGCATTAGAGAAACAGCTTTGGGAACAATTGTTTGATCTGTTACTGCCTCACTTAGAGTGTTTGCAAACGTTAGCTTCAGCCCTTTCACAGTTGGACGTACTACAAAATTTAGCCGAAAGAGCAGAAAGCTTGGATTATTGTCGACCAACCTTAACCGAGAATATTGGCTTACAGATTCAAGCCGGTCGTCATCCGGTGGTTGAGCAAGTGATGAACGATCCCTTTATTGCTAACCCAATCACGCTCCACCAGCAACGTAAAATGTTGATCATTACCGGGCCGAACATGGGGGGTAAATCGACCTATATGCGCCAAACCGCCTTGATCGCCTTGATGGCACACATGGGCAGTTATGTCCCAGCGCAATCGGCGACGATTGGTTTGTTAGATCGGATTTTCACTCGGATTGGCGCCTCTGATGATCTGGCTTCAGGTCGTTCCACGTTTATGGTCGAAATGACCGAAACTGCAAATATCCTACATAATGCAACCCAGCATAGTTTGGTATTGATGGATGAGATTGGTCGAGGCACCAGCACTTATGATGGGCTCTCTTTAGCGTGGGCCAGTGCCGAATGGTTAGCCACCAAAATTGGAGCCATGACCCTATTTGCTACTCACTATTTTGAGTTAACTGAACTGCCCAGCACTTTACCGCACTTGGCGAATGTTCATCTCGATGCGGTTGAGCATGGTGAAAACATCGCCTTCATGCACGCCGTACAAGAAGGGGCGGCCAGTAAATCCTACGGTTTAGCCGTCGCGAGCTTAGCGGGCGTACCTAAGGCTGTGATTACCAATGCCAAAAATAAACTCGCACAGCTTGAGCAACAGCGAGAGACGACCAAGAAACCATCAGCATCACTGGCTATAACTGATCAAATGAGCTTAATTCCTGAACCAAGTGAAGTTGAACAGCTACTCGCCGGTATTGATCCCGATGAGCTGACGCCACGTCAAGCATTAGAAGCCCTATATCGCTTAAAAAAATGCTTATAGATACAGCAGTATTAAAGCAAAAAGGCACCATCGAGGTGCCTTTTCTACATCATTAAAGCCAATTAATTGTCGTTATCGACATTAAACAAAGCTTCCATATTCAGCCCTTGTTTAACGAGGATCTCGCGTAGGCGACGTAAGCCTTCTACTTGGATCTGTCTGACTCGCTCACGGGTAAGATTAATTTCTCGCCCAACTTCTTCCAGCGTTGAAGGTTCATAACCCAGTAATCCAAAACGGCGCGCTAAGACTTCTTTTTGCTTTGGATTGAGCTCATCGAGCCAATTAAGCAAGGATAAGCGGATATCTTCATCTTGAGTCGATACTTCCGGATCAGAGTGATTAGAGTCTGGCAGAATATCCAACAATGCTTTATCGCCATCGCCACCAATCGGAGTATCAACAGAACTGATCCGCTCATTCAAACGTAGCATTTTATTGACATCTTCAACTGGCTTGTCCAGCTCAGCGGCAATTTCTTCTGCCGTAGGTTCATGGTCCAAACGCTGTGAAAGTTCACGTGCTGTGCGCAAATAGATATTGAGCTCTTTGACGACATGAATCGGTAGACGAATGGTACGAGTTTGATTCATCAGCGCCCGTTCGATGGTTTGACGAATCCACCACGTGGCATAAGTCGAAAAACGAAAACCTCGTTCTGGATCAAATTTTTCAACGGCTCGGATCAAGCCTAGGTTGCCTTCTTCAATCAAATCGAGCAACGCTAGACCACGGTTACTGTAACGGCGAGAGATTTTCACCACCAAGCGTAAGTTACTTTCAATCATTCGCTTGCGCGCGGCCTCATCACCACGTAATGCACGTCGAGCGTAAAGGACTTCTTCTTCGGCGGTTAAAAGGGGTGAAAAACCAATTTCACTCAAATACATCTGTGTTGCATCTAAGCTTTTGCTCGATGCATCGTATTCTTCTTTGAGGTTAGTGGCGGATAGTTGCTCAACGTCAGACTCCGCTGCGTTGATAACTTCAGGGTCAAAATCAAAATCTTCGACTTTAGTGACTGAATTGCTGATACTCATAACGCCTCCCCTGGCGAGCTAGCAAGACATTACAACTTCAAATGTCGGCTACATAACTCATCACAAGCATGTTTATGGTAAGTAGCGTTGTGGATTCACTGGCTTACCTTGATAACGAATTTCAAAATGTAAGCGAACACTGGTGGTTCCTGAGCTGCCCATGGTCGCGATTTTTTGACCAGCAGTTACATTCTGACCTTCTTGAACCAGCAGTTGATCATTATGAGCATAGGCACTCAGATAGTCATCATTGTGCTTAATAATGATCAAATTGCCGTAGCCGCGTAGCGCATTACCTGAATACACCACCGTCCCAGCCGCGGTAGAAACAATCGATTGACCTCGCTGACCTGCAATATCAATACCTTTGTTTCCTTGATCTCCTGCGGAGAAACCTTTAATTACTCTCCCTTTGGTTGGCCATAGCCACTTAGCGATTTTATCGTTATTTTGTGTCGGTTTAGTGACAGGCTGATTAGTAACATTTACTTTGGGTGTAGTTTCAACATACCTGTTTGTTTTCGGTTGTTCAATAGGCGTTGTAGGTGATTTGTTGACCGTTGTAGGGGGTTTCTTACTGTTTTGAGAGATCGATACAGGATTAGAGTCTTTGCTCTTCACGGACACCGAGGGAGCGATAACAACAGGTGCTGGTACAGCCACAGGTGTCGACGCCGAAGCAACGCTACCAACCGAACTGACATTCGCTTTAGGCCGAGGTCCTGCACCCGTTCCCGCATAAGCCGGAGGTGTATACACTGGTCCCCATAAACGCAGCTTTTGTCCAGGGTGAATCACATAAGGCGCTTGCAGGCGATTAAAACGGATAATATCGTTAACATCTTTGTCAGTAATATAAGAGATAAAGTATAAGGTATCGCCTTTTTTTACCTCATAGTAACTGCCTCGATAACTGCCACGAGGTATTGAGTTATAGTCTTTGTTCAGCCCCGAAACTGGCGCAGGAGTGTTAACCGCACAACCAAACAGTAAGCAGCACAAACCAATCAGCCATCCATTTCGACACTGCCGCTTTTTCATTAAGCTAATTCACCTGCCACTAAAGGTACAAAACGTACCGTTTCTACGCTTTGAGTTATCCATTCATCACCTTGACGAATAATACACAGCAATTGCTGCTCTTCCTCTCCGACTGGAATCACTAAACGGCCACCATCGGTTAACTGCTCAAGTAAAGCTTGCGGAACAATCGGAGCGGCCGCCGTGACGATAATCGCATCAAAAGGCGCTTTAGCCGCCCAGCCTTGCCAGCCATCGCCATGTTTAGTTGAGACATTATAAATATCCAATTGTTTCAAACGGCGTTTCGCTTCCCATTGTAAAAATTTAATACGTTCAATCGAAAAAACGTGATCAACCAATTGAGCAAGTACCGCCGTTTGATACCCCGATCCGGTGCCAACTTCTAAAACTCGGCTATGTGGCTTTAAAGACAATATTTGGGTCATTTTGGCCACAATGTAAGGTTGTGAGATCGTTTGTCCAAGACCAATCGGTAACGCATGGTTATCATAAGCTTGATGCATCATCGCTTGTGACACAAACCGCTCTCTCGGCAAAGCGTGGATGGCCGATAATACCGCTTGATCATCAATTCCTTGCCGCACTAAATACTCAATCAGTTTATCCGCCTTAGGATTACTCATCTTTTATACCTTTAACCACGTCGCCATTGCACCGAGCGACTCATGAGCAGTTAAATCAACCAGTATCGGCGTCACTGACACACATTTTTGCTCAACCGCATAAAAGTCGGTGCCTTCTCCCGCGTCTTGCTCTCTTCCTGGAGGTCCGAGCCAGTAGATCTCATGCCCTCGTGGATCTTTTTGTTTGATCATACTTTCAGCATGATGACGAGCACCAAGTCGGGTGACTTGCGTTCCGGTTAATTGATCAAAAGGAACATCTGGGATATTTATATTAATCAATCGATTCGTTGGAATGGGTGAGGATAAGTGCTGCAAGACGATTTGACGAGCAATCTTACCTGCTGTCGCAAAATGGGTATTACCGACCAAAGAGAAGGCAATCGACTGTACGCCCAGAAAATGCCCTTCCATGGCCGCAGCAACCGTCCCAGAATAAAGCACATCATCCCCTAAGTTAGCTCCATGATTAATCCCGCTTAATACTAAATCGGGTAAATCATGTTTGAGTAATTCGTTAAGAGCAAAATGAACGCAGTCGGTTGGCGTGCCTTGTACAGAATAGGTATTCGGCTCAATTTTTGTTACTCGTAATGGTTGCTCTAAAGTCAGAGAATTTGAGGCACCTGAGCGATTTCTATCCGGAGCAACAATGATAATCTCAGCCAAATCGGCTAATGCATAAGCCAGCGCCCGAATACCTTCGGCATAGACTCCATCATCATTACTCAATAAAATTTTTAATTTTTTATTAGTCATAAACTCGTTCAACTGGAATTTCTTCAATTAATTCACGGACGATAGAGGTCGCAAAGCTGCCCGCATCCAAAGTAAAGCTAAGCAATATATTATTATTGTCGACTTGCCACTGAAGCTGCTGAGGATGTAAAGCAATCACTCGTCTGTCGTGACGCATCCGGTTGCCGCGAATCAGTTTCATTAGATCCGGCTCTGCATCGAGTGCTTGTTGCTCTAAGGCTTGCGCAGCACCTTGAGTGGGTAGAGCATTATCTCCCGCCAGTGCCGCGGTAATTTGGACTTTCTGATCAGCTAACTGTTGATTGAATTGCGTCAGTTGATCGTCGCTAACCAGTTCAGAGACTCCGTCTTTTAATGCTATATCACCCGCAATAAAAGACTCAAAACATCCAGACTGAATTCGAGCAGAGACGATATGGTTAAAAATCCACGAACGGGCAGCAGATAAATACAGACTACGTTGATTTTGATTACGAGAGCGCACATTGTCACGCCCCCAACGCCGCGCTTCATGGAGATTGTTGCCATCTTTACCAAAGCGTTGTTGACCAAAATAGTTAGGTACGCCCTGATCAGCAAGCACCTGCAAACGCTGCACAACATTATCGATATCGCTCACTTCACTGAGCGTCAATTCAAAGTGATTGCCCTGCAAATCACCGGGACGCAACTTTTTATGATGACGAGTCATCGCCAGCACTTGAATACTTGGGTATTGCTTTTCAAATGCAGTCAAATTCGGTAATTTTCCATCTGGAAGATAGACACTGAGCCATTGTTCTGTCACAGCATGTCGGTCTTTGAGTCCTGCCCAGCCGATATCTTTAGATTTTACACCACACGCCTTGGCCAGTTCATTCGCAACAAAACTGGTATTTTCTCCGGTTTTCCTAATGCACACCATGACGTGCTCACCTTCACCAGAAAAGGAATACCCTAAATCTTCGGTGACTTTAAAGTGCTCTGGTCGTGCTTTAATTTTTGCTTTCGCCGTCGGCTGACCACATAAGTAGGCCAGAGAAGAGAGAAGATCAGTCATTTTTTATTCCAATATCTGCCTACTCAACGCTCGTTAACGAAAACCTGAATTCATGGTAGGCAGTGAATGTATCCCATCGCTATCGTTCGATAACAATCTAGGAGTAAGATAAACAGACGGTATACGACTCGCATTCGATCATGCAGAGCGTTCACCAAGTCTTAAGCTTTTATTAATAATACCACGGCTTCGCAAGCGATCCCTTCTTTACGGCCAGTAAAGCCTAACCGTTCGGTGGTGGTTGCTTTGACATTAATGTTACTCGTTGCTGTTTGTAAGTCCTCAGCGATCACTTGACACATCGATTCAATATAAGGCGCCATTTTCGGCGCTTGAGTAATCAGCGTAATATCGGCATTGCCCAACTGATACCCCTGTTTGAGAACACGTTGATATACATCGCGCAGTAAAGCTCGACTATCAGCACCTTTCCATTGCTCATCCGTATCGGGAAAATGACGGCCAATATCACCGGCGGCAATCGCGCCTAAAAGCGCATCACACAAAGCATGCAACGCCACATCACCATCAGAGTGAGCAATCAGGCCCTGCTCATAAGGGATAGAAACACCGCCAATTATCACCGGGCCTTCACCGCCAAATTTATGCACATCAAAACCGTGGCCAATACGTATCATGCTGTTTCCTTTTTTCGACTTAAATAAAACTCAGCCAATGCCAGATCTTCTGGCTGAGTAATTTTAATATTATCCGCTCGCCCGCTCACTAAGCCTGGAGACAAACCTTGCCACTCAAAAGCAGAGGCTTCATCGGTAATGATCGCCTTTTGTTCTAAGGCTTGTTGTAGCGCCTGTAATAAAGGCTGACAACGAAACATCTGCGGCGTTAGCGCATGCCATAACGCTTGACGTTCAACGGTTTGTGAAATATTACCGTCCCCGTCGCCACGCTTCATCGTATCGCGGACAGGGCTAGCAAGTATCGCCCCTACCGGATGAGATAATGCGCGCTGAATTAACTGCGTAATATCACGCTCAGTGACGCAGGGTCTTGCCGCATCATGCGCCATCACCCATTCGCCTAATTGCTGTTCATCCACCAAACGTAGCGCGTTGAGTACCGACTCTGCACGCTCTTTTCCGCCATTGACCACCTTCACTCGGGGATGACTTGCTAATGATAAGGAAGAAAAGTAAGGGTCTTGCTGACTGATAGCAATAACAACCTGTCCTATCTGTGGGTGAGCCAATAACTGCTCAACCGTATGCTCTAATACCGTTTTTCCATTAAGCAGGAGATATTGCTTAGGACGATCAGCCTGCATTCGACTACCAATCCCAGCGGCGGGAACAATGGCGGTAATTAATGGAACGTTCAAGGCGTTACCTCACCGATAATCCGATAAAAGGTTTCATTGTCTTTGACCATTCCTAACTCATGGCGGGCGCGCTCTTCAATCGCATCAAGCCCCTGCCGTAAATCATCGATTTCAGCAAACATCTCTTGGTTTCGTTGGTGCAAATTACTGTTCACTTGTTCTTGTACGTTAATTTCACTCGAGACCATTCGAAAGTCTACGATGCCATTTTTACTTAACCATAAATGGTATTGTAGCCAGCCAAATAGCAAAAATAAGGCTATCGCCAATACTCGCATCTTTTTCACCTTACTGATGGGAGCGGTACCTAATGAGAAGTACCGTCTACATTGACAGTTTACTTGCCCGCTTACTTATATCATAAGCGCCAAAATCAGGCGAGTAAGCTCACGGTTTAAGTCGTTGTCAATGAACAACTATCTCGAACGGTTTAACCAATAATATCCAAACGACTTGGATCTGAAGCGAGACGACAAGTCAGTCAATCGCTACTCACATGAAGGCCCTATCTGAGTAGCGTTAACGATCCTAGCTCCTAGCCAACACCACCGCGCTTAATACGGATGGCGGCTGACTAAAAAGTATTAATTCATCGATAAAAACAGAAGTAATCCAAAACCTAAAATTAAACGATAAATCACAAAAGGAGTCATCCCCATTCGAGAAATGAGCTTTAAGAAAAAGAAAATACATAAATAGGCGCTAATAAACGAGGTGATCACGCCAGTAATTAAGAAATTAATCTGAATCGGTTCACCGCTCGTGATTAACTTAAGACCTAAGTATCCACCAGCTAAAGTAATAATTGGAATCGACATTAAAAATGAAAATCGCGCCGCAGCTTCACGAGTAAAACCTAAATACAGCGCAGCCGTAATGGTTGCACCTGAGCGTGATGTACCGGGAATAATCGCTAACGCTTGTGCGACACCAACAAAAAGAGCCTGCTTCCATCCCGCTTGATACTCATCTTGGGCAAGACGAGCGTGCCTATCCACATACCAAAGCAGTAAGCCAAAAATGATCGTCGTTGTGGCAATCACCCACGCACTACGCAGATACAGCTCAACAATATCTTTCATTAATAAACCAAAAATACACGCGGGAATGGTCGCGAGAATGATCAACCAAGCCAGTTTTGCTTCTTTGCTGCGATCACCTTTGAAAATGGACGCAAAAAATGCTCGTAATAAGCTCACCACTTCATGGCGAAAATAAATGATCACCGCAGCTAAGGTGCCAACATGCACTGCCACATCAAAAGCTAAACCTTGATCTTCCCAGCCTAAAATAGCCGAAGGCAAAATAAGATGAGCAGAGCTAGAGATGGGTAAGAATTCAGTTAAGCCTTGGATCAACGCCAATATAAACGCTTCAAAATAAGTCATGATTATTCTCTAATTAACGGATTTACGGATGGAAAACCATAAAGGAATGAGAGTTAAAGAGTCGAGATCTGGCGTTGCTTGCCACACCTCTTGAACCGTTTGCTCGCTGCCAGGAATCAGCAACTGGGGCGACAATTCGTACAAAGGTTGGATAACAAAAGGATAATGATAAATATCCCGTCTTGGCAAGACAGGCGCTTCGCTCGAGACTTGCTCACCATAAAGTAGTAAATCCAAATCTAACGTTCGATCTTGAAACTTCTTTGCGTTGATCTCTCTTCCCCAACGCCGTTCTATATCCCGTAATTTCTCTAGCAAAACGGGTAAAGAGAGCGTGGTAGTGAGCTCCGCAACCAGATTATAAAAAGCATGGCTATCAAAGCCGACAGATGGGCACTCATAAACCGACGATAAGCGCAGTCGATCCGTTAACGTCGCTAATTCACGACATCCAGCTTCAATATGTCGATGGCGTTGAACATTGGAACCAATACCAATATAACAAGTGATCATGCCTGTCCTCGTTCAATCACCACACCAACCCCTTTTGCTTGTGCTACCGCTCCCGGCTTGGTTAAACGGACCTTAACCCAAGGCACAGAAAAACGCTGCATAATCAGCTCAGCCACTTCTTCAGCAACTCGCTCTACCAATAAAAAACGCCCCTGTTCAATATGCTCAATCACCGCTTGACTGACTTGGGCATAATCCAATGCATCAGCCACATCATCGCTTTTGCCAGCAGGTTGATTATTATGAGCCATCTCCAAATCAAGCACTAATTTTTGCTTAATGGTCTGCTCCCAGTCATAAACACCAATGGTTGTGATCACAGTTAACTGCTCGATAAAAACTTTATCCATGGCAATATTGCCTCCTTTTTGCTGGTCGGATATCCAAATTGAGTAAAAAAACGGACTATTGGGGTTTATCACGATATCATATACCCAAACCACCTATTGATGCGAAACTCTCAAGATTTTTTGTTTCTTCATTGCCTTAATGACTATTTTTCAGGCTATTTAACAATTGCTTGCAATGATAACCGGCAACGCATGCCATCATTAAAAAACCGTCAGGTTGTCATTTTTTATCAGCAGGAAAAGTTAACGTGATGACCGCATCCAAGACAACTTTTATCAGGTTTGGGTCACGTTAAAAATAAAGAAATCCTGAGACTATACCCAAACGACTTGGGGTTGCACGCCGTCGGCAAGTGAGTACATCGCCATGATATGTGATTGGGATAAACGAACGCAGCCAACACCGCTGTAGCTTCAATTAAGAAGGGGATATTCGTCGCATTAGAGAGAGTCCCCCGCTAAACATTGGCTTACCTTACAAACAATACGTAGCCAAACAACGACGGTAGAGGCCGCTATGACGCCACTAGCACTGATCATGATTATTTGCGCCTATTTACTGGGGTCAATTTCCAGTGCGGTATTGATCTGCCGATTACTGCGTTTGCCTGATCCTCGCGGCGTCGGCTCTCATAATCCCGGAGCCACCAATGTACTGCGCATTGCCGGTAAGAAAACCGCCTTGGCAGTGCTGATTTGTGACATGCTCAAAGGAACGATTCCTGTCTGGGGTGGTTATTACCTTAACATTGATCCTCTCATGCTCGGCTTAATCGGTATCGCGGCCTGCCTTGGTCACATGTATCCCCTATTTTTCCATTTCAAAGGCGGTAAGGGAGTGGCGACAGCACTAGGCGCCATTGCACCAATAGGCTTAGAATTAACCGCCATGGTCATTGTCACTTGGTTAGTGGTGGTCTTTATTTTCCGTTATTCCTCCCTTGCCGCACTGGTAACCGTTTTATTGACGCCTTTTTATACCTGGATGATCAAACCACACTATACATTGCCCGTCGCGATGCTCTGCTGCTTAATCGTGCTTCGTCATCAAGAGAACATTAAGCGTCTTTTTATCGGCACAGAGCCGAAAGTTGGCGAGAAAAAACCATAAAAAAACGGCCATGGCTATGACCGTTTCCAATGAGAACCGTTACCGCTTGATTGATTAAGTAATCGGCGTCAGTTGGTCAATCGGCCAACGAGGCCTCGCTTGAACACTGAGCTCTGTAACATCACCATTTTTTAAGCGTTGCATCCCCGCATAAGCAATCATCGCGCCATTATCGGTACAAAATTCGGTACGCGGATAAAACACCTCACCGCCAATTTTCTCGGCTAGCTTAGCTAAATCGGCACGTAGCTGCTTATTCGCACTCACCCCACCAGCAATCACAATACGCTTCATTCCAGTTTGCTCGAGCGCACGTCGACATTTGATGACTAATGTGTCACACACTGCATCTTGGAACGCATAAGCAATATCAGCTCGAGTTTGCTCATCGTCACCATTGGCAGCAATGGTATTGGCCGTAAAGGTTTTTAAACCTGAAAAACTCATGTCTAAGCCCGGGCGATCCGTCATAGGGCGAGGAAACTTAAAGCGTCCAGGCGTGCCTTTTTCTGCCAAGCGAGCCAACATCGGTCCTCCTGGATAATCGAGCCCCATCAACTTAGCGGTTTTATCAAACGCTTCGCCTGCCGCATCATCAATCGATTCACCCAAAATCGTATAATCGCCAATTCCCTTAACTTCCACCATCATCGAGTGGCCACCAGAAACCAATACCGCAACAAAGGGAAACGGTGGTGGATTATCTTCCAGCATTGGCGCCAACAAATGCCCTTCCATATGATGAACCGCCACCGCAGGAATATTCCAAGCATACGCCAAACTACGACCAATCGTCGCTCCGACCAATAAAGCGCCCACCAAACCGGGGCCGGCAGTATAAGCTATGCCGTCAATATCGGCGGGAGTCAGCTTAGCCTCCGCCATGGCGGCTTTAATCAGTGGGATGGTTTTTTTCACGTGATCACGCGAAGCCAGCTCCGGTACCACACCACCATAATCGGCGTGCAGTTTTACTTGGCTATACAATTGATGAGATAAAAGACCTTTCTCATCATCATAAATCGCGATTCCAGTTTCATCGCAAGAGGTTTCAATTCCAATAATGCGCATAGTATTCTCAGCATGCTGTCTGCTAGAAGCTGTTGACCGTGGTCGAACAGCCGCCAATAATCAAAATTCCGCTCATGTTACCTCGGCTTGGCATGACAAACAAACTTTGTACAGACAGTAAACAACAAAGTACTTTACAAAGCGGTCACGATAGGATTAAAATTCCGCACCATTTTTGATCAAGCTGGTTATCGCTCTAGTCGACAAGCTATCTTGTTACTTTGGCCACAAAATACCAGCGTTAACGAATTAACCCCTGAGGTGAAAGGCATATGCCAATAGTTAAAGTACGTGAAAACGAACCGTTCGACGTAGCACTACGTCGTTTCAAGCGCTCTTGCGAAAAAGCAGGTATCCTTTCTGAAGTGCGTCGTCGTGAGCACTACGAAAAGCCAACTACTGTTCGCAAACGTGCTAAAGCAGCAGCTCAAAAGCGTCACGCTAAGAAGCTAGCTCGCGAAAACGCTCGTCGCGTTCGCCTGTACTAATAACTGATTCCAAAAAAGGAATAAAGTTATGGCTCTGATTGACACTCTCAAAGAAGAGCAAAAATTAGCGATGAAAGCCAAGGACAAAGCGCGCCTTGGCACTATTCGTTTGGCCTTAGCCGCCATTAAGCAACGTGAAGTTGACGAACAGATTACTCTGAACGACGACGACATTTTGGCTGTGCTGGTGAAAATGGTTAAACAACGTCGCGACTCTGTTACGCAATATGAAGCCGCTAATCGTCAAGATTTAGCAGATGTGGAAAAAGCGGAAATCACCGTTCTTGAGGAATTTATGCCTCAACCATTGAGTGAAGAAGACGTTATCGCCCTGATTGACAGTGCGGTGGCTGAATCTCAAGCCAGTGGCATGCAAGACATGGGTAAAGTGATGGCGCTGATCAAACCACATATTCAAGGGCGTGCAGATATGGGTAGAGTAAGCAGTTTAGTTCGCGCTAAACTCGTTTAATCCCACACCCAAATGCATCAAGCCGTGCTATCCTCTGGTAGGCACGGCTTGTTCGTATCTACACTTTTGGTTTTTCTCTCTTTCTTTTAGGTTGTATGGCAGGACAAATTCCTCGTAGTTTCATTGATGATCTCCTTGCTCGACTCGATATTGTCGACATCATCGACGCACGTGTAAAACTTAAAAAAAAGGGCAAAAACTACGGCGCTTGCTGCCCATTTCATAATGAGAAAACCCCTTCGTTTAGCGTCAGCCAAGAAAAACAGTTTTATCACTGCTTTGGTTGTGGTGTGCATGGCAACGCGATTGATTTTCTTATGGAATACGAGCGACTGGAATTCCCTGAAGCCATTGAAGAACTTGCTTCTTATCTAGGGTTAGAGGTTCCACGCGAAGAGCGCTACAACAACAGTCAGTCAGCCTCAAATTCAACACCGCGCGTTAATAGCGATGAAAAACGCACACTGTATGATTTACTAAGTAACATCGCACAGTTTTATCGTCAGCAATTAAAAACCCCAGCCGGACGAGGCGCTATCGAGTATCTCAAAGATCGAGGCTTATCCGGTGACATTGCACAACAGTTTGGCATTGGTTATGTGCCTGACGAGTGGGACTTAGTACGCCGTAATTTTGGCCAGCATCCACAAACTCAAGAGATGCTGGTGACGGGTGGAATGCTGATAGAGAACGAGAGTGGCAAACGCTACGACCGTTTTCGTGGTCGAGTCATGTTTCCGATTAGAGATCGCCGGGGTCGCGTGATTGGCTTTGGTGGTCGAGTGATTGGTAATGGCACACCTAAATACCTTAACTCGCCAGAAACGCCGATATTCCATAAAGGCAAAGAGCTTTACGGCCTGTATGAAGTGATGCAAGCTCATCGCGATCCAGTACAGATACTGGTCGTTGAGGGCTATATGGATGTGGTCGCTTTAGCCCAATATGGTGTTGATTATGCGGTTGCCTCACTGGGTACCGCGACCACTGGCGACCACTTACAACTGCTGTTTCGTCAAACCAATACCGTTGTCTGTTGCTATGATGGTGACCGAGCCGGCAGAGAAGCGGCCTGGCGAGCTTTAGAAAATGCGCTAAGCTATCTTAAAAGTGGCAATATTCTTAAGTTTCTTTTCTTGCCCGATGGTGAGGATCCTGACAGCTACATCAGAAAGCACGGTAAAGAAAATTTTGAACAAGCCGTACAGAATGCAAAACCGCTCTCGAGTTATCTTTTTGAAAACCTGATTGAGACCCACAAACTCAACTTAGGTACCGTAGAAGGAAAATCAACCCTACGCACCTTAGCGAATGAGTTGATTAATAAAATCCCAGATATTGGCTTTCAACAAGAGTTGGATGAAAAGCTCGATAAACTCACGGGCTTTATGAGCCATGGAAAACAGCGTCGCACTCAACCAACAAGCGAGCGACCACAACCGCACAAAGAGCTAAAACGCACCCCAATGCGTGAAGTTATCGCTTTGCTTGTGCAAAATCCGAGCTATGCTGAAATGGTGCCGGAATTGTCGAGTGTCAAACACTTAGCCATTCCCGGTTTAAGTTTGCTGGTCAATGTGGTTGAAAATTGTCAGCAACACCCCCATATCACTACCGGTCAATTGCTTGAGCATTGGCGTAATAATGAACATGAAGCACTGCTGTCTCGTCTGGCAAGTTGGGAAATCCCCCTTGTCGAAGACAACCAAGAAGAACTATTTTTAGACTCATTGGACAAAATTCTTGCCCAGTGTGTAGAAAAACAAATTGAAAACTTGCAGGCGAAAGAAAGAAGCGTCGGTTTATCAACCGATGAAAAAAGGGAGCTCATAGCATTAATGCTAGAATTGAAAGCGTAACCCAGTTTAAATAGTCAGCAACGAATAAATTTGTTAATATACATGGTTTGCATTTCGCACACTATTCTTTCACCAGATACGAAGTTGGATACCGTCTATGGATCAAAATCCGCAGTCACAGCTAAAATTACTTGTCATCAAGGGCAAGGAACAAGGCTATCTGACCTACGCCGAAGTTAATGACCACCTACCTGCTGAGATCGTCGATTCTGAGCAAGTGGAAGATATTATTCAGATGATCAACGACATGGGTATTAAGGTAGTAGAAACTGCTCCTGATGCCGATGATCTCGCTTTAAGCGACGATAACACGATCACTGATGAAGATGCCGCTGAAGCCGCTGCCGCAGCGCTTTCAAGCGTAGAAAGCGAGATTGGTCGAACTACCGATCCTGTACGCATGTATATGCGTGAAATGGGAACCGTAGAGCTGCTAACTCGTGAAGGTGAAATTGATATCGCTAAACGCATTGAAGAAGGTATTAACCAAGTTCAAAGCGCCGTTGCTGAATATCCCGGTACGATTCCTTATATTCTTGAGCAGTTCGATAAAGTTCAAGCAGAAGAGTTACGCCTAACCGATCTGATTTCCGGTTTTGTTGACCCGAATGAAGATGAAACTACTGCGCCAACCGCGACGCACATCGGCTCTGAGCTGACTGGTGCTGATCTCGATGACGAAGACAGTAAAGACATCGATGAAGACGAAGATGAAGACGAAGATGGTGACAGCACCGACGATGCCGAAGAAGATACTGGTATCGATCCTGAACTGGCACTAGAAAAATTCACTGAGTTACGTAATAAATATCAAAACTTACAGTTAGCGATCAACGAACACGGTAATGACAGCTCAACAACTCAGCAAGCTTCTGAGTTAGTACTGGATATCTTCCGCGAGTTTCGTCTAACGCCTAAGCAGTTTGATCATTTAGTCACCACACTGCGTAACTCAATGGAACGTGTTCGTACTCAAGAACGCTTGATCATGAAGACCGTGGTCGAAGTCGCTAAAATGCCGAAAAAGTCATTCATCGCCCTATTTACTGGTAATGAATCGAGCGAAGCATGGCTAGATCAAGTCCTTGCGACCGATAAGCCTTACGTTGAAAAAATTCGCGCCAATGAAGAAATGATCCGTCGTTCTATTCAAAAGCTGCGTATTATCGAACAAGAAACCTCACTTGATGTGAATCGCATCAAAGACATTAGCCGTCGCATGTCAATTGGTGAAGCGAAAGCTCGCCGAGCGAAAAAAGAGATGGTAGAAGCCAACCTACGTTTGGTTATTTCGATTGCCAAGAAATACACCAACCGTGGTCTACAATTTTTGGATCTGATCCAAGAAGGTAACATTGGCCTAATGAAAGCGGTAGATAAATTTGAATATCGCCGTGGTTATAAGTTCTCAACCTATGCAACGTGGTGGATTCGCCAAGCCATCACCCGTTCTATTGCTGATCAAGCGCGCACCATTCGTATTCCAGTTCACATGATCGAAACGATCAATAAACTGAACCGAATTTCGCGCCAGATGCTGCAAGAGATGGGTCGTGAGCCTCTGCCTGAAGAATTAGCGGAACGCATGCAAATGCCGGAAGATAAAATTCGCAAAGTGCTCAAAATCGCCAAAGAGCCAATCTCAATGGAAACGCCAATAGGTGATGATGAAGATTCACATCTAGGTGATTTTATTGAAGATACTACGCTTGAATTGCCTCTAGACTCAGCCACGGCAACGAGCCTAAGAGCCGCAACAAGAGACGTTCTGGCTGGCTTAACACCACGTGAAGCTAAAGTGTTACGGATGCGTTTTGGTATTGATATGAATACAGACCACACTCTTGAAGAAGTGGGCAAACAGTTCGATGTTACTCGCGAACGTATTCGTCAAATCGAAGCCAAAGCACTGCGTAAACTTCGTCACCCAAGCCGCTCAGAAACTCTGCGCAGCTTCCTTGATGAATAACTAAAAACCAACGTGTTTAAAAGGTGAGCAAATGCTCGCCTTTTTTATTACCCCAAATGCTAAGTGAATAAAAACTAAGCGCTATTACCCTATTTTCCGGCTAGACAGACACCCAGCCTTCCCCTATAATCACACACCTATCGGCCCCTTAGCTCAGTGGTTAGAGCAGTCGACTCATAATCGATTGGTCCGCAGTTCAAGTCTGCGAGGGGCCACCATATTCCAGAAGGTTAGTAAGCGTAGTGTTTACTAACCTTTTTTTGTACCTGACGATTTTGGGTCAGGTAAGCCCCGAGCATGCACTCTTCTCTTTCTCACTCAAGCTACTTTTTAGTACTCTGTATCATTACCGATGAGAGCGGAGATTGTGCTTATTGATAACCGCAAGAGAGAAAGGCTTTGCGCCAGATTCAAGAGCTTGTGCCAATTCTGAGACCTTTCGGTAATAAGTTACTCTTCGCCCCGATAAAGTGGTGAGCTTTAGTGCTACTGGTTGATGTACTTTCATTGTGTGTTCTCATTATCTGTTTGCTGAGTAAATTCTTGCAAAGCCTGTAGCGCCTTTTCAGCCAGAGTGCTTTGCACAAAAATATGGTCGTGATAATAACCAGCAATCACATTAGCACTGATCCCATAAGACGCTAACTTAGTCGCGAACGCAGCGGTTAAACCTACCGCCTCTAAACTAGAATGCACGGTAAGTGTGATTAAGCTAAAAACGCTATCAAACTTGAGTTGGGCGGCTTTGGCTTCTTGCTCTAATAACACTAAAGTTAAGCCCTCTTGCTCTCGACATGTTGCGATTGGATCTAGGTGCCAATACTCAGATAACGGCCCCTTCACGGTACAAAATACGTAATTGCCCTCGATGATCTGTGGTGACATCGACTTTAGTAATACCTCTAACTCGCTAATTGCTGACATTTTCTAACCTTATCTACTACCTACAAACGTGAAGAATATACGGTGAAATAAAATAAGTTTAATTCATAATGTTAATCAAACATTAGAAAGGCTAATATCCTGCACTACATAAACTAAATAAATACAAGAAAGAGAGAAATAGATTGCTGTTACATGGTTGCTTTAACGTTTGGCTACGATAAAAAACTTACTTATCATCATTACACTCATTCACTCAACAATGGATTCCAACAGGATAAAAAACTGAAAAATACAGATTAAATAGCATTTTAAATAAAGAATGCTTCACAAAACAAACGACCACCAAATCAAGGTCAATTATTGAAATTAAAATTCAAAATAAAATCAATAATCGGACTTTAATTTCAATTAAAAAACAAAAAACCAGATAAAAACACCAATAATAACAAATCAAATAGTCACATATTCCAAATTTTTAAAAGCGCGTTATGATACACGAAAATGACCTAGAAATGAGCCATATCCAAGGGCACCTAGCCACTCCTTCAGGGCCTTTTGAAAAATAAAATCTATTTTTATTAATTGGTTATATACCAAAGCCTCTTAGAGTGAAGAGGAAACGGCAAGTGCATAAAACGCCATGAACATCGATGCACGATGTGCTTGGGATGAATGAACGCGCGGCCAACACCGCTACAACTTTAAGTCGTTTGGGTATACCCGCGTACTTTGATTGATATTATTGGGTAAGAATCATATGTTGGAAAGCATTGGCATCGTTAACCTTTGGGCCTATTTGGTCGGCGTTTTTTTAATTGTTATTGTTCCAGGGCCAAATTCTATCTTCGTGCTAACGGCTAGCGCAAAGTATGGTGTGCGTGGCGGATATAAAGCGGCAATGGGCGTCTTTACTGGTGATGCACTGCTGATTTTTTTAGCCTTTTTGGGCGTGGCTACCGTGGTCAAAAACTCACCGGCCTTGTTTCATGCCATTCAATATTTGGGTGCGGCTTACCTACTTTATCTCGGTATAAAAACCATTACTCAGAGCTTACGAGTTAAAGAGTCTCAGCCTGAGGTGAAATCAGTTCAAAGCAGTAAAGGGATCTATTTTAAAGCGTTAGGACTGAGTATCCTCAACCCTAAAATGATTATTTTTTATGTCTCATTTTTTATTCAATTTATTGATTTTAATGCGCAAAGTACCGGTTTATCGTTTTTAGTTTTGGGCGCAATTTTGCAGCTGTGTAGCATGCTTTATCTCTCGCTACTGATTTTTGCTGGTTTTGGGATCACGAATAAAGTCAAACAACATAAAAAACTAGCGACGCTATCCAATACTTTTATTGGCTCACTGTTTGTGATGTTTGCGCTAAGACTGGCTTTAACCGCTTAATCTTTCGCCATAAAAACTTCATCACAATGCCGCCTCGCTGACACAAACCCCACTTAGCATAACGTCAAGATCACAGTTTGTGAGGACGTTATGCTATCTACAAGCCCTTTTAAATTACCCCGTAAAACCCCTTTTGGACTGGCTGAACACTTTGCAGAATGGGCAACAGGATTAAGTCAACTCGATAAATTTTATCATCAGCGTCCCGCACAGTGCTCCAGCGCGGAATTTTTACGTTTTACCTTAGAGATATTAGGAATTGATTATCGCGTCACTAAGGGCTGCGTATCACAAATACCAACAACTGGCACAACCATTGTCGTCGCTAATCATCCTCTCGGATGTGTTGAAGGCATTATCCTTGCTGAACTGCTGCTATCGGTTCGTAATGACGTCAAAATTCTCGCCAATCACTATTTAAAAACGGTGCCAGAGATCGATGAGCTGTTTATTGGTATCGATGTATTTGCCCGCGAGAATGCCAGTCATGCCAATCTATCAGCCTTACGTCAAGCTCATCAACATCTTGCCAATGGGGGTGTTTTATTGATGTTTCCTGCTGGGGAAGTCTCACAGTGGGTAGACAATAAACCGCAGCGAGTCGAGGATAAAGAGTGGAGCCAATCAGTCAGCCGTTTAGTGAAAAAACATCAAGCGACCGTCTTACCAATCTATATTGATGGCCAAAACTCAAAACGATTCTATATGGCTGGAAAGATACATCCATTACTTCGCACACTCTTACTGGGTAGAGAGCTACTCAACAAACAGCAAAGTTGTATCGAAATAGCGATAGGAGAAACCATTGCTTGCTCAGAAATCGCCACCTTAGATGACCAACAACTGGTTAATTATTTACGCTTAAACACCTATTTATTACAAAATCAGCGCTGGATAACTCGCGATAAAACGCAGCAAGATAGAAGCCTGCCACCTGTCGTTGAAAGGCTGAGCGACGAGATGTTACAACAAGATATTGATACTCTACCTCAAGAATGTCATTTATTGGATCATCAACACTTTAGCGTATATTGTGCCAGTGCCGAGCAAATTCCGGCAATCTTGCATGAAATTGGTCGAGTCAGAGAGTTGAATTTTCGCCACGTCGGTGAAGGAACTGGACTTGCCTTAGATATTGATCACTTTGATCGCGATTACCTGCATCTTTTTATTTGGGATCGGACAGAACATGCGTTAGTTGGCGCTTATCGTCTCGGATTGGTCGATAAATTAGTCGAGCGACACGGTATGCATGGCTTATACACACGCACTTTGTTTCATTACGATCAGCGTTTTATCGATAATATGGGTAAATCTATTGAGATGGGGCGTTCGGTGGTCGATAGTGCTTATCAAAAAAGCGTCGCGCCATTACTGCTGCTCTGGAAAGGCATTGCGACCTATATTGATCGCCACCCTGAATACACACACCTTTTTGGCCCAGTCAGCATCAGCAGTGATTACAGTGAACTTGCACGTCAATTACTCGCCGATACCATGACACTGCACTATTACGATCAAGAACAGGCCAATTTAGTCAGTGCCAGTCACCCACTATCGAGTACCTATCAGCTATGGAATGCCAGCTTACTGTCAGCCCTAGCAGACCTACAGCTTTTATCACGAGTGATCGCGCGTATTGATGATGGCAAAAGCATCCCTGTTTTATTGCGCCAATATTTAGGCTTGAATGGCCGTTTGGTTTGCTTTAACGTCGATCCTGATTTTAACGACTCATTAGATGGGTTAATTATGGTCGATTTACGTCAAGTCCCGGTACGAACGCTCGCCCGTTATATGGGGGTTGAAGCCGCTCATCGCTATTTAACGCGGCATCATTCAGAGTAAAAATCAGGCACGCCCATCAAAGCAGCGTGCCTGATTTTTTGATTACTTTGCTATACCCACCCAAACAACTTGGCGTTGCAGGCTACGTTGTCCTTACATTCTCAGCTCACGAAGCCAATATTAAACCGATGACGTTGCCGTAGTGGGATCTTCGCTTTGTAAATCATCATCATGCTCTTCCATTCGCCAAGGCAAACTCCCCGGTGAAATATGTAAAAAGTGCAGATACTTCTCAAATTGATCCAAAATATCATTGATGATATCGCGCTCTTCATAACCATAGACATCGTAGGCTTGACCTCCCCGACGAAGAAACACTTCCGCTCGATAATAGTAATCATCATCGATTTGTTTCTCTTGCTCGGAAGCAAACTCGGGCATCTCATAAGCACGCAGGCGAATCTCATAAATAAACTCCACTTCGCCCGCTTTCTCAACATCAATAATGCAGCGAGTATTGAGATCATCAAAGGTCACTTTTGCTTGCCAACCTTTATGTTCAAGCTCCTGCTTAACGGTGTTCATAGCAGCCAGTCCGGTCTGCTCGATGAATTTCTCCACACTAGTTTTAGCCGGGAAATCAATAAGGTGCGATAGTCGCTTTTTCCAATTGGTTTTGCCTTGCAGATGCACAGGTAACTTCATATCGTGCTGTAAACTGGTCTCATGATGCCCTTCAATCACTAACGCTCGCCACATGCCAATACCACCAATTAACATGATAATGGCAAACGGTAAGGCACTAACGATCGAGGCGGTTTGTAAGGCGCTAAGTCCCCCCGCAAGCAGTAACACCGAAGCAACCAGTCCTTGAGTCACCACCCAGAATGTACGCTGCCAGACTGGAGTATGCATTGCACCGCCCGATGCTAATGAATCAATCACTAATGAGCCTGAATCTGATGAAGTGACAAAGAAGGTGATGATCAGCAATACCGTAATAAAGGAAACCACGGAAGAGAGAGGCAGAAGCTCAAACAACTGAAAGAGCGCGACAGCATGATCGGCCTGCACATCGGTAATGAGTGAGGTATAACCTTCAACCATAATCAGATGCAGTGCGGTGTCGCCAAAAATAGAGAACCAAAGGAAGGTAAAGATCGACGGTACCAACATGACCCCGACCACAAATTGTCGAATCGTGCGGCCGCGACTTATTTTGGCAATAAATAGCCCAACAAAGGGTGCCCAAGCTATCGTCCAGCCAAAAATAAACAGCGTCCAGTTACCAATCCAGTCGCTTGATTCATAAGCTTGCAGACTAAATGTTCGTTCAACAATATTACTTAAATAACTTCCCGTATTTTCTAAAAAGGTTTCTAAGATAAATATTGTGGGTCCAACGATAAATACGAAGAGCATCAAACTGATCGCTAACAGCATATTAATAATCGATAAACGCTTAACACCTTTATCCATACCTGCAAGCACTGAAAATAAAGCTAAGCAAGTAATCACCGCAATCGCACTAATTTGGAAAGGCACACCCACTTCGACGCTTGGCCATAAATAGTTAACCCCTGCGTTAATTTGAGCAACCGATAAACCTAATGTCGTAGCAATACCAAATAAGGTGCCGAGAATCGCGAATATATCGACAATATGACCAATGGGGCCATGAATTCGCTCACCAATCAAAGGATATAATGTTGAGCGCATTGATAACGGCAAACCATGCCGAAAAGCAAAATAAGCTAAACACAAACCAACCAAACCATAAATGGCCCAGATATGAAATCCCCAGTGGAAATAGGCAATTTGCATAGCTTGTTTAGCCGCTTCAATAGTTTCTCCGCTGCCTGTTGGTGGCGAGGCATAATGCAATACCGGTTCTGCGACACCGAAGAAAAGTAAAGCAATACCGTATCCTGCGGAAAAGAGCATCGCAAACCAAGCTGGAAAGCTATATTCAGGCTCAGCATGATCGGGGCCAAGTTTTATATTTCCCCAGCGCGTAAAAGCTAATGAGACAATAAAAATCAAAAATAAGGCGACCGCTAACATATAGAACCAACCAAAGGTTTCGGTTATATAGGCTAACGTCGTCGAAAAAACCTCACCAGCTAGACTAGGATTTGATATGGTTCCTACTACCATTAGTGCTATGACAATTACTGCCGGAATAAAAACCGGAATAAGCACAGTCGAGTTAGATTTCTCTAACTTATCAATCATAAAGCCTCCTGCTTTATTAGTTCTTATTGAAAAAAAACCTCCTCATCATATAACATTTTGACTCTCACTGCGAATGACACTATCAACTCAATAAAAATCATCGTCATAAAAACAAGCATCAACAACAATGAAATTCATTTTAAAACAGTAAGTTAAACAAAATTAACGTGTCATTTTAAAATAATTAAACTCAGTCAATAAATAGCCATATTTACAGGCCATATTGTGCAATTACTCGGAATTATCACTCGATAATTCTGCTAAAAAATATTCCGCTAATACTGCTAAAGAATAATAAAAATCATCTTCATCACAGGCGGATTTTAAGCGTTGTAAATAGAGCGTCGCCCACGGAAAAAGATGATCCGTTAATAGCTCGATAACCGCAGATTCTTGACCTTGTTCGAGGAAATGAGCAAGGGCTAATAGCATTAATCCAAATTGATCTTCTGGTTCCTGACGGGCGAGTTGCACCGCTAAACCATGACGTTGGAGAAATTGACGATAAGCCAAGGTACTTTCACCCATCACGATATGCTCATGATCTAAGTATACCGATCCCCAAGGCGGAGCGGGCATATCCCCTAGCCCTTCGAATAGTACGCTAAAGCGCTCAGGTTGTGGCTCTGGTAGACGATGGCACACGGTTTCGATAACCTTAGGATCGCTCCAAGAGAAATAATGAGCTAATTGAGGCAGATCGTGTAACGCATACTGCGCAGGCTCGCTCTGCGGTGAATAGTAAAATAAACTACCAAGGATTCGAGGAACAATGGCTAACATTGGCTTTCCTTTCTGTTTTAAAAAGTACTCAGCCCGTGAGCCAACTCCCAGCGAATTCGCTTAAAGTCGCTGCTCTCACAGGCTGAACGGTACACACTGTTTAGGAGAAGAATACGCTCAAAGTATCCTCCTAACCGCCACTACATGGTTATCCACCATAAGTTATAAAAGGTAATACGTGAGGCCAGCTCGCCAAGGATCATCAGTGCCGCACCGCTAAAAAGCAAAGGTTTAACGGCTTGTTTTTTCAGTAAGACCCACAAAGCAAGCACCAGCGCGATGGTCATCGCGAACAAATAGGTGTACCAAAACATCGTTTGTGCATTCACTAAATGCGGTACTTGCTCGGTTAAAAACGCCATATAACCGGTACGAGTTGCAAACGAAATCGCCGCTCCCACGATGACCGCTAACGCACCGAGTCGTTTAGCACCGAGTGCTAAAGCACACATCCCACCAGAGATAGCAACAGTTAGCCACAAATGCAGCGACGTATAATGGCTATTCCAAGCCGGGACGGTTGCCAATTGATAAACCTGCGTAATCGACCAAGCAAAAGCTAGGCCTAATAGTACGGCAATCCCATTCAACCTTTGGTGCAATGTATCGGTAACAGTAACGTTAAACTTGCTTTTCAGTATATCGCGCAGGCGAGGAGCACTGAGTGCCACCGTTAAAAAAGCACAACCAAAATAGAGACCACTTAAAACAATTTCATTACTCATCGGTGAACGGAATAAACCAAACAGCAAATTAATCGCACGCTGAGGTTGTCCCATATGTAAGCCACCAATTGCCATGCCTACAGCAAACAAAATTACGGCAACCAGATTGATTTTATGACGCTGAGCATTGGTAATTTGTCCAACAAGACCAGCAATAAAAGCCAATAACATCATACCAACCGCGGTTTGGCCTAAAACCGTGAAAAAGACTAAAGGTAATTCATGCATCGTTTATACCTCTGAAGGGTTTTGAACAGCACCGGTTTTATCACCAGTCATACGGGCATCCGCGTGTGCTTTAATCACTAAACTGGGTTTGGTCAGTTGCGGATCCGGTAAGGGTGCGACCGCATTGGTATCGCCATATTTGGCGCGTAATGTGGCTATCTCATCAAAATCAAGCGCGCGCTGTGGACAAGACTCGACACACACGGGTTTTAAACCTTGAGCCACTCGCTCATAACAGCCATCGCACTTCGACATCACTTTCTTTTGTTCATCAAACTGCGGCGCACCATAAGGACAACGCATTTCACAATAGCGACAACCAATGCATTTATCTTGATCAACCACCACTAAACCATCTTGTTTCCGTTTATGCATCGCTCCTGTCGGGCAACCTTTCACACACGTTGGTTCAGCACAGTGATTACAGGAGATCGATAAGTAGTAGTTGAAGGTATTTTGCTGCCAAGCATTGCCTACTTTCTGCCACTCACCACCACCATACTCGTATACTCGGCGATATTTTGGGCCTACCTCTTGCGCCTTCTCATCTTTACAACTGATTTGGCACGTTTTGCAGCCAGTACATTTGGATGAGTCGACAAAAAAGCCATATTGTTTCATTTAAAAATCTCCTCAGATGCGCTTAACGTCGACCAAATTGGTGTGTTGTGGGTTACCTTTAGCTAACGCCGTTGGCCGTAGCGAGGTTAGTCGGTTGATACAGCCACCAACATCAACACCTTGTTTATTGGTCTGCGCCCATGCGCCCTCTGGCATCGCCGTTACACCGGGCATAATGCGTGGTGATACCTTCGCTTTAATTCGTACTCTTCCTCTGTCATTAAAGACTTCGACAAAGTCATCATTGTGGATACCTCTCGCTTGAGCATCGATAGGGTTGATCCACAAAACATCCGGCGCAACTTCTTTCAATTGAGCAACGGACGAATACGTTGAGTGGCAATGACCTTTGGTATGAAACCCTGTCAATTGCAACGGATATTTATTCAGCATCGGTTTATCTTCGATACCTTCGACGGCTGGCCAGTATTCTGGAATCGCCGAAATTTTATCTCCGGGCAGTAATTGCCATTGAGTCGCCAATTCAGCCAATTGCTCTGAATAAATCTCAATTTTTCCTGATGGCGTTTTCAGCGGATGTTGCTGTGGATCATCACGGAAATCTTTTAACGCAATATGTTTACTGCTATCGGCGATCCGGCGATCAATCACGCCCATACCATCGGTTTGCTCAAATGGAGGCAAATGCGGTTCTTGTTTACGCACTTGGTTATAAGCGTGTTCAATCCACTCTTGGTAGGTGCGACCTTCGGTAAACGCCTCTTTCAAACCCATTTTATCGGCGATTTCCGCCAAGACATCATAAGTCGGCCGATTTTCCCACATCGGTTCAATCGCTTTTTGTAAGCGAACCAAATAATGATAAGAGCCTGATTGATAAGAGTTATTAATTAACTCATCGGATTCTAAGGTTGAAACATCGGGCAGTAATAAGTCAGCATATTTAGCGCTGGCTGTCATGTGGTTATCCCATACCAGAATAAATTCACACAAAGACTCATCACGCAGCACTTTATCGACTTGGTTAAGATCCGAATGCTGATTAGCGGTGATATTGGACGCGTAATTCCATAAAAACTTCACATTGGTCGTTAAACGATCACGACCTTTGATGTAATCTTTTTCTGGTGTCATCTCGGTGCCGCGCGTGATCGCATCGACCCAGCTAAAACATGGAATCGACACTTTGACTGGGTTTGGTATCGCCAGACCCGCTAGTGGATAATTGACACTGCCTCCCCAAGTACCAATATTGGTTCCAGGACGACCAAACTGCCCGGTCATAATCGGCAGCATCATGATCGCGCGCGCAGCATGCTCACCGTTTTGTGTGCGTTGCACTCCCCAACCTTGAGAGATCCACGCAGCTTTAGCGCTAGCAATTTCACGAGCCAACTGACGAATACGTTGCGCGGGAATTTCGGTCAATGCTTCCGCCCATTCTGGCGTTTTTTCAATCTTGTCTTCCCCAAGACCGAGAATATATGCTTTATATGATGAGTTCGCTGGCGCACTGGCAGGCAAAGTTTCTTCACTCCAACCGACCGTATATTGGTTAAGCATGGCCTCATCGAGCAGATTTTCTTTGATTAAGGTATGGCCAATTGCCGCGACTAACGCCGCATCGGTTCCCGGGCGAATCGGTAACCATTCGGCATTAAATGCCGTCACGCTATCGGTGCGGCGAGGATCAATCAAAATAACCTTAGCGCCGCTTTGTTCGAGAGCATGATAAATTTCCGCAATTTGTCCGCCCCCTGACATGCGCGTTTCTGCCAAGTTTTGGCCAAACATCACCACTAAATCAGAATTTTTGATCTCAGCAAAAAGCGTTTGTTGCTCAGTGCCGTAAATATTCCCTGCTTGTCCAAAAACAAACGGCTGAATACGGTTAAGTTGAGCTTCTGAATAGGTATTGTGCATATCTAAGAAGCCACCAGCTAAATTAAGCAGGCGCTTACACGTATTACGGCCTTGTAAATTAGCCCCTGTCGTTCCACTACCATATTGATAGTAAATGGCTTCATTACCATAAGTGTTGATCACTCGTTGCAATTGCTCAGCCACAATGGTGGTGGCTTCATCCCAACTGATGCGCTTGAATTTACCTTCACCACGTTCACCGACCCGCTTCATTGGGTACTTTAAACGGTCAGGGTTATAGGTACGAAAACGAGCTGAGCGCCCCCGTAAACAAGGGCGGATTTGATGCTGACCAAAAATGGCTTCATTGACCCCATCTTCTGGAGAGATCTTAACGGCCACACCATCGCGCACATGAACTTTAAATGGGCAACGACTGCCACAGTTCACTAAACAAGCGCTATAACGGATCTGTTCTGGGCTCAGCGAGGATGATGGTGTTGGTGCAGCCAGCGCATTAAATGGCAAGCTGATCGAACTGGCAGCAATCGCTGCGCCAGAAGCAACCGCAGAGCTTTGTATAAACTCACGGCGCGTAAATAGTTTTTTGATTATTGATGTGGACATAGACCCTCCAATGTATCGGCCTATTATCCAAATCTTGCATGATCTTCCCTATGATCACTATCAATGAAAATGTAATTAGCGGTTACACTTTTAAACATTTACCATCAAATAGTAACAATAATAGTTATCATTATTTTTCTGTTGATTTACGAAATTGCCACTCAATCGCATTAGCAGGACAAATCGGACGGCATTCACCACACCCATTACATAAGTCTTCATTCACTACGGGTTGTTGATTCGGCTCGCACTGAATCGCTTGAGTTGGGCACTGCTCAATACATAATTCACAATAACCCAATAAACGATTATGACACTGATAAGCAAAGGTCGGTAAAAGCTCAGTTTTCGTGGCAGGCAGCAGCGCCCCGGTTGGACACACTTGCGCGCACTGAGTGCACAATTGGCAATGATTGTAATCTAGACATAACTCAGGCCACTGGCCTGTTAACTGGATAACGGAGCTTGGGCACGCTTCAACACACAGACCACAGCCATCACATAACCGCCTGAACGTTGCCTCTGCTAATGCCCCCGGTGGACGAGGTATGGTGCGTTTCGGCTGATCATCCACCTCATGATAAGCGGCCTTACCTCTGGCAACTAAACCACGAAAAAGATCACGGCGACTAAAATTACGGGGACTCTGACTCATCATCACCAAGCTAGGATAAACAACACACTTCAATCATAGCGCGAAAAGACGTAAAGCTAAAAGTCTTGTTCATGTTCAAAAAGCAGATGACCTAACTTGCGCTTACTAACTCACGCAATTTTGAATATTTGCTCTATTTATGTTAAAAAACAAACCAAAACATACACCAAAACTAAGTTATTTAGCCTCATTCAACTAAAAGGAGTATTACGTTGAATCTTTCTTCGCAGCACCACACCACTCGTAGCGCATTAACGAGCCTGACAACACCATTTCTCTACACCACATTAGGCGTTATTGGCGCGCTCTCATTATCAGGCTGCTCAAGCACATCATCGACACTGTCAGCACCGCTTTCTATTCCAGACAACGCGATTATTGCTCATCGTGGCGACTCCTATAACGCACCAGAAGCGACTTTACCGGCTTATCAATTAGCCTGTGAATTTGGGGCAGACTATCTTGAAGTCGATCTACAACGCAGTAAAGACGGCGTTTTAATTGCCGTACATGATAATAATTTGCGCAATAAAACCAATATTGCGGAGATTTACCCAGAGCGAGCCGATAGTCCAGTAAGCAGTTTTACTTGGGCTGAATTAGAAAAATTAGATGCGGGATCTTGGTTCAATAACGCCTATCCAGAACGCGCAAGAGAAAGTTATCGTGGCTTGCAATTAATGACCTTAGATCAAGTCAGAGAGGTTGCTGAGAATTGCTCACATCAACCTGGCCTTTATATCGAAACCAAATTACCTGAACTGTTTCCAGGTATCGAAGCGGATCTGAGAGCGAATTTACAACAGCACGGCTGGCTAGATAAGGAAATGAAAGGTAAGGTTATTTTGCAAACCTTTGAAAAAGAGAGCTTAGTTCAACTGCAAGCGGAAATGCCGAACATCCCTAAAGTCCTTCTGCTATGGACTGGCGACGGTTATATCGATATGAAGCCCACAGAGCCGAAACAAGATGATGAAAGCTGGGCGGCTTACTACGCACGAGTGCAAGTCGCATCAAAATCGGCTTATGAAGAATGGATAGATTTTGCTAAAGACAATGGCGCAATTGGCGTTGGCCCATCAGGGACTCAAGCCAACTTTGCTGACTCGTGGTCGAGTAATTTTAGCTATATGGATCTCGCTAAACCTTGGATGATAGAGATGAATCAGCAAAAAGGGTTAGTGACTCATATTTACACCTTAGATGATGCTGAAGATCTTATCCGCTATCGCGATCGGGGAGTGACCGGCTTTTTCACCAACCGTCCTAATCTCGCCGTCGAAGCGTTAACTGGACGTCCAGCAAAAGACGTTACCGCAACGCTAGTGAAACTTGGTTATTAATCTCAATCAACGTTGATGGTTTCTATAAAAAATCCCGTATCAATACGGGATTTTTTGTTCTGCTGACAATAACTTGCTTCACTCAAGCTACCGATTTAACGCGGCTAATTAGCCGCAGAGAGGAATGAACGAGGGAATGTCTGAGCGATATCGGTAAAGACACCATCCACGCCCCAGTTAAATAATTGGTTGGCTCTTAGTAGGCTATTGACGGTATAAACGTTCACTTTGTAGCCTTTGGCTTTAAAAGCGGCAACCTGCTCACGAGACAATCCTTCATTTTCTGGGTGGATATATTCAGCTTGGCACGCCTGTAAAATGGATTCCCAATCTTCCGATAGTGTCTCTTTAGTAAATAAACAAGCGGTCGGATAGTGCGGCGCACGCCGTTTAAATTCATAAAGAGCAATATGATTAAAACTTGAAATAATCACTTTTCTGTCACTATCAAGCAGTTTTAGTCCCTCAATCACGCCCTCAATTAATTTGAGCGTTTTCTCCCACCCTGCCGTACAGGATTTTATCTCAATATTAGCGTCGAGTTTTAGCTCATTAAGTAGTTCAATAAATTGGCGAAAGGTCGGAATCGGCTCACCAGCAAACGCATCAGAGAACCATCCACCAGCATCAATATTCGCTAGATCTTGTTGACTCAATCCATACAGGCTACCACTGCGATTGGTACAACGATCTAATGTGTCATCGTGAGAAATCACTATCGTATCATCACCAAGGATATCAACATCACATTCCAGCCACTGCACCTTATGTGTATGGCAAAGACGAAAAGCAGCTAAGGTATTTTCAGGGGCTAACGATGACATGCCACGATGGGCAAAAAGTGTGTTCATTTTCAATCAACTCTCTGTGAATTGTTGCATTTCGAGCGCAGATAATCGCTCGTTCGAGCTTGAAATGCACTATACCGGAGTCAAATTGTTAACAATAGAGTAGACGGTTCAGAAATGTGATTAGCCGTTGAAAATCGGCCAATACACTACGCAACCTCAGCTGTAAGACAGAAATAAAGTATCATACTGATTGTCTTGAGCATCACAATTGATCATCCACAATTGATCATCCACTGCCTTGGTACGTTTCTGGACATTTTCGAGTTAGGGGTTGTGTTTTAAAGTGCCAATTTCGGATAAGTTTAGCTTGGGTTAATAGGAAAAAAATATATAAATTAATCAATACAACTCCAGTTTAGTGATAAGTGTTTTGAACAGAGCAAGATTACGAACGTTTTTTAAAAAAATTGCCAAAAATCTAGCATTATCATTTACTTTTTTTAAAACTGAACCTTGTTCTTTGGCACGACTTAACCCTCTTGTCTGGATTACTAAAAGTATAGCTCTAAGATAGCTTACTATTGATGATGGTAATCAGGTTGGGGCAAGTGCAGCAGAATGCGTTTATATCGAATCAGAAGTTACTATACCGTTTAGAAAATAGGTACAGATCTTAAACTTCGATTATAAAAAAGAGAGCTAGGTGCTTGGCACATTAGCCCACGTTTCCCGCTTCTATTAGCAACGCAGGATCTGCGCCCCACTCAGACCAAGAACCATCGTAAATCGCCAATTGTTTCATTCCTATCTCAAGAGCAGCCAGCAGCAAAATACATGCTGTTACTCCTGATCCGCAATAAAAGTAACTGGGTAAGCTCATGTCTATACCCAGCTCGTCAAACTTAGCCTTTAACGCTTCTTTAGGAAGATAACAGCCACGACTAACTAATTGTTCAAATGGTAGATTTTTTGCGCTGGGAACATGGCCGGAACTAAGGCCTTTTCTTGGCTCAGGCGCAGCCCCGGAAAAACGAAGAAAACTTCTAGCATCCAAGATATTTGCTTCACTAAGAGCAATTGCACTAGAAATTTGGTCTTTATCGACGGCAAGTTCGCTAAAAAAATCTCCCTCCCACTGAACATTGCTATTCGACTCACTAGCTGATACTGCAAGCGGTCTATTTTCCATTTCCCACTTGGGCATACCGCCATCCAGTACAAAGACTTTTTTGTGTCCCATTAGGGTTAAAAGCCACCAAGCTCTAGGAGAAGAATAAATACCTTTAGCATCATAAATAACGACCGTACTGTCTTTCTTAATTCCAAGCTTTCTTACCTTTTGACAAAACTCATCATATGTTGGCACGGTACAAGGTAATTCTGAGTCGATTTTACTGAACTCATGTTTAATATCAAAACGCTGAGTTTTTGGAATAAATACTCTATTATAAAGGTCGCTGTTATCACCTGAAATACTATCCATAGTTGCATCAAGGATTACTAAATCTTTACGATTTAAGTTTTTCTCTAACCATTCAGTTGTTACTAGATTAGTGCTGATAACAGACCCCTTTCTTAAATAAGTTAATCTACTTCTAGAACTTCTATTGCTTGTTCTGAGACTAACGGAATATGATACCTATCATCCATCAGCATTTCACCAGCGAAACAGCCATTGGTGAACTCTCCATTCAGTCGCTTAGCAGTAAAGTTGTCAATGGCATTCTCATCAAAGCAAACTTTATAACGATAAGATATACCATCAATATTTGGCACTCGCAACAAGTAGCCCAAGTAAGGCTCAAAGATATTCACACAACCTACAATATCAGCAATTTTCTCTCCCACACTTCCTATTTTTTCAATCGGAGAAGGGACAATCGCGAACAACTGACGTCCTGCTCTACACCAACCAACGTGACCCGGCAACCCGAGTACATCTATACCATTCGTTCCGAAATCTTCACTAATACCAATTTGGAAATCGCAAGGAATATTGTCGTGGACATACTTTATGTCTTGATAGAACTTTCTTACTTGCTCTTGGCTCAACTGAAGATGGGGATGTTTTTTACCATGGTCTGTAAAGCAGTTAAATCGTAATGAGTTAATGCCCACTCCGTTAAAAATTTCGCAATATGAGAGAATGGTTTCGAGAGTATGATTATGAGAGCCGATCGTTATGCCAATGTTTATCTTGATTGGCTGCTTTCCACTTGGTAAGTGATTTAGGTTAAAGTCTTTTATTCTGTCAATTACTTCAAGGGTTTTTGCACCTGGGAAAACACCTTTTATTGGATAATTATTGCTGGGCTGTAAGTTTCCGTTTTTATCAGGAATACCATGAAATGTTATCGAGATTGTACCAAAACCATTTTCAACACATGTATGTAGTAGGTCTATATAGTTTTTCCCGAAAAGTGGGCGACCACTAGTCCAAGCGTCTCCTGCTCCCATTGTTTCAGTGGTTTCACTATTTTCTCCGAATCTAAATTCGCGGTTGTGCTGGGCACCATATACCTCCATGAACTTCCCGCCATATGCTGTAGTGGTATGGTGAATTTGGTCACTTAGTTAGAGGTGATATCATCATCTCATAAGTTAATAGGTGACATTATGACAAAACGTACAAGACGGCTATTTAGTGCCGAATTCAAACTGGAAG
>NZ_WXWI01000045.1:0-18635 GCF_009904895.1 Vibrio sp. V31_P5A7T61
ATATCAAACTCTGCTCGATTCTATTCAAGGACGCAGCCCGAACGTTGCGCTACTTCCTTTAGTCTCATTACCTGAGCTTGAAACGTGGATTGAAACGTGGTCATTCTCTGAAACGATTCACTCTCGCTCTTACACACATATTATTCGTAATATCATCAATGATCCTGCGGTTGTATTTGATGATATTGTTGAAAATGAGCATATCCTTAAGCGTGCAAAAGACATCGCCCATTACTACGATGACTTAATCCAAGCGACGAATGATTATCATCGTTTTGGTGAAGGGAAACACCAGCTTAATGATGAAACGATTAATGTTAGTTTGACTGAGTTAAAGAAGAAGCTTTATCTCTGCTTGATGTCGGTTAATGCGCTAGAGGCGATTCGTTTTTACGTTAGTTTTGCCTGTTCGTTTGCGTTTGCCGAACGTGAACTGATGGAAGGGAATGCGAAAATCATTAAATTGATTGCTCGTGATGAGGCATTACACCTGACCGGTACACAGCATATGATTAATCTGCTTCGTAACGGATTGGATGATTTCACCTTCTTGCAAATCGCTGAAGAATGTAAGCAGCAATGTTTTGATTTGTTCAAAGAAGCAGCTGAACAAGAAAAAGAGTGGGCTGCGTATTTATTTAAAGATGGATCGATGATTGGTCTAAACCGCGACATCTTATGCCAATACGTTGAATACATTACGAATATCCGCATGCAAGCCGTCGGCCTAGAGCCAGCTTATCCAAAAGCAACCAGTAATCCGATCCCTTGGATTAATGCGTGGTTATCTTCTGATAATGTTCAAGTTGCCCCACAAGAAGCGGAGATAAGTTCGTACTTAGTCGGTCAAATTGATAATGAAGTCAATGCTGATGATTTTGAGGATTTCCAACTGTAATGGCCAGTGTCAAAATCAACAATACCGTAACCATTGAGTCTAATTCCTCTAATACGCTGTTAGAAAGCATGGAACAAGCGAGGTTAGAGCCAGAATATAATTGCCGAGACGGGCACTGTGGCGCGTGCCGCTGCACCCTTGTTTCCGGTGAAGTGGAATATGTTGGTTTTGCGATGGCTTATACGCAAGGTAATGAAATTCTACCCTGTATCTGCAAAGCAAAAAGCGCACTTGAGCTGGTTGGGGTGAATTATCGCCCAAAAGCCAAGCGCGCTTAATTTCTCGTGTTTATCTAAAGCCAGCACTATGCGCTGGCTTTAATACCAAATAACAGTCTATCGACCGTACTTCCTGATACCGATTTTTGCGCAATCTCCCTTCCCCCATCATCAAATAGAGACAATTGATAACCGTATTGATTTGGTGAGCAATCCTCTCTATTCGGTTCTTCTATTGGGGTATGCAGCCAAAGTGAAACCACATCTTGATGTTGATGAATTAACGCCTCACCTAAGATAACTTTTTGACTTGCGACTTTATACCAAACGAGAATTTTAGATTGATGGAACATACCAGCCTCCTGCCGAAATGAATCGAGCGAGTTGTTAGTCTACAGATAAATTCACTCGCTGGATCGATCATTTTTTCAGCTAAAAGGGCAAGCTTCAGCAAATCAAACGGTTACTATTTAGACTGATTAGGCATACTGCGGCTTATCTAAAACGTCTCTGGTAATAAGTTGGTAAATCACCATCTTATCAGGTCAAGATGGTTGTTTATTGAGCATGCTAGCTGGTAAATGCATCTCTTTAAGGCTCGTTACACTGCTATAGTGAGCGAATATCGGCTTCGCTGACAAATAACGACGTAGCATATCCCCCGCAATGGTTGCGATCAGCTGCTTTTGATCATCCATAGAATAAGTACGATTAAATTTTAACTGTTGTGCCCATTCGCCATGAGGGGTCGATAATGCCAAACAAAAGGCATCGTCTTGCAGTGGGCCACTGACTAACGCAAGATCTGTGGCACACTTCTCTTTTGTCGCTCCTGCCAACGCAAATACCGCAGCAAGAGGCTCTTGTTCACTCAGTCCGGCTTCAGCACCATGACTCAATATCCAACTATGACCACTTAAGCGAGCAATTTGCTCATCACTGAGTAACCAATAGGAAAGCCATCCCTTCGTCGCCTGCTCAGCTATCGATAACGACAGCCCTTTATCTCGCAATAAATGCCCAAGATGAGTCAGCATAGGTTCATCGACACTCACCACATAAGCTTCAATATGCGAATGAATCAGCTGTAATACCCTGACTCGTGTCGCTAAATCATTAGCCGGACCAAAAAGTTTAATTTCGATAAAAGGCAAATACGAGCGATAGCCAAGTTGATAACCTTGTGGAAGCTGTAACTTATCAAGCTTATCGGAAAGCCCGGATTCCGAGCTACCAAACGTATACAATTTGCTGCATTCAAAACCGACTTGTTGCGGAAACTGCTGTTGTAGATCTGGCAAAATCTGTTGCTGAACCATCAACTTAAACTCGCTTGGTACCCCTGGCGTAAAATAAAACCAGCAATCATTGATAGACAATTTAAATCCACATGCGGTACCAATAGGGTTATCAATCAGGGTCGCTTTCTCTGGTAACATCGCCTGTTTAAGATTACTGTCTGGCATGGTTTTTTGGCGCTGAGCAAAAAAACGTTGTAATACTTCAACCCATTCAGGAAAGACGACTAAACGTTGATCAGCAGCTTGAGCCGCCGCCGCTGTACTGAGATCATCGCTGGTCGGGCCTAATCCACCATTCACAATGACGACCTGATTATTGAAGCTGAGCATTAACAACTCTTCGACCAAGGCAGATTGACTATCACCTACCGTAGAACGTTTGGTGAGACTAAAGCCATTTTCAAAAAATAGCTGTGATAACCAAGCCGCATTGGTATCGACGATGTCACCATGCAATACCTCTTCTCCAGTACTTAACATTGCTATCTTGAGCATAGTTTGACCTTATTTGAGTACTCGTTTCTCATTATAGCCATCAGTATAACCAACCGATGGCATTAGATATACTTGGTTGAATGCTTAAATCCGAACCAACGCTATACTTGAACATTGAAAATGACCGCAAGCGGTAAGTCGTTCAATGAATAAGCCTATTGATCATTTTCATCATGAGCATTTTCATGGATAATTAACCCTTTATACTACTGAGCATGTTGAGCGAGCTAAAAACTCAACCGCTTGACCCCATCAACAACGATTTATTTAATGATTGGAGCGTTTTGTGCCTAAAAAATATAGTCTTGCATTGCTATTATCTTGCACTTCTTATGCCAATGCGGCGTACTATCAAATGCCCCAACATATAGAGTTATCTTATAATGTCGACTGTCTACAAGTCGTTTGTCATCAGCCAGAAGCCGTAGTTCCTTCGCAACTCACTTTTGTTACACCATTAAAGCAACAACCAACACTAAAGATCGAAGATTCATCACTACCGCGTTATTTAACCATTTCAGATACTCGGGACTGGGCTTATTTAAGAGGTCAAACATACACCATATTAGGACTCAGTGTTGCGACGGTAGGATTGATGACTCTGCTCCCTGAATCGATCACAAAATGGGATGAAGAGGACCGCAATCTAAGTGGCTTAGGCCGAAAATGGAAAGATAATGTCACTTCTGGACCAACGTGGGATCGCGATGAGCATTTTCTGAACTATATTATGCATCCATATTTTGGCGGGGTGTACTACACCGCGGCAAGACATGCTGGCTTTAATGAATTTGAGTCTTTTCTTTATTCGGCCACGATGTCGAGTTTCTTCTGGGAGTATGGTGTAGAAGCGTTTGCTGAAGTCCCCTCTTGGCAAGATCTCTTTATTACCCCTTTCTTTGGCGCGGTAGTCGGAGAACTGATGTTTGAGAAAGAGCAAGACATTGTCGCCAATGGTGGTGAAGTATTTGGTTCTCAACGTCTAGGCAGCGTCAGCCTCTTTCTGTTGAATCCTGTTGGACACATTCATAGTTGGGTCAGTGATGCTTGGGGTGGTAGCGCTGAAGTGACATTCCAAAGTACACCTTGGTTTGGTGATAGCAATGCGGCTAAATTTGCCCTCGATTCCGGTGCAAAATACGATAGTCAGTTCTATGGTATTGATTTTAAAATTTCTTTTTAACGGATTCTCAAGGTGGCCTTTTCGCTAAAGGTCACCTTATTCAATGACTTTTGTGCGAAAAATAGAATTATCAGACCTTGATCGGTATCCTTTTCGCAAACATTGACCTACCTCAATTTTTATTCATCATAACCGCCTACACTGATAATAAGCGTTCAGGCTATGCTAGGAGGTCATTATGAATAGTACTTTTATTGTAAACTTTGTTGGCACAGCCACTGCCGCAACGATCAAACAATTGGCGGCGATCACTCATGAAAATGAGGGCAAATGGCTAATCAGCAAAGTCAACTTCATCGACAATCAAGTGGCCGCGGTGATTAAAATTGAAGTACCGCAAAACAACGCGGACATAGTGAAATCCGCCTTTCAATCTCACTCCGAATTGCTGGTACAAATTATTGATTGTGAAGCACAAACAAACCAAGAAGAGCAGATTTATCACGTCCGCTTAGATGCCAATGATCGGTTTGGGATTGTTAATGAAATCACCCATTTACTTGATGGGCAAGGGATCAATATTCTTGATATGGATTGTCAACGAGTGTTTTTAGCAACCGGTGGTGGCGTAAGCTCGAGCCTATTTAGTTCAACGATGGCCATTCGTTTACCAGCAGAAATCCGGATTGAAGATGTCATTAAAGAGCTGGAAGCACTCAGTGAAGATACCCGAGTGATGTTGGAATCTTAAATAAAATGGGTCCAATAAAATAACAAAGGGAGGCAAACGCCTCCCTAATTGCTATGCAGTGCTAAGCAAAAGTTAAACCGACCACTGAGACAAAGAACGTTTAAAGTCTTGATAACCAAATTCATTTAATTTAATGATTTGTCCATCACGGCGCTCGCAATACACCGATGGCATTTTTAGGCCATTAAACCAGTTTAGCTTCACCATGGTATAACCGGCGCTGTCCATGATATGCAGCTTTTGCCCGATCTGTAATGGCTCAGCAAACTTGGCAACACAGAACTGATCACCAGCAAGACAAGAGCAAGAACCAATCACATACTCATGTTCACCCTGTTCATTGGCTTCAAGTACCGATGCTGGTTCACGATAAATCAAAGTATCAAGACGATGAGCTTCTGTCGCCGAATCAACAATCGCGGTTTGCATTTCGTTATCTACAATATCAACAACGGTCACGACTAAATCTGTGGTTTGAGTAATGATCGCTTCACCCGGTTCAAGGTACAACTGAACCTTGTGCTTATCAGCAAAAGCTTTCAGCGCATCGGCGAGTTTATCTACATCGTAGCCCGGCCAAGTAAAGAAGACACCGCCACCTAAGCTTACCCAGTCAAGTTTATCGAGATAAGCACCAAACTTTTCAGAAATCGCATCAAGCAGCGCAATAAATGCGTCCACATCCTTGTTCTCACAGTTCATGTGGAACATCACACCATTGATAGAGTCGAAAACGCTGGTATCTAACTTATCAAACTGTACTCCGAGACGAGAAAATTTACGAGCAGGGTTAGCTAAATCTTGCCCCGCATAACTCACTCCCGGATTTAAACGTAAACCTAGTGATGCCTTACCTTCCACCAAGTGGCGATAAGCCGCCAACTGAGATTGAGAGTTAAAGATCATTTTGTCGCAAATATCAGCAACCTCTTTAACATCCTGCTCACTGTAACCAACACTGTAAGCGTGAGTTTCACCGCCAAACTTCTCATAACCTAGCTTGACTTCAAACGGGCCCGAGCTGGTCGTGCCATCAAGGTAAGGCTTAATGATGTCAAACACGCCCCAAGTCGAGAAACATTTCAATGCTAGCACTAATTTAACCCCTGAACGTTCTTTTAAACGCTTAGCGATTTCCAAATTAGCGATCAACTTCGCTTCATCGATCATGAAGTAAGGGGTGTTTAATTCACTCTTTTGCATCTGATTTTATTCCTATTCATATCCAGTGACTTTCGTTACTGGAAATATCCTAAAAAGGAAAAAACAGCCGCTACTCAGTAGCTGCTGTTTTAAACACGCGGTATTTATTTCACATCTCTAGAATCAATATCCAAGCAATCAGTTCTAGGATGCCCTCAGCGATCATTACTTGAGAATTTTAATATCAGGCTGTCCTGGCTCAAGTTCAATCACATCCCAGTCCAAACCAATTGATGGCATGGTTTCTAAGAACGGATCGGGATTCAGCTGCTCCATATTGAACACACCGGCTTGTGCCCACTCACCACGGAAAAACTGTAGCGCAGCAGTAATCGCAGGTACACCCGTCGTGTAAGCAATTGCTTGGTGCTCAACATCCTTATAAGCCACTTGGTGATCAGCGTTATTATAGATAAAGACACTGCGTTCTTTGCCGTCTTTTCTACCTTGAACCCAAGTACCAATACAGGTCAATCCGGTATAACCAGGAGCGAGTGACGTTGGATCGGGTAACATGGCTTTTAACACTTGCAATGGTTTCACTACCGTTCCGTCATGCAGAGTTAATGGCTCTGGATTCAGTAAACCAATATCTTTCATCACATTAAAGTAATTCAGGTAGCGATCGCCAAAGCCCATCCAGAATTCAATCCGTTTAGCTGGAATATATTCCTGTAGCGAACGAATCTCGTCATGAGACATTGAATAGACTTTAAAGTTACCGCAATTAGGGAAATCAAACTCCAGCATACGGGTATGGCAAGGAACGCTTTTCCACTGTCCCTCTTCCCAATAGAAAGAGTCACCCTGAATTTCCAGTAAGTTAGTTTCTGGATCAAAGTTGGTGGCGAATTTTTTACCATGATCGCCCGCGTTAATGTCTAACACGTCGATGGTATCAATTTCATCAAATAAATGTTTGACCGCATAAGCGGCAAATACACTCACCACACCTGGATCGAAACCCGCACTCAAAATACCAGTAATACCTGCTTGTTTAAACTTATCACGAAATGCCCATTGCGGATCGTAAGCTTCTGGTACTTGCTGCCCTTCTGTGCATAAGTCAACAGCCACTGACGTATCTAGATAAGAGACTTTTGCTTGGTAGCAAGCTTCCATAATTGTGACGTTAACCCAAGGAGGACCAGCATTGATCACTAGATCAGGCTTAACCTCATTAATCAACGCAACAAGTGCAGCAACATCATCGGCATCCACTGCGCGAGCTTCTAGCTTCTTAGTCGAATCTTTAAGGTTATTTTTACCTTTAATGGATTCAATGATCTTCTCACACTTCCCGATAGAACGAGAAGCAATGGTAATATCACCCAGTACGTCATTGTTTTGCGCTGCTTTGTGAGCAACTACCCAACCAACACCGCCCGCACCAATCTGTAGAATTGACATAGTATCCGTTACCTTTATTTCGCTAGCTCAACCGCTAGAGTTTCAATTTTAGCCAGTAAAGATTCAAAATCTGAAATCTTTAAGCATGGGTTCAAGATTGTGAATTTCAAAGCTGTTTTGCCATCCACTATGGTTTCGCCAAGTACAGCGACACCGCGTACCAAGGCCTGCAGACGAACGGTTTTGTTCAGCTCATCTAAATCAGACGCTTGTGTGTTTACCGCGCGGAACAACACGGTAGATAAACAAGGTTCAGCTAACAGTTCAAAAGCGTCATGCTGGCGAACTAGCTGCGCCACTTGTTGAGTTTGCTCAAGCAAGTGATCATACATGGCACCCATTTGTTGTGGTCCCACGTTTTGCATAGTCATAAACACTTTTAACGCATCAAAGCGTTTGGTCGTCGCAATCGATTTATCGACCAAGTTTGGTAACGTATCGTGTTCACGGTTTAAATAATCCGCATGATGAAGCAGGTATTTAAAGTTATGCTTATCTTTCAGTAGTAACGCACCGCAACTGATGGTTTGGAAAAACAACTTATGGAAATCGACACTAATAGAGTGAGCGCGTTCGATACCATTTAAACGCTGTTTATGGCTGCTCAAAATCAGCGCGCCGCCATAAGCACTATCAACGTGCATCCATAGATCATGTTGCTGAGCGGCATCGGCAATCGCCACTAAGTCATCAATGGCACCGTGATCGGTTGTCCCTGCCGTACCCACAATCGCAAAAGGTATTAACCCTTCCGCTTTCGCTTGATTAATCACAGCATCTAGCTGAGTGACATCCATCGTGCCATTTGGCAGTGCGTCCACAGCAAGAATGGCTTTTTCACCTAAACCCATCCAAGAGGCGGATTTTTGTACCGTAAAGTGTGATTTTTTCGAGCAAACAATCCGCAGCTTATCGGCATAGTCAGGCAAACCAAGTTTTTGAATCGAATGACCACTTAATTTATCGGCAATCCAATCACGAGCTAACATCAAGCCCATTTGGTTACTTTGCGTGCCACCACTGGTAAAAATACCGTCCGCTTGTGAACCTAAGTGGTATTTGTCACACATCCAATCGACCACTTTCTGCTCAACAAACGTTGCCGCAGAAGATTGATCCCAAGAATCCATGGATTGATTGAGTGAAGCGATGATCGCCTCAGCCACTACCGATGGCATCAATGGTGGAGTATGTAAATGAGCAATACAATCTGGATGCTGAACAATGATTGAATTTTTAGCAATCAGTTCAGCAGTATCTGAAATCACATCGTGCAAAGACGCATTTTTATTATCCAGATCAACGGCGTTAATCGCATTTTCGAGGATCTTTGGCTCTAACCCCGAATAAGGCGCATTAACTTGCTCAAATACTGCTTTCATTGCAGCCGTAGTGTGATTCATTACTTGAGCGAACGCTTGGCTGCCTAAATGCCCAGTATGGATAAAATGCTTTTTCCACTGGTCATTCGCGGCTTCAGGTTCTTTCGAGCCTCCGCCAGCCGCAAGAATGGCTTCTTCTAACACACGTAATGCAAAATCAATTTGCTCGAAAGAGATGATCAATGGTGGTAAGAAGCGGATCACCGAACCATCACGCCCGCCTTTCTCGACAATTAGTCCGCGCTCTAATGCGGCGCGTTGAATCGCCAGCGTTAATTGCGGTGCCGATTTAGGCTCACCAAATTGATTAAGCTCACCACTTGGATCTTGAATTTCTAAGCCAAGCATCAGACCTTTACCACGAACCTCGGCAATACAATTCACACGGCGTTGAATGTTTTCTAAGCCCATGCGCAAGTATTGCCCCGCAATATTGGCGTGCTCAACCAAATTATCACGAACAATAATTTCTAGTGCTTTGGCCCCAGATATCATCGCTAATTGGTTACCGCGGAAAGTACCCGTATGTTCGCCTGGACGCCATGTATCGTGCTGTTTATTGATCACCAAAATCGACATCGGTAAACCACCGCCAATCGCTTTTGATAAGCAAAGTACATCAGGAATGATTCCTGATTCTTCAAACGCAAAGTGATAGCCGGATTTACCTACGCCACACTGAATCTCATCGAAAATCAGTAAAATACCATGTTCATCGCAGATACGGCGCAATTCACGTAGCCAAAATGCTGGCGCGGGGATAACGCCACCTTCACCTTGCACGGGCTCAACAATAATGGCAGCCGGTTTCATAATGCCGGCTTCGTCATCATGCAATAAGCGCTCTATATAACGAATGCTGGCTTTGGCTCCTTCATCACCGCCGAGTCCAAACGGACAACGCAGGCTGTATGGGAAGGGCATAAAATGCACATCGGACATTAAACCGGTACGACGAGCCTTGGTATTTAGGTTGCCCATCATACCCATCGTCCCATTGGTCATGCCGTGGTAAGCGCCACGAAACGCAAACATGGTATTACGACCGGTCGTTTGCTTCGCTAATTTAATCGCGGCTTCGACGGCATCCGCACCAGAAGGACCACAAAACTGAATGACACACTGTTCAGCAAGTTCTGTCGGTAAAAATCCTTTCACTGTTTTAATAAAATGGGTTTTTGCCGTAGTCGCTATATCCAAGGTTTGATAAGGCAAGCCAGAATCGAGCTGGTCTTTCAACGCTTGATTGATTTCAGGATGGTTATAGCCTAACGCAAGCGTTCCTGCGCCAGCTAAACAATCGAGGAAAAGCTGTCCACGGGTATCTTCCACTAAACAGCCAAAAGCCTGTTTAATCGCAATCGGTAAACGACGTGGGTAAGAACGTACCGCGGATTCGTGTTCAGCTTGATCAAGCAAAACTTGATCAGGCGTTAGATCATAAAGACCATCTAGTATTGGTACTTGGTTGGAAAAACAGGTTGCGATAGTGTTATCGACTTCAAAGGCTGTACTCATCTTCGTCCCCTTGAAATGGTTAAAATTCTGTCCATTATTCATCGTCGTGCGAGGAAAAATGACAAATAGCAAAATTTCCGATGCTGTCGTAAGACACCTTCGGAATACGGACCATTAGCGTAAATGGCAAATCACTAAAACAGAGAATCAAGGTTCGGTTATGCTGCTGTCTTGATAAACAGGGCATAGAGGAAGCACAAAGCTGATTATTAATGTGTGTAAGTTAAGTGAGTTCAATGTTGGGTTTCCCATTCACATGCTGTTTCCACAGCAAGAGTATCCCGTCTATCAGCAAAAGGTTTGCTGATACCTACCCTACGTGGTGCCGCAATCAGCTTGAATGTTCACCACGCGTATCCCCCAGAAAACGCAGTCCGAGATTGAGGCGGACGTTAACATAAAATTGACCGCGTTAGCAATGATTTTTATTCTATCACTCAGCCAAATAATCACTGTATCATTCATACTCTTGAGCAATAAGTGGTAAAAAACCTCTAGCGCATGATCCATGCACTAGAGGTTGATGATTAAACATAATAAAAGAGCAATTAGAGTTGGTTGACCCTAGTTTTTGTTGTCGTGTTCTTTACCCGCAGGCTCGGCTTCTTTGACGGGTAAATGACGGCTGGCCAATTCATGCGTTTCTAGATCATAACGTTCTTTAATCACGTCCTTCACGACACCATCCCACTGTGGTACGCCAACAAAATAACTAGCGCGAGCTAAAACATGAGCAGCAATCGGTGCCGTCAAGATGACAAACACCACAACAGCGAGTGCTCGTACCACAAAGGCCATATCTCCCCAGTTAACAACAGCAAACGCAACCACCATTAAGCCAACACCCAATGCCCCAGCTTTGGTTGTTGCATGCATGCGAGTCAGTAAATCTGGCATTCGATTAATACCGATGCCTGCTAGCAACATTAAAAATGAACCCGTCAGAATGAGTATCGCAATAATTACATCAGTCATCGTCTCTGTGTCCTCGTTTTTCTAAATAACGGGAAAAACCGACCGCTGCCATAAACGACGTTAAGGCCAACACAATCGCCACATCAATAAAATAAGGTTGTTGATAGCGAATGCTGTAGAGCACGACTAAGCCAACGGTTAAAGAGGCCATTAACTCTAAGGCCACCACCCTATCAGGTAAAGATGGGCCTTTTAATAAACGTACCGTTGCCAAAACCAAGCTAATTGCTAACATGGCAAAGCAAAGGGTATAAACAATATTCAACATAGTCTGTTACCCCAGTAAATCAATCACACGAGCTTCAAGACGCTTGAACTCTTCAATCTGACGAGCTTCATTCTCGAAGTACATTAAATGGACATACAACACGCTTCTATCGGTGGCCACATCCAATGCCAAAGATCCCGGTGTTACGGTAATTAATGTCGCAAACATAGTGATCGCCCCTTCGTCTCGTAAATCGAGAGGAATAGCAATCACAGCTGGTTTCATTAAATGCGTCGGCGTTAATACATCATAAGCCACTCGCCCATTAGCCTTAATTAAATCCCAAATGAAAAACAGTCCAAAATTAATCATTTTCGGTAATTTTGTTAAGTAAACCTTAAATGTAGGGCTATCTCTTAACAAATAAGCCAAAATCACATAGCTCATCAGCATACCGGCAAATAAGTTGGAAATGGTATAAACGCCTGATAATACTAACCAGACTAGAGCAAGCAGCATATTCAATCCAAAGGCTTTCATGACTGACCTCCAAGTACCGCATCAATATAAACTTGTGGATTCATCACCTGCTCAGCAGCCATAGACGCCAGTTGTATAAACCACTCGGCATACAGACCAATGGTGATGGTCATTCCTGCCATTAAAATGATTGGGAAATACATACAAAAACGCTCGCCGTCGCTCATTAAAGACTTCGTTTCACCAGTATTAGGAAGTGGTTTCCAAAACGCTTCTGACCAAATTTTAATCATTGAATAGAGTGTTAATAAACCAACGGCTAAAGAGGCAACAACCATTAACCACGCTTGTGCATCTAAGCCTGCTTTAATAACTACATATTTAGCAAAAAAACCAGACAATGGGGGGATACCAGCTAAAGACATAGCTGGTATGGCAAATAATATGGATAACACAGGTGCTGATTTATACAAACCACCTAATTTATCAAGTTTATTGGTCCCATGCCGCCTATTGATCACACCACTGATCAAAAATAGATTTGTTTTAACGATAATATGATGAAAAAGATAAAAAATACCGCCCGTAATGGCTAGTGGAGTAAATAGAGCTAAGCCTACAAGCATGTAGCCAATTTGACTGACAATATGGAAAGATAAGATACGTCTCACTTCAAATTGCGCGGCCGCACCTAGTACACCCGTTATCATTGTTAAAATACCCATCCAAAGTAGTAAAGTATGATGAGTAAATGCAATATCACCGACAAAAATAACACTAAACACACGATATAGAGCGTAAACACCGACTTTAGTGAGAAGTCCTGCAAATACCGCAGAAATAGCAACCGGTGGCGTGTGATAAGAAGCTGGTAACCAAAAGAACAATGGAAAAGCGGCCGCTTTAATACCGAAAGCGACTAAAAACAGTAACGAGATCACCGTAATTACTCCGGCATTCTCTGATGTAGAAAGCTTACTCCCTAAATCGGCCATATTGAGTGTGCCTGCGTACGAATAAAGCAGACCAACTGCGCTTAAAAATAGCGCTGATGAGAGTAAGTTAAGTGTCACATATTTAAGTGCTCCTTCCATCTGTTCTCTTTCGCCACCAAGAATTAATAATCCAAAGGACGCGACCAGCATGATTTCAAACCAAACATAAAGGTTGAAAATATCGCCAGTTAAAAAAGCACCGATAACACCAGCTAACATTAAATGTAACAATGGATAAAAACCGAATTTTTCATGGTTTTCATTCATTGTCGCTAATGCATAAATAGCAATACAAAATGCAACAAAAGCGGAAACTGTAACCATGATAACCGCTAATAAATCCGCAACCAATGAAATACCAAATGGGGCTTCCCACCCACCTAAATGGGTCACTTGAATTCCATTATTATATACGTCATTAAACAATATTAATGCCGCAATAAGTAATGCTGAATTTGTCACCACACTGACCCAACGTTGAAGTGTTCTATGACGCCAAATGATCATAGACAACGCTGCTGCAAACATAGGAATAAGAATAGGCATTAATAACATCATAATTGAGTATCTGTCGTCTTCATTTTGTTCATGTCATCCGCACCAATGACTTTATAGGCGCGATGTATCAGTACTACGGCAAAAGCCAGTACGCCAAAGCTGATCACAATCGCCGTTAATATCAAAGCTTGTGGGAGTGGATCGGCAATCTCAGCAAACGGCACCGTCATGCCTACCGGGATCAACGGCGGAGCACCTCTCACTAACCCCCCTCCGGTGAAAATCAGTAAATTAGCCGCATTGGATAAGATCATTAAACCAATAACAAGCTTAACAATACTGCGACGTAGCATCATAAATAGTGCAGCGGCATACAATCCGCCAATCACGAAAGCAAATAAAGTGGTCATATGAATTAATCCTCCACTTCAGCGAGGGTCAGCAATAACGTCGTCACCATACCAATAACGACCAGATAAACCCCGATATCAAATAATAATGGTGTACTCAATTTCAGCTCACCGACACCAGGCAGATAAACCGTCCACCACACACTGGTCAAAAATTCGCTGCCGGACAGAATCACACCGATCACACCACTAAACATGGCAATCATTAATCCAACCCCCATCAATTGTGAACCATCGACACCGATTAGGCGTTGGGTCTGGACTGGTGTGAAAGCAAACAGATGCAAGGCAAAAGCACTGGAAGCAACAAGACCAGCGATAAAGCCGCCCCCCGGCTCATTATGTCCACGCAGCAATAAGAAAATCGAAAACAACAACAACATTGGCAATAAAAATCGTGCCGCGACTTGTAAAATTAACGCGCTATCTGTTTTCATGATTTATTTTTCTCCAACTTGATCATCGCCGTTACCCCAATGGCGGCCAAAGCAAGAACAAATAGTTCACCCAAGGTATCTAACGCACGATAATCAACCAGTATTACGTTAACAATATTGCGTCCTTTTGCTATCACATAACTATTTTCAATTAGGTAATCACTGATCCGATCGGGCTCGGCAAATTGGGTCACGGTCATCACCAGCAATGTCATCATGCCACCAAACACAATGGCGACAAAAGCATCACGCCAACGAACGTCTGAACTTGATAAGCGTTGAAAACGCGGCAATTTAAACAATACAAAGACCAACATGATCACCGTTAGCGTTTCAATCAGTATCTGAGTGATCGCCAAATCAGGGGCACTAAAGAAGACATAGATCAACGCCATACTAAAGCCTAGTGCGCCGATCGCTGCAACCGCACCCAAACGCTGCGAGGTGATACAGGCATAACTCACCACCGCAATAATGATGCCCGAGATCAAAATTTCATAAACCTCAACGCCAGAAAAATCCAGCGTACCATACCAACCAACGCGAGTGGCAATGGTGTAGCCAACCAATACAATAGTCGTAATAAAGATGGTTAAAATGTAATTTGAAAGATAACCATTTTGTATACGACCTGTTAGCCATTTAGAAAAAATCACTAACCCTTGCATAAAGAGGTCGTAGCCTTTTTCTGGGCCATAGTTAAGTAAAGGCTTAGCCAAAATAGCTTTAGGCGCTAAATGGCCCCAGCGTTTAAAGAGTAAATAGCCCCCTGCCAATGCGACTGCACTGAGCAGTAAAGGTAAATTAAATCCATGCCATAAAGATAAAGCGATAGGATCAACCGTATACCCAGAAATGGATGAAGCTGCAGCAGTAATGAGTGGCGAAACCAAGGATGGAATCAAACCAAAGATTAGCCCTAAACTTGCGAGGAGTGAAAAGCCAACCCGCATAGCAAAAGGAGCTTCATGGGCTTCTTTCGGCGTTGTGATCACCTCTCCCCAAAACGGCTTAATCGCAACCAGTCCGGCACAAGCCGCTAAGCAGATGGAAGAGACTACGCCAACAAACAGTAATGCACTTTGCCATGGACTGGTTAACAGCCCTTCTAACATCGCTTCTTTAGCAATAAAACCGAAAACCGGTGGAATACCTGCTAGAGCTAATGCCGCTAGTGACATAAAAATCGCCGTCTGTGGCATGCTGCGCCGTAAACCACTCAACTGACGAATGTCTTTGGTTCCTGTCTCATGGTCCACCGTACCGGCGGCCATAAACAAAGCCCCCTTGTACAGTGCATGGGCCAATAAAAACACCATGGCAGCAATTAACGCCGCTTCCGTACCAATCCCTATTAATAGGGTTAAGGTGCCTAAAGAAGCAACCGTGGTATAAGCCAAAATACGTTTTAGATCGGTACTCGTCACCGCCATTACTGAGCCTACCAACATCGTCAATGCACCGACGCTGACGAGCAGCATCGTCCACGTACTGTCTCCTGCCATGACTGGTTGTAAGCGAGCCATTAAATAGATACCGGCTTTTACCATCGTAGCGGAATGTAGAAATGAGCTGACTGGCGTTGGTGCTGCCATTGCGTTTGGTAGCCAAAAATGAAACGGAACCTGAGCCGATTTAGTAAATGCTCCCGCCAATACCAGTAACATCATCGGTAAAAATAAGCTATGTTGCTGGATTTCTGTTCCTTGACGGACAATTTGATCCAACTGGTAAGTACCGGCAATCTGACCGAGTAATATGACTCCCGCCATTAAAGCAAGGCCACCACCGACCGTAACAAACAGCCCCTGTAAGGCTGATTTACGCGACTTTTCTTGCTCATGATGAAAACCAATCAGCATGTATGAAGTAATACTGGTCAGTTCCCAGAAAACAAACATCGCCATAATGTTGTTCGCTAACACGACACCAAGCATTGCTCCCATAAATGCACAAAGATACATCACTAGCTTACGCTGATCGACGTGGCCTGACAGGTAACTCCCTGCATACACGACAACTAACGTGCCGATCCCAGTGATCAATAATGCAAACAATAGGCTTAAGCCATCAAGACGAATATCAAGCGAAATGCCTAATGACGGAATCCAATCATAATAGAATAATAAGCTATGCCCAGCTGTCACCTGTGGAACAAAGCCTAAGAAATACACAAACAGCAAAGCAGGAAGCAAAGCAACCCACCATACTGCACGCTCACCTAATTGGCGATACAGCCAAGGTACAAAAAAAGCAACAATAAAACCTGACATTAATGCTAATAGCATCTAATGACCTCCAAACGTCGAAATCTTGCTGTAGACAACAAGGGGTCGTTTCCCTAATGCAAGTGATTAAATGACAACCACACTAAAAATAAAGCTGCACGGCGAATGCAAACCGTGTTACGTATTATCCTAAAAGGTTAATACTTTAATATAAACAACTTACATGAAGAGTAGCTTACTCTTCCTAAAACAAGAAAGCATAAAAACAAAGTTTTATGCTTTCTGAGAGTATATTGACCTTTCAAGGGATTTTTCTATAAACCATGAAGCATTAACACAAAGTAAAGATAGGCACATGCATCGTTGTTCAGCACCAACCAGAACTTACGTTACTGCTATCACCGATGTATACGGCTCGAACAGTCAATAAGGCCTAGTATCTCCTTAACTAAGGCTCTAATACCATAGGATAGCAATCTCTTGAAACATTAAGCCACTATCCAATCATACTATGTTTAATCCGCCGACTAGATTGGCGAAGCATTGAGTGATTAGAACTTCGCTTTGATCTCCTTCACTAAAATAGGCTCATCAAGCAATACTTTTTTCGGTAGCGTAGCACGTAGCATAATATAGCCCGCCAGCGCCGCGGCGGTTGACCCAATCAAGATACCTAAACGGGCATAATTATCCAAAATAAGATGAGCATGACCGAACGCTAACGAAGAGATAAAGATCGACATCGTAAAGCCGATACCACATAACACCGAGACAGCAAAAATATGCCGAGTATCAATCCCTTCTGGTAACTTTGTCATCCCTAACTTGACGGAAATCCAGCTAAAGGTAAAGATGCCAAGCGGTTTACCGACAAAAAGCCCTAACGCGACACCAACAGGTAACGTTGATGTTAATCCCGCTAACGAGATCCCTTCTAACGAGATCCCCGCATTCACAAAAGCAAACAGCGGTAGAATGGCAAACGTTGACCATGGATGTAACCAATGCTCTAAGCGCTTTAATGGCGATGGAGAGGTTGCCTGTTTACCTTTCAAAGGAATCGCAAAACCGATCATCACGCCAGCAAGGGTGGCATGAATACCTGACTGTAGGACAGCAAACCATAATATTGCGCCAAGTATCAAGTATGGCACTAACGACGTGACCTTGTAACGATTAAGTAAGTATAAACCACCGGCCGTCAGTAAACCCATTGCTAACGCAAAACTCGATAGCTCACTGGTATAAAATAGGGCAATAATAATAATCACGCCAAGGTCATCAATAATCGCCAACGCTAATAGAAAAGCCTTCAAACTCACAGGCACTCGATTACCCAGTAACGCCATAATCCCCAAAGCAAAGGCAATATCGGTGGCCGCAGGAATCGCCCATCCCTGGCTTGCCGTAGGATCCGCTGAATTAAACCAAGTGTAGACCAATGCCGGCGCTAACATTCCCCCTAAAGCAGCAATGGCTGGGAATAAAGCCTGCTCTTTTGATTTTAGCGATCCTTCGATTAATTCGCGTTTTACTTCTAGGCCAATTAATAAAAAGAAAATCGCCATCAGCCCATCGTTGACCCAATGAGAGAGAGACATACCGAAGACATAAGCATGCAGAGCATGCTGATAAAGCTCATTAACAGGTGAATTGGCAATCAACATAGCCGCAATAGCAGCCATAACTAATAACACTCCACCCGCGGCTTCTGTTTTAAAGAAACTACGAATCATGCGTATCATGGGGATATCGTCCTTTGTGATGATAAGAATCAACGATGAAATGTACCTAACGACACTAAACACAATAAATCCGGTACAAGAAGATGAGATTGAGTCTACTCACTCGCTGCTCGGTTTAAAAATCGCTTCTAATGAAACAAAACATCGGAAAATCCGATCTATAAAGACAAAACAAACGTAATTTCCGTCGTTAAAACAGACAAAAATAATGTAATAAAATATGTTCACTCAAAAATCACATCAAAAGATCATTTATAAAAATAAAACTTATCAAATAGTTAAAATGACAATGTCAATTTTAAAGGAGGAAAATCAGAATTCGAAAGAAGTCAAGACACGATAAAATGAACAGTCATGCTT
>NZ_WXWI01000004.1:0-15898 GCF_009904895.1 Vibrio sp. V31_P5A7T61
ATTAATTTTAACTATGCAGAGTTAATTAGGTGTCATACAGACTATAAAGAGTCGGATTTACTATATTATTATCAAAGGGCATTTTCTCCTGAAGACAAAAACTATATTGCTAAGTTTTGGTTTGCTAGGTTTGCGTACACATCGGGGGATGAAGAGTTAAAGAGAAAGGCAATAAAAACATTTATGAATCTCAGGAGTGCTAAAGTATCTTATGATTCAAAACATGAAGTAAGAGATTTTGAACATAACCTTGAACGTTCGAAATATAGTGTAATTGAAGGTATTATTTTAAGAACCTCAAGAGATTCTGGATTTGTAAAACTAGATAGATGCGGCACTGAAATATTCATGCACAAGAATAATAATACCGAACTGCTATGGGATGCCTTATTGACAGGTGATAGGCTTTCGTTCAACCTAGGTTTTACATTTGCTGGTCCTATAGTGATTAATGCTCAAGCTCTATAAAGTTGTTAACAACTCTTAGTTACTACTGAATCTGACCATACTTTTTCTAACCCAAGTGACACGAGCTAGAGCAAAGAATCTAGCTCGTTTTTGTCCAAAAGCGTGTTAGATAAAAAGTACTATATACCTAGATCTAGGTTATTTTTATTTTCTAATGCCTGTTATTAAAATTCGACCTTATTGCCGCAATCGCAACTAATAGTATAGACTTTTTTATTTTTTGATACATGCGTCTTCTTGTTTCCACAACTTGAGCAAACTTGATTCATGGATGTGTTTGTATTGCAGTCATTACAAGTAACATAATAACCAAATTTACCATATTTGGGTGAGGTGCTTGAGCTGGAACAATTTTTACAAAGAAACCAGGAATTTGATTTAATTAAATTACTGTCTGAGCTATCTAATTGCTGGGATGCATCAATAATAATACTGCTGTTTTCCATATTAGCTATTGCTTTTGAATGAGGTTTATGGGCAGCGATTAGAAAGTATTTTATATTGTTAAATTCATTGTCACTAAAAGATGGGTTTGGCTTAAGGATACTCGATTTGCTAGCAATAATTTCTTTAACGCGATTGGATACCTGTTCTGATTTTATAATTAGGGGTGATATTCTCGATGGAATATTATCTCTATCTATAATCGCATCATTAGATGCAGCGCAGAGAGTATCCCAGCATCTACCACTGAAATAGCCTTGCATCATGAATAATTTTTCTAGTATTTGATCAGCATTATCATTCAATAGAGCTTTTAACAGTTTAGTTTGTATCTCAGCCTGAGTAATTGGCGAGGGCATACCGACCCACTTACCTCGAACCGTTCTTTGCCATTCAAGTTGCTTATTAACTTTGATGGTTCCTTTGATCGACTTTGATTCAATAATAATAAATCCTTTCTTATAAACGATAAGATGATCAATTTGTGCTATTTCACCTTTGTGCTCTATACGCAAGTCATTATAAACAAGGATGTTATTAATTTCTGAGAAATGACGCTTTAAGTAGAAAGCCACATTATTTTCTACTTGATCACCTAATTCTTGCCTGAAGTTTTTGGTTTTAACAAATACTTTTTCTTTAACGATCATCAATGCCTAGCCTTTTTCTTTATATGCTACCACGCACATTTTAAATATTGGAATAACCGCAATAATCCAGTATCTAGTTTGTGATCGCTGACAGTTTAAGTCTTCAATACAGCCTTCAACCGTGCAAAGGTCTTCATAGTATCGGTTGCTGGCATCAAGGATGTACCTACCATCTGGTAGGTAATCTAAAAATGGCTTAAATAAGCTAGAGGCATCGATATCAACTAATTGTAACTGTCTACGCTTTCTCACTCAATGAGTTGCATGTTAAGTGTGACCCTATCTGCGAAATCGCACATCTCTTTGCTGCTCTTGTACGGCATCAGCCATGTTAGGCTCATGGTTCACAAGCTTGTAAATAGACCAAGCTGAACTAGATTTACACTATGATTCGATAGTGTGAGTTTGGAGTTTATGATGAAATTAATACTGCAATCGATATTGGCTTCGTTGGTATTTTGGGCGAGTGTGACTTTGGCGAATACCATTACCCTTGCCAGTGGTGAGTGGGAGCCTTATCAAGGGCAAAGCTTAGCGAGTGGCGGGCCGGCGGCTCAGGTGGTGAGCGAAGCGTTTGCTCTATCGGGCTGGCAGGTGAACTACCAATACCTTCCTTGGGCTAGGGGGCTTAATGCTGCTGAGAATGCTGAACTGGATGGGACGTTTTTGTACAGTTTTAATCAAGATCGTGCTGCGCGCTTTCACTATAGCGAGCCGGTGATAACCTTGAGTACGGTGGTTTTTTATCATCCCGATAAGCCGCTGCGCTGGGAGAATGAGCAAGATTTATTAGGTAAAACCCTCGGTGGCGTGGTGGCTTATGATTATGGTTTTGTCCGTGAAGATGCGGGTTACACCATTGAGCGCATTAGCCAACCTGAAAACAACTTTCGTAAGCTGCAAGCAGGCCGTTTGGATGGTGTAATGGAAGAGCGGTTAGTTGGCTCGGGGTTGGCGGCCAGTGTTGGTTTTAGCCAAGTGGCTTATTTTGATAAAAGTATTAAATTCGTGCCTTACCATTTAATTGTGTCTCGTAAACATCCAAAAGCGGCAGAGATTATTGCCGCATTTAATGATGGCTTAAAACAATTAGAGAGCAATGGCCGTTTGGCTGAGATCCTTGGTCAGTAGGTTTTAATTTTCTGGTAACCGATGACTATTAATAACAGTTTGTGATAATCGTATTAGGCAGTTCTGCTTTGAATGAGAACTGCCTATTTAAATTTGCACATTGGCTATTTAGCCTTTTCAATTCAGACTTATCTCCTAATCCTTACTTCTCAATCAGTTGCATGTTAACTGTGACCCTTTCAACGAAATGCGCGTTTGCTCTCTTGTATAGTGCGGATCATGAACAAGACGAACTCGAGAGCAAAATGAAACACAATCTAAAAACTACTATGTGGTTACTCAGTTTGGGATTATGCAGTGCCTTAGTGCAGGCAGAAACCGATAAGTTGGCCAGTTTTCCAAATGGTGAGGCGTGGTTAAACCATGCGCAGCAGGGCTTAGCGCCATATTGGATGATGGAGACCGCTCACGGTCAGCCGCTGGGTAACTTTCCTACCTTTCGTTGTGATAACGGTCAATTGCTGAATGTTAACCACGTTTGCCAAGAGCTCAATAAAGGGTGGATAACGCCACACTTTGGCCGTGACTATACGCGGATGAAGTCCCGCCAAACTTACGCTTATGCGGTGCTGTACCACTTAACCGGTGATGCTCAGGCGTTAGCGCTCGCCAACGCTGGAGCGCACTATTTAATTGACCATTTGCAAGATAAGCACAACGGCGGTTTTATCAGTTTTACCGAAAACGGTCAGCCGGGGCTTGAGTGGCAACAGCGCACCTCGCAAGACCAAGCCTATGCCTTGGTGGGGCTGGCGATGCTCTATTATTTGACTCGTGATCCGCAATTGGAAGCGGTGTTGATTAAACAGCAACAGTTTATTTTTGACCATTATCGATTAGCCGATGATCAAGGATTGGCGTGGGTGTTAAAAGAGGGCGATGGCGAAAGCGCTCAGCAGCGCGAATTGGTTGCCCAGCTTGATCAAATCAATGGGTATTTATTGCTGGTGGCTCCCTTGTTACCTGAGCCTCATCGTAGCCAATGGTTGCAAGATTTGTCTTGGCTAACTGAGGTGATGTTAACTCACTATCATCATCAACCTGAGCAGCGCTTTTATGGCGCAATACATCATCCAGCAGTGATGACCCAAAGCGCTAAACATAATGATTTTGGCCATACCATTAAAGCCTATTGGATGACGTATCTCACCGGTAGCGTATTGCAAAACTCACAGTGGCAAAGCTTAGCAAAGCAGGGGATGAGAACGACCATTCGCCAAGCGCAATATCAGCCGAATTGGACGGATATCGCTCCGCGCTTACCCGATTCGTTAGCAAAACAGTGGCAAGGTAAGCCGGTGGCGAGTTGGCGTAACAGGCCGATGAGTTATGGCATTTATTCATGGGAATGGGCAGAGCTCGATCAAGCGGCGATGACGCTATCGCTACTCGAAGGGGAGCTGGAGTCTGTCTTGGCGTACACAGCGCCCGCGTTTATGCAGGTCTGGGTGGATGAGCAGTACGGCGGAGTGGGCCTTAACCCCAAATCAACCAAGGCGTTTCATTGGGGCAATGGTTACCATCAGTTTGAGCATGCGTTGGTGGGATATTTGACCGCCCAGCAGCTCAATCAGCAACCAGCAACGTTGTACTTTGCTTTTGAGCCAACAGAGCAGAGCCGACTTGCGCCTTATTATTTCCAAGGGCACGTTCAGCAACACCGCTTTACGTCCGTAGAGGGTTTACCGCGTCTAGAGGTGCAATTTGTTGATATTCATCCTTAATGTTTCGGCCAAAATAGATTTTGTTGTTCGAGCGTAAATCGCGGCGCGAAAGTGGTTAATTGTTTTCTTTTTTAGCACTCATCGTGATATCGAGTGCTAAAAAGTTACCTATGATTGATTTTTTGTATTCAAATGCTCATTTTTAATAAATATGTCACAAATAATAAACAAACTATTTGGGCTGTTTAATCCTTGTAGGATAATCACGGCGACTATCCCCTTCCTACTTTAAGCTGCAGGGGTGTTGGCTACGTTCGTTCACCCCAATCACATAGTGGTCTATGTTCATGGGGATTCACTCACTTGCCGCCTACCTGCAACGCTAAGTAGTTTGGGGTTATTTGGATAAGCTGATTTATCCACCTTATGGATACTTCTCGGTTGCTTAATGCTGGCGTTGGTTCGCCATGTTAATCACCTTAGATAAAGTAATTGAAGGACAAATATAATGAAAAAGTTGCTCTCTGCCGCGTTGATCTCTTCCGCGCTTTTGCTAACCGGTTGTGGTGATAAAGAAGCCGCCGACCAAGCTGCTCCTAGCCCAATTAACATCAACCTCAGTTTGGTGTTTGCACCCAGTGAACTGCTCACTCAAGAGTTGATTAAAGTCACCGATTCTATTCGTGAAAAGACCGATGGCGGGGTGAACATTCAGGTGTTCCCGAGCGGTCAGTTACCGGTTTATAAAGATAACCTTGAGCAGGTGGTCAATGGTGCAAACTGGATTGCGGTTGAAGATTTAACCTATCTAGGCGATTACGTTCCTGACTTCACTGCGCTGGCTGGGCCAATGTTGTATCAAACTTATGATGAGTATTTGGCGATGATGCAAACCGATTTGGTGAGCGATCTTAAACAGCAAATGCTTGATAAAGGCGTTAAAGTCCTGAATACCGATTATATCTTTGGTTTTAGACACATGATGACCAACCGTGAAATCGTTGAGCCAGAGGATATGCGTGGCATGCGCATTCGCGTACCGGGTAGCCAGTTATTCATCAGTACGTTATCAGCAATGGGCGGAGCGCCTGCGGCGCTGCCTTTCCCTGAGACTTATGCAGGGGTGCAACAAGGTGTGGTTGATGGTCTAGAAGGGACTATTTTGACCATGTACTCAAATAAAATGTATGAAGTGACGAAAAACCTATCTTTAACCAAGCATTTCCTTGGTACGGTAGGGGTCTACATTTCACCTAAAGTGTGGGAGCGTTTTAGCCCAGAGCAGCAAGCGATTGTGATGGAAGAGTTCGAGAAGGGCGCTTTATCTAACAATACTGAACTGGTGCGTTTGGATGCCGAATACGCTGAAAAACTGCAACAACTCGGCGTGACCATTAATGACGTCAACAGTGAGGCCTTTAACAAACTGACTCAGCCTGTTTATAGCCAGTTCCCAGCGTGGAGCCCAGATATTTACTCACGGATTGAAGCTGAGTTAGAGAAGATCCGCGCTCAACAATAAGCAGTGATCGACGTTATAGCCCAACGTCTCAGTGATTGATGAAGAAGGGTATCGCGTAACCGGCTGAACAGGCTGAATATAAGCCTTGAATCTGTTGGTTACGCGTTTTTATTTTCAAGCCATTGGATAGGAAGTAGCACCAATGAAGGTTGTGATTTTAGTTTGGCGTTATTTAGAAGAAGTGCTTGCTTCGCTGGCCATATCGGTAACCGTTTTAATGGTTATCGCCAATGTTATTTTGCGTTACGGGTTTGGGTTTGTGGTGCCATGGAGTGAAGAGCTTGCCGTGGTCTGTTTTATTTGGGCGGTCTATTTTGGGATAAGCTCATGTTACAAACATCGTATGCATATGGGGGTGGATGTTCTGGTGATTTTATTACCCGAGCGTTTTCAATCGCCGTTTAAAATTCTCTCATTACTATTTTTGATTGTCGTTAATGGCGGTATGGCCCATTTAAGTTATCAGTACACTATGTTATCGAACAAGGTGACGCCAGTGATGGGGATGTCTTATTTTGCGATTAATAGTGTTTTGGTATTGTCATTTGGATTGATGTTATTACACAGTTTTATTTTTCTTTATCAAGAGATTGCCAAGATGCGCGGTCAATCTTGGGCTGGATGTGAGGAAAAAGCATCATGATCAGTTATCTTCCGATCGGTATTTTGTTTGTCCTGTTTTTACTTAATGTACCGATTGCTTTTTCGTTGATTGCTTCTGCCATGGTCTATTTTATTTTCATTAATGATGTCATTCCAGTCAGTTTGGTGATGCAGCGCTTTATCTCTGCCGCTTCCTCTTTTCCACTACTGGCGATCCCGTTCTTTATTATGGTGGGGTCGGTAATGAACTATTCCGGCATTAGCCGCAGCTTATTGGCGTTCGCCGATGCGCTGATTGGGCATAAAGTCGGTGGTTTAGCGCAAGTCAACGTGGCATTAAGTACCTTAATGGGTGGAGTTTCAGGTTCGGCCAATGCCGATGCGGCGATGCAATCGAAAATATTGGCACCGGAGATGACTAAGCGAGGTTATGGTTTACCGTTTACTGCGGCGTTAACCGCAGCTTCTTCGAGCATTAGCCCGGTTATCCCGCCTGGGATTAATTTGATCATCTTTGCCTTGCTGGCCAACGTTTCTGTTCACCAAATGTTTCTAGCTGGCTACGTACCGGCCTTTTTGATGGCTATCTCACTGATGATTACCGTCGCTTGGATCGCTCGTCGGCGGGGGTATCCACCTTCTCGTGATAAAGCGGCGTCTTGGGGCGAACGCGGGCGTTATTTTTTACAAGCTTTACCAGCGCTGTTGATCCCTTTTGGGATTATTTTAGGCATGCGTTTTGGTTTGTTTACGCCCACCGAAGCTGGTGCGATAGCCGTGATGTTGTGTAGCCTGATTGGCTTGTTCATTTATCGTCAATTAAAACCGCATCACTTTGCGGCGATTTTGCGCGAAACCGTTCAAGGCACCAGTACGGTGATGTTCATCATTATTGGGGCGATGGTGTTTGGCTACTACATGACGTTGGAGCGTATTCCGCAGACGGTGGCCAGTGCTTTGATTGAGTTAACCGATAATAAACTGTTGCTGCTACTGCTGATTAACTTATTGCTGTTGGTGGTGGGGATGTTTATTGAAGGTGGTGCAGCGATGATTATCTTGACGCCATTATTGCTGCCTGCCGTCCTGAATGCGGGGGTCAATCCGGTACACTTTGGCGTGATCGTCATCGTTAATATCATGATTGGTGGCGTAACCCCGCCGTTTGGGTCGATGATGTTTACCGTTTGCTCCATTTTGAAAGTTCGGATGATTGAGTTCATGAAAGAGGTGATCCCGTTTTTGATTGCGCTATTGGCGGTATTAATGCTGCTCACTTTCTCTGAATCGTTAGTGATGTGGTTACCGAATGCGATTTAATAAAATAACGCCTCACTTTTGATGCGATAGGCCGCCAGTAAGGTTGGCGTCTTCTTAACATCGAGTTGTAATCAGCCATCATCGCCATTGGGCATGATGGCTTTTTTATGCTTCTTCTCTCTGCTTTTCTCATCTGACCACTGTTTATTATCGTTAAACGTGTCGATAAAAATCCAGATCGCGATCTTATCTTTCATCATTGTGGTTTTTTCCTTTTCTTCGCTTTGCAGTGAAAACGAGATCCATTTCAATTTTATGCAACAAGTTGATTTTTACAATTGCAATGTCATGTTGTTGCTTTATTTTAAGTAAGTTAAACAACTGTTCGAATTATTGAATAAACGTTAAAAGTGGACAGTGAGTCATCATCAAGATTAGCTCAGGTGAACCTTAGGCTTAGCAAGGGAGTGTAGGCATGAAAAAAGTAGCGTTAATAACCGGATCGAAAGGTGGCATCGGATCTGCGATCAGCTCACAACTGGTTGCCGATGGTTATCGAGTGGTTGCGACGTATTACACCGGAAATTATCAATGCGCTATCGATTGGTTCAATGAGAAGGGATTTACCGAGCAACAAGTGCGTTTATTTGAGCTCGATGTGACTGATACCGAGCAGTGCAGTGAACGTTTAACTCAGTTACTGAGTGAAGAGGGCTCCATCGATGTGGTGGTCAATAATGCTGGTATTACGCGCGATTCTCAATTGAAAAAAATGTCCGCAGAGGATTGGTTTGATGTCATTAACACCAATCTGAACAGCGTGTTTAATGTCACTCGCCCCTTATTTTCGGCGATGTGTGAAAAAGGCCAAGGGCGAATCATTAATATCTCTTCGGTGAATGGTTTAAAAGGTCAATTTGGCCAAGTTAATTACGCGGCGGCTAAAGCAGGAATGATTGGTTTTACCAAGGCGTTAGCCTTAGAAGGTGCGCGTAGTGGGGTAACGGTCAATGCGGTCGCGCCCGGTTATACCGCGACGCCGATGGTTGAGCAGATGCGAGAAGAGGTCTTGGCGTCGATAAAATCTCAGATCCCGATGCAGCGTTTAGCGACCCCAGAAGAGATCGCTAAAGCGGTCTCTTTCCTTGCGGGAGATGGCGGGGCTTATATCACTGGTGAGACGCTCTCTGTCAATGGCGGCTTATACATGAACTAGCTTATACATGAACTAATAGTGAAGTGGCATTGAGTGAACAACGAATGCCTCTTCATCATGATCATTTTTGCCCAAGCAATCGTGCTTTGGGTTAGGTATCGATAACAGCGTTAATTAATGAGGAAATACTTATGTACACGGATTTTTTTAAAACTTTCACCGATCAAGCAGAAAAAAACATGCAACCGTTTTTTAAGTTTAATCAGTTAATGACTAAAAACGTTGAGCTATTGACAGAGCTACAACTGAATGCAATGCGCACATACAGCGAAATGGGCATGGCTCAGATGAAAGCAGCGTCAGAGATTAAAGATGTTAATACACTCGCGGCGTTCAGTAGTCAGCAATTGGGCGTTCTGAGTAAACTGTCGCAGCAGATGCTAGACGATAGCAATAAATTGCAAGCGGCGGCGAAAGAGTTCAAGCAAGATATTGAAACGTTGACTTCAGAAAATATCAAAACGGCGACTCCACAATAGCCTGTGATCGTTTTATAACTGGAAGCGTTTGCGAGATAACACGCTTCCGGTGATCAAGGTATCTATTAAAGCGCCGCCCTTTTTCGGCGGCGCTGTTCCGAGTAAGGGAGTACTTTATGTTGCAACATTTCTTTTCGGACTATCTGGTTAAGCTGCAAGAAACCAATCAACAGTGGTGGCAGGATTTTGAAGCGAACAAGATGGCCGCTAACTCTCCTTTAAACCAAGCCATTCAAGCAGTGAACTTTGAAGATAGTGCGAAGTTTTTTGAACAAGCCGTTAATCAACCGACCGCGTTGCTGCAGTTGCAAACCCAGTGGTGGGAGCAACAAATGCAAATATGGCAGCAAGTCGTGCTATCCGGTAACACCCAGAGTGTGATTGAGGTTGAGAAAGGCGATAAACGATTTAACGATGAAACATGGCAGTCACAGGCCATGTACAATTTTATTAAGCAGTCGTACTTGCTGTTTTGTAAAACCTACATGGAGACCATCAATGCGATTGAAGGCGTTGATGACAAAACCAAAGAGCGGATCAGCTTTTTTTCAAGGCAGATGATCAATGCGATGTCGCCTTCGAATTTTATTGCCACTAACCCTGAACTGCTCAAACTCACCATTGAAAATAATGGGCAGAATTTACTCAAAGGTATGGAGCTGCTCAAAGAAGATTTGCAGTCCAGTGCTGATATTTTGAAAGTTCGCATGACCAACGAGCAAGCTTTTCGACTGGGTGAAGAGATAGCCAGTACGGAAGGTAAGGTGGTGTACCGTAATGAGTTGTTCGAGTTAATTCAATACACGCCAGTAACGGAACAAGTAAAAGTCACGCCGTTATTGATCGTGCCGCCGTTTATTAATAAGTATTATATTCTTGATTTAACTGAGAAAAACTCCATGGTGCGCTGGCTGTTAGAGCAAGGGCACTGTGTGTTTATGATCTCTTGGCGCAATCCTGGAAAGGCACAAAGTGAAATTGGTTTTGACAACTATGTTCTCGATGGTGTGGTGCAAGCGGTATCGGTAATTGAAGATATTACCGGACAAGAGCAAATCAACGCAGCAGGTTACTGTATTGGTGGTACGGCATTAGCCTCTGCTATTGCTTACTATGCTGCGAAACGAATGAAAAAACGGATTAAATCGGCGAGTTTTTTTACCACTTTACTCGATTTCTCTCAACCTGGCGAAGTGGGTGCTTACATTAATGACACCATCATTAGTGCCATTGAAGCGCAAAATAACGCGCAAGGCTTTATGGATGGACGTTCGCTGAGTGTGACCTTTAGTTTGTTACGTGAAAATAGCCTGTATTGGAATTATTACATTGATAACTATTTAAAAGGCACGAGCCCGGTTGATTTTGATCTTTTGTATTGGAATAGCGATAGCACCAACGTCGCGGCTAATACCCATAACTTCTTACTGCGCGAGTTGTATCTCAATAATCAGCTAGTGCAAGATAAAGGGGTAAAAATCGGTGGGGTATGGATTGACCTGAATAAAATTCGCATTCCAAGCTACTTTATCTCCGCCAAGGACGATCACATTGCTTTATGGCAAGGTACTTACCGCGGCGCGTTAGCCATGGGAGGTAATAAAACCTTTGTGCTCGGTGAATCTGGTCACATCGCTGGGATTGTTAATCCACCAGCTAAAAATAAGTACGGTTATTGGGTCAATGACAGCTTAGATGAATCGGCCGATGAGTGGTTAGCCAATGCGCAACGTGCGGAAGGTTCATGGTGGACCCATTGGGATCAATGGCTTGCTCAGTTTAGCCCTGAGTCATTAGTTCCTGCTTATCCCATCGGCAGTGATAATTTCCCTGCTCTTGAAGCTGCGCCGGGCAGTTATGTGAAACAAACGCTACCGATAGTTGAATAAACCGATTATTGAATAAGAAGATGGATAGCGCCTATTTATAGCACTGATAGGGTCGTCTCAATGGGATGAAAGCCGCCGCGGAAGATGACTTCATGCGGCGGCTTTTTATTAACGACTTTTGTTAGTAAACCTGAAAAATAGCTTATTGATTATCAGGATTAAACACATTGGTGTAGCTGGTAATGGTACGCACGCTGATATTCGATTGATCTCTGGCGTATAAACCGAGTTGTCCCGTTGTTGTATCATGGCCTAGGCTTTGGTGACTGTATACATTACTTAAGGTATCGCTATTAGGGATCCACTCCCAGCGCTGGCTTAAGCTTGAGTTACATTGCTGAAGGGCACTCAGATTATCACCATCTAAACAGTAAGCGGTGTTCGCTGCACTCACGTAACGCCCTAGCTGATCATAAATAAACGATTGAGCTTGTTTGTTATCGATACACTCACTGGCGGTTATCGATTGATCGCCATTCACCTCAACACAGCGGTTATTAAAGCTGGCAAGTTGTAAGTTAACCGGTCTGCCACCGGTAAATACCGGATGTTGCCAATCAACGGTGAAGCTGGTGGTTTTACCGACTCGGCGACGTCCATCGTTTTCAAACCCATGGTAAGATTGATGGCCACCGATGACGTAATAATGCTTATAAGCGCCGTTATAGATTGGACGGATATTGACCGAAGAATCAATCGTAAACTCGGTAGTGCCAGTTTCAGTTGGAGCAGCGCTGTAGATCACATCCATTTTCGGTACAAAGCTGGCATAACCGATTGGGTTGATCTTGTTGGTATCAATCGGATAAGTATTTACCCATAGTGCATCTGTCCAGCGATCCAGTAAAGACTCCGCCGTTGCGTATTGATCGCGCTCCCAAGTAAAACGAACTTTTTGTGGGCTTGGCGTACTGCGTGCGACTTTATAATCGTGAGTTTTAAAGGTTAACCAACGGCTTTGGTTGTAACTAGCGTTAGCTTCTAGTTTGGCTTTCGGACCATCTTTATTAACTTCAACACCGCCATTGACGCCAACTTGGAAACCAGACACTTCCTTGATTTCATAGTCAGAATTAATATTTTCACGAGGGAAGGTTTTTAAAATTTGCGCTTTATTATTCGATGCGTTAAAGACAAACTGATAATCCTGTGCGATAGCATCCGTTGACCAATCTCTAAAATAGGCATCGAGAGTGACGTAGTCGGCTGCATATTGACGCCAACCTAACTGATCATTGAGATGAATACCGGCTCCAGTGGTATCGTCATCCAAACTAATACGAACAATTTTGGCGTCTGGTGTTGCTGAGCCAGTGGTACCAAATTGCAGAGAACGTTCATAGTTAACTCGATAGATCAACGAGATGTTCGGGTTATCACAAAAGACGCGAGTCCCTTTATCCCATAAATGTGAGTTTTTAAAGGTGCACTCTTCATCGCTGATTGGGCGATGAACATTCACATAAAACGCAACATGCGGCAAGCTGTTAGCTTCGCTTGTCGCATTAGTGCGGCTATCAATACTACGCCGTTGGCGAGAATAAGTAACAGGTTGAGCCTCAAGCAACTGAATACTTGGATCATTTTCATCATCTAACCCCGTGAACAATAATTCCCCTTTATGTTCGGTAATTAGCCAGAAATCACTGCTCAGCGCGACACCTAATTGACCGCGTAATAGCGCTTTGGCTTGTGTTTTACCCTGTTCATCACTGATATTACTAAAATCTATCAAGTAGCGCTGATGCTGGCGAAGCACGCTATCGCGCACATCACTTAACCTTGGTACTGTTCCTTCTTCCACCAACAATTCAGCGGCATTTAAATAACTAACTTGGCTATCATCCTGAAGCGTACTCAGCATTTCAACCGCCACACCTTGTGGTTGCTGAACATCTGCATAGGCGGTATTCCATACCAAGCCTGATAATATCGCGGCTAACGCGATGGTTTTATTGTTATAGATAGGCATAGGATTACCTCTTGATGAATGGTATTACCCTGTGACTTAACGTTGCGCTATGGCTGAACATCTTTGCCCTTTGGGTTGCAGCAGATAACGTATTCATATGGTTATTAAATGATCCATTACTGCTAAATCTATTAATATGTTTTGTGGTAACAATTTGAAACAAGTTAAATGAAATTCGTGGCTCAAGATCACAAAAAAAACATCAGGAGAAAATGAACTAAAGTATCTTCAAGGTTTGATAAGCCTCAGTTATCAATAGCGGTAGGCGATACTGTTACCTTGCTGCAGAATTCTTGGCTGTGATTAGTTGGTTTAATCAAAGCGAGAGTGGTGTCAAAAATATGTCGGGGTGAAATTGGTACACTGATGATTAATTTATGATAAAGGTTGCCTTTGATTCGCCGATAGTAAAGGGCGATATTATTCACAGGTAGTCAGATGAGGAGTGCAAGGATGTTCAAGTCTTTTCGAGCCAAAATCACCGCGATCAGCGTGGGATTGATCGTGATTTCATTGGTTGTGACGGCGGTTTTAATCGTGAGAGTTAGCTCTGAAACGCTCCGTTTGCAAATCAGCCGTAATTTACAACAACAGCTACAAACTCAATCGAGCTCAATTTCTAACTGGATGGATGAGCGAAAAAACATGCTGATGGCCACCGGAAAGGTTTTGGAACAGCGAGATCCTTTGTCTGCTCTAAAGCAACTGAGTGATGGCGGTGGTTTTTTAGCGGCGTATTTCGCGCGTCCTGATGGCTCTGCGGTGTTTTCCGATGAATGGCAACCACCGAGTGATTACAATCCATTGACTCGTGAATGGTATCGCTTGGCGGCTACGCAGAGCGGCGTCGCGACAACGGCACCTTATGAAGATGCACTAGATGGCCAAACCAGCTTAGTGGTCACCTTTACTCATGGATTGGGCAATAACGCCAGTCGCGGTGTATTAGCAGGGGATATTCCTTTAACCTTTATCATCGATACCGTGCGCGCCATTGCGCCAACACAAAACAGTTTTGCATTTTTAACCGATAACAGCGGGACTATTATTGCTCATCCGAATCCAAATTTGAGTTTAAAAAGCTTACGTGATTTGAACCCCAACTTAACGCAAAACATGTTAAGTGATATTCAGCGTCAAGGTCATCGCGAACTTGCGTTGCAAGGCCAAGCCATTTATCTCACCAGTCAGGCAATACCGGGCACCAACTGGTCGTTGAATATTGCTCTCGATAAACAAGATGCCTTATCGGGTATCTACAGCATGATCCGTTGGACGGTTATTGCGGTGCTATTGATTGGGCTGGTTGCCACCGGTGTGATGTGGATCTCTAGCGCTTCAGGGTTTAGACGTTTACAAGAAGTCAGCTTAGCAATGACCGATATCGGTCAAGGAGAAGGGGACTTAACCAAACGTATCGAAGCGCATGGCAGCGATGAAATTGCCACTATTGCCAAAGCGTTTAATACCTTTGTTGAAAAGATTCATCTGTTGGTGAACGAAGTTAATAATACCGCTCAATCGGTGTCGGCGGCTTCGAGCACCTTGGCACAAGTGACACGACAAAGCGCAGGTGTGGTCGCTCAGCAAAGTTCAGAAACGGATCAAGTTGCGACCGCAATGAATGAAATGACCGCCACCGTACAAGAGGTTGCGAGCCATGCCAGTGAAGCGGCAAGTCAAGCCTCTGCAGCAGATAATGAAACCAAACAAGGGCAAGTGTTACTGCGCGATACCTTACAACAATTAAAACATTTGGATGATACTTTGCAAGGCAGTAGTTCAACGATTGCGGAGTTACAAACCGGAACGCAAGATATTGTTGGTATGCTAGATGTGATCAGCGCCGTTTCTGAACAAACCAATTTACTCGCTTTAAACGCGGCGATTGAGGCTGCCCGAGCGGGAGAGCATGGCCGTGGTTTTGCGGTGGTTGCCGATGAAGTGCGTGGATTAGCAGGTCGTACGCAACAAAGTACTCAGCAGATCCAAGAAGTGGTTGATCGCCTGTTTAAGCAAACGGAAAATGTGGTCAATGTGATGGCTCAAAGTCGCTCCGCTGCGCAAACTACCGTGACGAAAGCCGAAGACATGGCTGCTCGTTTAGAGCAAGTTAATCAAGCGATTACCTTAATCGCTGATATGAACTTACAAATAGCGACAGCGGCAGAAGAGCAATCATCCGTGGCTGAGCTGATTAACCAAAATGTGGTGAATATTAATGATTTATCATCACAAACTGAACAGGCATCGCATCAGTTAACCGAAGCGACGCAAACTCTGACTGAGCAAGCGGATCAACTGCATCAACAAGTATCACAGTTTAAAATTTAGTCAGCGATTACCGTCAGTGTGTTATCTAAAAAGGGGCTTTTAGCCTAATGCCAGTCAGTTAAGCTGACTGGCTTTCTTTTTATTGGGGTATTTCTTTGCCTTTGGTTTTATTGCTCTCGGATATATCCGCTCTTCTCGTTTAATGGGCAAGACATGGTGTATCGCCTCTTCCTGCAAGTGAGTAATGCGCTTAGGGATTGTTCCCGCCGACTCCAACCAGAACCCCAAAATTACGTGAATAATAGAGTGAGCACACGTTGTGAAGC
>NZ_WXWI01000075.1:0-14659 GCF_009904895.1 Vibrio sp. V31_P5A7T61
TCGTTATCATTTGCATGTTCAATAGGTTTTTGTCTATTTGTAAGTAAATTTCAATAAAAATGATTAAACAATTAAACCAATGAGTTTATTTGTTGTGCAGATGTTAATGTGAGGGGGGCTAACGGGTTAGCCTCTTTAAGTATCACGTACGGCTAACGTCTCATTAGATATAGGAAATAACCACCACCAATAAGAGAAGCGAGCAGGCCAGCTGGGAATTGCCAAGGAAACCAGAGGTTACGCCCAACCCAATCCGCCAGTACCATGACTATTGCACCGAGTAAAGTGGCGGTAAGCATTTGCGAACGCGGTTGGTATTGGTGCAGGCTCCGTGCCATATGGGGTGCCAGTAAGCCGATAAAACTCAAAGGACCAATCACTATCGTACAGAGTGTGGTTAGAGCAGCCACAAGCAACAGTAAGACCAAGCGAACTCGAGTCGCGTTCATGCCAAGGTTGCGAGCGGTGACTTCGCCCAACTCGATGATCGCGATCCATCGTTCGAGCAACAATGCCACTATAGCTACTAGCCCAACACCCACTGCTAATAAATAGATATCGGAAGTGGCGACTAAATAGGTAGAACCCGAAAGCCAAGTCAGCAGTGCTGTGGCGTTGTCATGGCCTGAACTCATCACTACACGCAGTAGGGCATCTAACCCCGCGCTCAAGGCTATTCCCGTTAGTAGGGTTTGGCTTGGCGAAAAATTGTGTTTGCGCCCGAGGAGCCAAATCAAAGCGGTAACGGTGAGTGCACCGACGGTTCCTAATAGCATCTGTTCATCGCGTTCCATCGCGGTCCCAAAGGTACTACCGATCACTATCGCGAGTGCCGCTCCGGAGCTAAGTCCGAGTACTTCTGGGCTTGCCATCGGGTTATTGGAGAGACGTTGGATGAGGGTACCAGCCAGCCCCAGCCCTATACCGGCAAGAAGTGCGGTGAGTACACGAGGAGCACGAAGTTCTAGCAGTATTGGATTGAGAGTTAGACTCCACCCCGCTTGCCCTTGCCCAAACACTAACCCGCATAAGGTTATTGTACTCAGTAGACTTAGCAGAATAACGAAAATCCGCACGCAGCTGACTTTTCGATAGTGCTCAATCGGCTCTTCACGAGCCCGAAGTTCGGAAGGTAGCTGAGTACGTTGTAGTAACCACAATAGGAACGGTGCTCCCAGTAAGGCCGTCATTGCACCTGCTGGCAGCAGTTCCCCCCCGACACCAGAGAAAGGTTGAATAGCTAAATCGACAATCAACAGCATGAGTGCGCCAATCATGCCACTACTCAGTAATTGGGGGGTGAGCTGTCGTATCCCGAGTAATCGTGCGATGGCAGGAGCGACGATGCCAATAAAGCCGATCAAGCCGACTTCGCTGACCACAGCGGCAGTAATGAATATTGCCAGCCCAAGACAGATAAGTTTCATCTGTTTGATATTGACGCCCAAAGACGACGCTATACCATCGCCAAATTGCAGTGCGGACAGTGGGCGTTGCAGCATAAGTAAGAGTAATGTTGGTAGCGCAATTAAAGGCAATAGCAATGTTGTACTGCTCCAGCCATTTTGGTTAAGTGCCCCCGCTCCCCAAACAAAAATACTGGTCAGCTTCTGCTCATGCAGCATGATTAGCATGATATTGAGTGAGCCAAAGAAAAGGCTGGCCACCATGCCGGCTAAGATCATGTGCAGTGGAGCAAAACCACGACTAGCACTGAGCAAAAAAACCAGTGTTGTGGCTAAGCAGCCACCTAAAAAGGCAGGTATGAAATTAGGGATGGCCAATCCAGTTGGCAGCAGCAACAGGCTTAAAACTATACCGAGCTCTGCCCCAGTCGCGACGCCGAGTGTGGTTGGTGATGCGATGGGATTGCGTAGAACAAATTGCATTACACAACCTGCTATAGCGAGGGCAAACCCACAGATCAGAGCGACACAAAGCCGTGGCAGATAGGTCAAATGGGTAATGACATGTTGATAATTGTTTGAGTCAAAGTGCCACACCGTATTCCAGATCAGCGTAATGCCTTGCGAATAGGGTGCTGTCGCTTGTAATAATGCGACAATAAAACAAAATAATGCCACCAAGAGCAAAGTGGTCATCGATAATTTTATTTTGTTGGACTGGGGAAGACTTATGGTCGGGATCATTGCACGATCAACCGCTCAGTAATGTGGTCACTAAAACGCTGCGCAGCAATTAGGCCACCAAAGGTCCAGACCGGAGGAAGTTCGTAGACAGCGTCTTGACGTGTAAATGCCATGACCTGCCAGAGTGGAGAGGTTTGTAGTACTCGGCGATCTTGTGGTTTTAGTGGACCAAACAGCATCACGCGGCTTTGTTGATATTCGGCAAGTTTTTCTAAGCCCGTAGTGGTAAAGCCCCATATATTGGTCTGCTCTTGCCAACTATTCTTAAGCCCCATGGCAGAAATGGTGGCTTGGGCCAGTGAACCCTGCCCATGAATGCGCAATGTCTTATCGTTAATAAAACGTACAAAGAGCAGGCTTTTATTCACCTGAGATTGTGAGCGAATTTTTTCACCATTGGCTATTAGCTTGGCTTGAGTTTCCGTAATCACTTGCTCTGCTTGTTGTGTTTTTCCAAACAATTGACCTAAAAATCGAGTGGTGGATTCCGCTGCGTTAAGTGGCTGTTTTTTTTCATTATAGAGAGTAAATACTACCACAGGTGCAATTTTATTGAGTAATTCATAAGCGGGTGCCATCTGCTGACTTATCAGAATTACATCGGGTTTGAGTTCACTCAGCAACTCGATATTCGGCTCGCGTCTTGAACCGACATCGACGGCGTTCGCATTCGGTGCCGGTTCAACCACCCATTCTTGATAACCTTTAAGATCGGCCACACCTTGTAGCTCCACTCCTAAGCTCAGCACCGTTTCAGCTAATGCCCAGTCAAGCACGATGACTTTCTTTGGTGGACTGGTAAAGAAGGCGCTGCCCATTTCATGTTGAATTTCTAAGGCGTGTGTATGAAATACCAATAGAGAAAGCAGCAGAGTGATAAACGTCTTCACAACAGAATCCTTTTGTTTTGATTTAAGGGATGTAGCTAATCATTTGACCAGTGCGAGGGTGAGTAAAAATAGCTAGCTCCATGCCATAGATTTGCAGTAACGTTTCGCGATTCATCAGTTGTTCTGGCGTGCCGTGCGCGATGACTCGACCGGAATGTAGGGCGATGAGATGGTCACTGAACTTAGCGGCCATGTTTACATCATGAAGCACCATGATGACTGTCAGTGCTAAGCTTTGGTTGAGTTCACGGAGCAGTGTCAACAGTTCGTGTTGATGGGCCACATCAAGGGCTGAGGTTGGCTCATCGAGCAACAGAGTTTGACTTTGTTGAGCGAGTAACATAGCAACCCAAGCCCGCTGTCTTTCCCCTCCAGATAGGGTTGCTACAAAGTTATCTGAAAATCCACTTAAGCCTACTTTGGCAATGGCTTCATCCACAATAGTGTAATCTTGCGCATCATAACGTCCCAAAGCTCCTTTCCATGGGTAGCGGCCAAAACAAACTAACTCGCGCACCGTAACCCCAGCCGTCATCGGTGGATGTTGGGGTAAATAAGCGACTTGGTGGGCAAACTCGATATTATTCAGGGTATAGGCGGGCTGATCACCATAGAATACCTGGCCTGAAGACGGTTTATTTTGTCTACTGAGCAATTTAATAAGGGTAGATTTTCCGCAGCCGTTATGACCGAGCAGAGTCGTGATTTTACCAGGCTCGAAGGTCAGATTTGTGGATGAGAGAATAAGCTTCTCATCAATGTTAAATGTGGCGTCGACAAGTCGGAACATAATGTAATGGAAAATTGATTTATTGGTTACCAGTAGGTTATGTTAACATGATGGAATATAAATGATAATTGTTTTTATTGTCATTTTTCGTATTGTTAGACCGTGATATTGATGGTTTAACATAGCTCAACAATAGCGGCTATCACTATGTTTCTTTTAAAAAAACAGTCTTACCAATTGAGTGTGATTGGCTTGTCGGCAGCATTAATGGGAATTGGCCAAAATGGGCTTTTGGTTTCACTGCCTTTTTTGGTCGAGCAATCGGCGTTTGATCTTCCCACTTGGTCTATTTTGATCGCTCTCGGCAGCTTTTTATTTTTGCCTTCTGCGCCATTTTGGGGGCGGGTTAGTGATAAACATGGCCCTAAACATGTGGTGATTCAGGCTCTCGTTGGTATGGCAGTGAGCTTTTTCTTGTTGGCTCTGTTTGCCATGGCCAGTCGAGAGTCCGCTTCCATTTTTATGTTATGTTTGATTGGACTTGCGGTAGCGCGGATTATTTATGGCTGTACGGTATCGGGTATGGTGCCTGCTAGTCAGCATTGGGCGATATTATTGTGTGGTGAGCAGCATCGTTTGCAAGCGATAACATCCGTCAGCATTGGCTTGAGTGTGGGACGCTTGCTTGGTCCGGTTATTTCACTGCTCGCCCTAAAAGCGTCGCCGTTTGCACCTTTCTTAATCATGGTTTTATTACCGATGGTTGCGCTTCTAGGTACCTGTTTTCTACCCACACCGTCGATGTTGTCAACTGATAATCGATTGCCTGCATCATTGCCTTGGTTTCCTAGTCGTCGATTGTGGCGTTTTCTCGCCAGTGGATTGCTGTTATGTAGCGCGATTTCTTTGCTGCAATACAGTTTCTCTCCATTGCTCAGTGCAGTGACGAAATGGCCGACGAGCCAAATTAGTGACGCGATTGGGTTGCTGCTTACTATCAGCGCAGCATGTACTTTTGTAACTCAAGTGATGGTTATTAAGAAAAAGAAACTCTCACCAGAGCATATGTACCGTTTAGGGGCTGGGTTGGTGGTGGTGGGCTTCGCCTTATTTTTAGTCACTCAAGTCTGGGTATTACCTCTGGCTATGGTGTTTATTGCATGTGGTGCTGCGTTGCTTGTGCCTGCTTATACTACCGCCGCGACGGCCCAATATTCGGATGCACCCGGAGCTGTCGCGGGTTATATCTCTATGTCACATACCATCGGCTATGGTTTAGCTTCTTTGTTAGCTTTTAGTGCAACTCTTTCACCACATTACCCAATTTACCTGTGTGTTCTTTTTGCATTATTGATTATGTGGACGGCTTTTGCCTCGACCTCATCTAAGTCAGTTCATGCTGAAGGGCGCTCTTAGTCTTATTATCAGGATGTCTTGGGCAGTTCTGACAAAGTTTGCGCCCTTGGCATTTATACACCAAACAACAACTGGTTCGAACGTGTGAGACAGCCTGAGTGTCAGCGTTGTAGCTTAAAGAGTGTATTAACGTTTTTGGTAAGTTACAGGCTTCTAACCAGAGATGAGCTTGTGCTAATAATTCCGTCCTAGAAAGATCCGGGTAGAACTCCTGAAATTGGGTCAAGCAGTTCAACACACTGTCAGCAAAAAGATGCTGGGTGAAGCCTGGACGGATACGAGTCCATGTTTCCATCTCGTGGCGAAAATATTCGAACAGTTCACTCAACTCTTTGCCTGCCTGAGCAATAAGATCTTTTTGCTCACCTTGCTGGTATTTCAATGAGTTGAAGTGAAAACCACTGACAAAATTAGGCTGAACGTTCTGGGCGATAGAAGATAACTGCGGTAAACCTCGACAAGCATAAATCGCGACAAAAGCGACATAGACCGGCTGCCAGCACAGTAGTGTCCAAGTACGCGTTAGCCAGTAGGCGGATCCTGCTTCAGGATGAGCGGCTTGCAGATTCCAATAGAGAGTTTGAATATGCGCTGAGCTAAGGTGATCCCACTGAATTATCGGCTCTTGTTGATCTGAGTTCGATGAAAATCTACCGTTAAGATAAGGGGTTACTTTACTCGATTTTTCAAAGAGTTCTTGAAAGAAAACGTGCTCGGTCATGGATTTGGAGTCTGAGATGATAACAGTACCGTCAGCTTAAAGAAACAGCACTAAAATTGCAATTGATTCTCATTTGTATTTTGGTTTTGGCCAATGTCATACCTTAAATGATGAACCGTATCTTGATCTTAATACGACGAAGTTTGAGCAATGACAGACTTTTTAGTGATCAAACCCTCGATAAGCTAAATATCGCCAGCCTCTTTCCAACGGCCCTTGCCCATAGTGACGTTGCCAGAAATCAGCAAACCACACTTGAAAGACGGTTAATACAATGACTAAGGCCATCAGCTCTGGCCTACCAAGTTGCCCCCATAACTGCGGAGCAAGCCAAACAAAGATCAGATAAACCATGACGCTTTGTAATATATAGAGCGTAAATGCCATTCTGCCCACTTGCTTCAATAAGCGAACCAACACATGGTGATGGTTGGCGAATAACATCAGTAGTGAGCAGTAACCAATCGCTGACAGCAACCCCGTCAACATCATCAAAAGTATCGTCGAGAAGCCAACGTCTAAGCTCAGCCCGAATGTTATCCGTAGCTGCTGTACACCCCATCCTGAAATTAATCCGAGTAGTAAGCAACCAAGTCCCCAAGGTAGCCAGCAACTTTGTTGAAAGAAACCGTTTTTGTACAGCAAAATACCGATCAGCATTAAGCCGGTGTTATACCAAAGCACGGTTAATGGAATAAAGAGTAAGAATTGTGCAAAGTTGATGGTTTGTGCCAATAATCGGTCTGGGTAACTGGTCCATGTTTGTTGCAGTGTCGTGAGGTCTGTTCCACTCAAGGGTAGCTCTGCGGTGAAAATTGGGATGTCGTGATACATCAGTAGGGCAACGAAACCCAGCATCACCAGTTGGCTTAAACCCATCAGTACGAATGCCAGAACGCATTGCTTTTTGCTGCTGAGATCGAGTAAGCGTATCAGTAAAAATCCACAGCAGGCGTATAGCGTTAAAATATCGCCTTCAAAAAGTAAAAAACCATGCAAAAGGCCAAACAATAATAACCAACGTAGCCGTGATGATAATCTAGCCCGTGCTGGAAGGTTTTTTGCTAGCGCACTTTGATACTGAATATACAATCCCACACCAAACAGCAGGCTGAAGATCGACATAAAGCGGCTCTCAAACAACAGGCTTTGTAGGTGATATAAAGGCACTTCCCATGTTGATAAGCCTTCGCGCCAAAATGGGCTGTAATAGGCCTCAATAGGGGTTGCCATCGCCATGATGTTCATAAACAGTATACCGAGAACGGCAACCCCTCGGATAAAATCTAGGCTTTCAATGCGTTCAGCCATTGTATTTCCCTTTGCTACTACCAACAGAAAAAGCGCTGAGCTTCGAGATTTTAATTACTTGAATCTACACGTTTTACTGGTCTTAATCACTTTTATTATACGAGTAAACGTACCTGATTGTCGTCATTTAAGTCATCTGCCAGGTGCGGGTATTGGCAAGCATTCTTTTGATGGATTATACTCTTTCCGTTGCAAGCTGTGGCGGCCTTGATTGTGTTCGTTGATCCCAATCATAGGGTTTATTCATGTGATTGGGAACTTATCAACTGACGGTCGGTCTATGGTTTCAAGTCGTTTGAGTATAGATGTTGCTTAAACGGTGGATGATAAAAGGATTCAATTTAAACGAGGTGTTATTGTGAAGAAAAAACCGTTTCCTCCGCAGTCAAAAGCGGAGCATACGCAGGAAATAGCGTTAGATCATGGCCGAGGGGTGATCAAAGATAATGCGCTGAAAGCCGTGGTCACCAGTTCGTTATTTCGTACTCGAGTGGTTAAGGCGCAAAAAGGCAAAGGTAGTTTTAAACGACAAGCGAAACATAAGGGTCAAGAACCCTGTACAAAATGGAATAGGTTCTTTTTTGTACAGGGTTTTTCTTTTATCACTGCTTAACCTCCCGCCATAAACGCTATTCTTTTCCTGCAAATATTCTAACTTGAATGAACACTGACACTTCTTCGCCACATTAATCACCGATTTTTTATTTCCAACCAAAGATTGGCAATCTTATTGTTATGTTATAACATTTGATTTTGCTTGGTGGTGGTATCAATCTAAACCGCACTAAGTCACCGTTTATCAAGTTCAAAAACGAAATTGATCAGTTGCCGTGCACTTATGTTCATTCTGGTTACTGATTCGAATTCATATTCAGTTTGGAGTCACTGCTATGAACCAGAAAAAACTTGCAGTCACGGTCCTGTCTGGTTTTCTTGGCGCAGGAAAAACCACCGTGCTCAGCCATATTTTGAATAATCGTCAAGGCAAGAAAGTTGCGGTGATCGTCAACGATATGAGTGAAATTAATATTGATTCAGCTACTGTAAAAAGCGAAGTGTCGCTCAATCATCAAGAAGAAACGCTGGTGGAAATGAGTAATGGCTGTATTTGTTGCACCCTACGTGAAGATCTGTTGATTACGGTCAATCAATTGGCGAAGGAGGGGCGTTTCGATAATCTGGTGATTGAATCAACAGGGATTTCTGAGCCACTACCGGTTGCGGAGACGTTCACTTTTGCTGATGGGGAGGGGGTTTCACTTTCCGATGTTGCGATTTTAGACACTATGGTTACTGTGGTTGATGCGGTGAATTTTTTACGTGATTACCACGCGGCTGAGTCATTACAAGAGCGTGGCGAACACCTCGATGACGAAGATGAACGCAGTGTGACAGATTTATTGATTGAGCAAGTTGAGTTTGCTGATGTTATTTTGATCAGTAAGGTGGATCTTGTTTCTCAAACGGATCTCGAACATTTAACCTCAATTTTAAAGGTCTTAAATACCCATGCTCGCATTATCGCTATCCAAAATGGGCAAGTTGATATCGCCGAGGTATTAGATACTGGGTTATTTAACTTTGAACGTGCACAACAGGCTCCAGGTTGGTTAAAAGAACTCAGAGGCGAGCATATCCCAGAAACAGAAGAGTATGGGATCAGTAGTTTTAGTTATCAGGCTCGTCGCCCTTTTCATCCTGAAAAATTGTATCATTTTTTACACAACACCAGCGATTTTGGCAAATTGCTCCGGTCAAAAGGTCACTTTTGGTTAGCGTCACGCCCAGATCTCGTCGGGCAATGGAATCAAGCTGGGGGTATTGCAGACTATGGTTTTGCTGGCCTATTTTGGAAAGCTATCCCTCAAGAGCAATGGCCAACGAATGAAGATGATTTAGCAGCGATTGAAGAACATTGGCTAGAGCCCTTTGGCGATAGGCGTCAGGAGTTGGTGTTTATCGGTCAGGGGCTAGATAAAGTCGCGATGACTAAGGCACTGGATGAGTGTTTGTTAAGTGAAGAGGCGGTGTTCGCTGGAGAAACGTTTTGGCAGACGTTGCCAGACCCATTTGTAGGATGGGAGGACGAAGCATGAGCGATAAAATAGCGTCTAAATTGGTTCCTATTGAAAAGGCAGAGGCCCTACCGATAGGTTCTCTGCCGAGCATTTTAACCGATATCTATCAACCTGAGCATAACATTGCGATATGGCAACGTGTTTTATCTACCGAGTTGCAACACAACGTCGAATTATTGTTACAGCAAGCCCCATCACTGGCTTTAGTATTACGAGTCACGCCATTGAATGTGGCTGAATACTTACGCGAGAAACTTGCTGATTATGTTTGCGCAGACATATTGAGTGAAGATATCGCAATGATTGTCGACATGTTTTGTTGTTTGTTTGATGTGCAAGAAGTCGGGGTGCGGCTAACGATACTCGATAAACCGATGTGTCCTAAATTTCATGTCGATCATGTTCCATGCCGACTGGTGACCACTTATGCTGGTTCTGCCACGCAGTGGCTGGGTAGCCAAGGGCTCGATCGAACGAAACTGGGTGCCGGAAGTCTGAGTCAAGCGGATGATTGCTCGGGTTTATTCGCTAAAGAGAGTATTATCCATCAAATGGTCACTGGTGATGTCGCATTGCTAAAAGGCAGTGGCTGGGAGGGGAATGAAAACAACGGGTTAGTTCACCGTTCACCAGCATATGTCCCAAACGAACGGCGTTTATTATTGACCATCGATTTTGTATAGTTCAAAAAAACAACCCAAGCGATACCGAGATAGCTTGGGTTGCTGATTGACTTTGACAGTATTAATAACTGCTATTGCTGACGTGAACGACGCATCCACATCAGAGCTAATAATCCTAGCCCCGCGCCAAATCCAATACTACCACCGCCACCGCCGCCACTATTTTTGGCTTGCTCTATTAGAATTTCATTGATCAGATCGCTGGTAAGTTTTTGGTGTTTGATATCAGACAATTTTACGTAACTATCGTGCCCTTTACTATATTTCCAGCGATTATAATCAAAGCGCACAGTATTATGTGCATTATATAATTCTAGCGTATGATAACCTGTGGCTTGGTTATAAAATGTTTCTTTTCTTTTACCATTAACATAAATAGTTAAAGAGTCTAATTTATCATCAGAGTTAATTGAATAGATGAAGCTCAGCTCCCCACGCCGAAGATTTTCAAGCACTAACTCAGAATTTTGATTTTTACTAAGGCCACTTTCACTTCTTAAATAATCGCCATCCACCAACCATTTATGAGAATTGGTATGAGCCTTATGCTCAGGTAGAGCACGAAGATAATTAGCTACTTCTTGTCCAGCATCTTGTAAGGCATCATAGTCGAGCCAAGCGGATATTTTGCCTTCAGCAAAAGAGCTGGATTCTAGCTCCAATACAACTCGACCTTGGCGATGGGTAAGAAGCGCATAATTTGCAATGATACTGCATTTTGCACCAGCGGCTAAGCTTTCTGGGCAGTTATTGATCGAGATATCGCCAAGCCCATTTCTTCCATCGACTAGAACCTTAGGGTTTTTTAGCTCGATATCATTATTAGACTGGTTGGTAAAGGTAAACGCTTGAGAATCAATACCTATTCGAACAATGCCCAAATCTTTGTGTTGACGATAGGAGAGGCCCTTGATGTGATCTTGTATCCAGTGGTGATAATGACTGACTTTGGTATAAACGCCAGGGTTTTTACCACAGCCCACTCCCCAACTGACGATGCCCGCCAGTTTTTTGCCGCTATTATCATTAGAGAAAATCGGGCCGCCACTATCACCCTGACAGGTATCTTTGCCTGTTTCGCCAGCACAAAACACGCCGTCCCCTAACTTTTCAAAGCTCGAGTGTGCCTGCTTGCATTGCGCCATAGGTACAAATGGCAAAGTTACTTGATGTAGAACCTTTGGTTTATCATAGCCTTGTTTACCATTGTATTGACGGTAGCCAAAGCCGATAGTCGTCATATCAGAACCGTATATCAGGCTATCAATATCAGCTTGGTCGTCTAATTCTGCTGCTTCGATGGTTACTGCTTTAACCAGTTCCAATACGGCAATATCGTGTGGTGAAGAGTTACTATTTTTTTGATAATCAGCGTAAAGGTAAATTTGTTTTACCTTTACGCGTATCGCTGAGGACAACTGATCCATATCATAAGCGTTGAGAAGTACTTCAAAATCACTAGGGGCTTCACCGACAACGCAATGAGCAGCCGTGAGTACGTAGCGCTCTGAGATCAAACTACCGCCGCAAAATGAGGTGTTTTTATTAATTCGAGTCAACGCGGCCATATACGGCCAATCATTGGGTTGTGCTTTTTCGCCGCCAATAATGCGTGCGGTGATATCAGAATCCGTTCCAGAAGCCATCAAAGGAGAAGATGAAAGCAGTAATGTTCCTATTACCGCTGATAAAATGTTGTGCTTCATAGAGACCTCAATAAATTCCCACACCTTGGGTGGGACCGATACCATATTCGAGGTTGCGTAAATAGTAAACAAAAGTTTATCTGGTATGACCATGGTGAATGTTTTGCGCACTTAAGATGCTAATGCTTGATATTAAGAGTTCGGATGAAATTTGATGGTTATTCACAGTGGATAACAACAAGATGGCCTAATAACCCTCGATTATTGTTGAGGTGTCCTAGAGGGCGTGACAAAGTCGTGTCCAAGTACGGATAAGCCATTATGTAGCTCTTGACTCAGAGTAAACGATTGGTTGATTGTGATAGAAAGTTTAATTAAGTGGTTATAAAACTTAATTCGTCACTCAACCAATACGGCATTAATCAGACAATGGTTGAGTGGGAATGCAAATTACCTCTCTACTGAGAGGCTTAACGGCGGTTCTGGTATCTCTAAAAAGCAGGCAATGACTCGGTACAGCTCGCCTTCTGCAACGGTAACCTTACCGTTTGATTCAATCGCCAATCGACAAGCTTTGACGACTTGCGCTCGTTCTCGCTCTTTTAACTGCAGTAATAATTCCAATGCGGTACGGCTTAATGGCCAATTATTCTCTGCAGGTTCAAGGGGGATCACTGGCAAACTCAGATGGCGCAGCGCATTGTCAAAAGCGATTTGTGCCCCTTGTCGCTCATCATGGCAAACCCAAGCCAGCTCACGCAGTAACCAATAGACGCTAGATTGCAACTGCTCCAGAGATTTGTTTTGACGCGTATGACCAAGTGTCGGCAGTAATTGTTTCTCTAGGAGATTAATCACACACCATTCGGCCAACGAATAGTGATGATCGGTGAGTGACAGTTCACGTAACACTTCACACAAACGATGTCTTTGCCCTTCACTGAGTGATTTAAGTGCTGGGATACTTAATTCCAGTAAAGGCAAGCGAAGATGGGTTGGAATGGCATAATCCAGCCAAGGTAGAATAGTGGCTTGGGATACCATCGGAATATGCTGTTTGATGATATGACGTTGCGCTTCACTGCCATCAAAAATCAGAGCAAAAGCAACAAAGCGAGCACTGTATGGTTCTCGTGCCATCGCAATTAATGGTTGTGGCAACTGACTAATCAGCGCTTGCCCGCTAGCGCAGAGTTCAGTAGATGTTGATATTGTGCTAGAGGCGGGTGCCGAGCTTGCACTTGCTGCAAAGCCGCTGACTGATGAATCAGCAAACGAGCGGGTTTGATGCTCGTTGACGCTTTGTACACTGCCATCCCAATACGGTTCAATTCTGCGGATGCGTTCTTCTAAAGGTGGATGAGTGGCGAACAGCGCTGCAAGACCACGTCGGCGGCTTTGACCAAACATCATATGGCTTATTTCGTCGCTGGCTTTGGCGGATAATGTCGATCCTGGTGAATAACCAGCAATTTTTTTTAGTGCGCCAGCGATGCCTTGATCATTACGAGTAAATTGTACCGCACTAGCATCAGCCAGGAACTCGCGTTGCCGAGAGATCGCCGCTTTAATCATCGAACCAAATAGCGTACCAATCCAACCGAAGACAATGCACACGACACCAATCGCAAATAGCGCTGCGACACCTTTGTCTGAATCAGAAGAGCGTCGGATCCTACGCCGCCGTGAGCGAGATAAACTATCGACAATGAGATGACCAAAATAGGCAACACAGGTAATACCAAACAGTAAACCAATCAATCGGGTATTAAGGCGCATGTCCCCATTGAGAATATGACTAAACTCATGGGCAATAACCCCTTGCAATTCGTCACGATTGAAATTATCCAACGCACCTTGAGTAATGCCAATCACTGCATCGTCAATACTCATTCCGGCGGCAAAGGCATTAATCCCTTGTTCATCAGCTAACAAATACACTTGTGGTACCGCAATACCGGCGGCGATGGCCATTTCTTCCACGACATTAAGCAGCTGACGATGTTTGGGATGGGTAGTATCACTGGCGATTAACTGGCCACCGAGACTTTCGGCCACGCTACATCCCCCTTGCTTTTGCAGATCATACAAACGCAGCCAAGCACTCAAGCCAATAACGAGACTCAGTGCGGCGAAGCACAACAAGCTTAAGCGGATTGCCGTTTGCCAATCCAATGAGGCATGAGAGACACTTAAATAAATGAACATACTGCCAAGGCTAAGCAGGGCAGTAATCGACAACATAGTGAAAGCCAATAACAGCACCAAGCGCCGAGTTTGTTGACGGGCGGTATCTTGATGTTGAAAGAAATCCATTAAAAGCTCACCTTAGGCGCCTCTTGAATTGCTTCACTGTCAGCAAACTCAAGCAAGTTACCATTTTGAAAACCAAACATATTGGCAAATAAAACGGGAGGGAAAGTTTGCTTATAGGTGTTGTAACTGGTTACCGAATCATTAAAGGCTTGACGAGCAAATGCGACTTTATTTTCTGTACTGGTGAGCTCTTCTTGCAGTTGGATCATCGTTTGACTGGCTTTAAGCTCAGGATACGCTTCCACCACCACATTCAACCGGCCCAGTGCATTCTTGAGCATCCCCTCTGCTTGACCGAGAAGTTGAATGGCCGTTTCACTTTCTGGCGCTTCACTCGCGGCTTTTAGACCAGAAATCGCTTGATTACGCGCCTGAATCACACGTTCAAAGGTCTCTTGCTCGTGTTGCATGTAGCCTTTCGCTGTGCTTACTAAGTTAGGGATAAGATCATAACGACGCTTTAGTTGGACTTCAATTTGCGCAAAACTATTTTTAAAGCGGTTACGTAGGGTAATTAATTTGTTGTAGATAGAGATCGCGTAAACGCCGATAAGCAGCACTATAGCGATGATGATGATAAAAGTAGTCATGGGCAGCCCAGTTAGATAGAAGTATCAAGCCATGTTATATAACCAGTTGAGATCGAAAAGCAAATTTATATATTTACACTTTATTTCGTTATTGACGGACTCATACTCGTGACAAAAAAATAAAAAAT
>NZ_WXWI01000011.1:0-14564 GCF_009904895.1 Vibrio sp. V31_P5A7T61
CATTAAAATAGATATCGAGAGGACGGATATAGATATCTAATTGTGACTTGCCGGTATCAACGCCGACATTAATGTTTTGCAGTGTATTTGTATTCATAATAAGCTAACTCTTGCTTGCTAAATGCGGGTTCGAGACCCAGAAGACTATTCGAGTGTGGTGCTTGGAGTTCTATCTGACGTTCGCTCTTGTTATCGGTCTCTCGATAGAGGAGCCACACTTCAATCGAACTATCAGATAGAGAACTTTAGTTGCAGCTAAAGTCTGGGTCTCACTTTACCCTGATTCGTTAGTTATTATCCATACAAGGCTTCAAGCAAGAATTTTTACGCTTAAACGGCTTTGGTTTTCCTGAGATTGACTACCAACAAGACGTCGACCTTTCTCCCTTTATGGACCACATTTAACATGTGATGGGTGTTCTACTCCGTCAATCAACCATCATCTCCCCATGATGTATCGATAAGTTGGCGCTTGGAGATGATGGTACTAAACCAGTAAAGCCGTAAACCTTAACAGGTAAAGGTGATGAGAAGATCGGAGATTGCTTTACTCTGTCTATAGCGGTCCCTATAATCGCGCCTTTGTCATTCTCAATAAGTGATACTCGAGATGGATCTATTAATTGCAAACCTGAAAAAACTCGAAAAACAGAACTACCGTGCCTATCAGAAAATTAAGGGCCAGTATGACTTTGGTGATTTTACCCTGTCTATCGATCACGTTCAGTCCGATCCTTACGCATCAGCCTCTCGTTTGCGAGCACAACGTGCTTGGTCACTGACTGGATTAGAGTGGTTAAAAGACTGCTCAGCCACATATCAACAAGCCGCCCGCGACTTTATCGCTCGCCGCTTTGCTGAATTAGCCAAACAAGAAAACAGCCTATCTATCTCATTGACTGGGCAAACCGTATTGGACAGCACGTCTGTTCTGTTCAATCAACAAGGTATTGAACTTCGTTTTCGAATCAATTTACCCGCAGAAGGTCGTGATATTTTGGCCAAAAAAGCCATTAATATTTTAACGTTTCATCTGCCAAAATTTATCCGTCGAGCCACCTTAGAGCGTGAACTGGATAAACCCGCCTTGATTACCCATTGCCAAGTGATTGAAGATCAGCAAGCGCTGCGTGATCAGTTATCAGCTAATGGATTGGTTGCTTTTGTTGCTAATGGTAGTGTCTTACCTCGTGTTGCGGGTAACTGCGATCTACCGATGAAAGAAGCGGTGCCTTTTCAAGCGCCAAAAACCCTGCAGATAACACTCACGACGCCAAACCAAGGCGCGATCACTGGCATGGGAATTCCTAAAGGTATTACCTTAATCGTCGGTGGTGGTTTTCATGGTAAATCAACCTTATTAACCGCGTTAGAGCGTTCGATTTACAATCACATCCCCGGAGATGGTCGAGAAGGTATCGTGACCGATCCGCAAGCCATGAAAATTCGTGCGGAAGAAGGACGTTGTGTTCACAACTTAAACTTATCCAATTACATCAATCATCTACCTATGGGTAAAAACACCCATGATTTTAGTACTCAAGATGCTTCCGGCTCAACCTCACAAGCCGCTTGGTTACAAGAGTCTATTGAAGCAGGCGCAAGCACTCTGTTGATTGATGAAGATACTTCTGCCACCAACTTTATGATCCGTGATGAAAGAATGCAGGCTTTAGTCGCGAAAGGCGATGAACCCATCACGCCATTGGTGGATAGAATTGGTCAATTAAGAGATGAACTCGGCATTTCAACCTTGATAGTCATGGGTGGCTCGGGAGATTATTTAGATATCGCAGATACCGTGATTCAAATGCATGATTATCAAGCGATCGATGTTACTGCGAAAGCACAACAAGTGATCCAACAGCATCCAACCTTACGTCGCAATGAGTGTGAAACGCCATTAACCGCTTTCCCTCCTCGATCATTAAACCGCAGTGTTTTACAAAAAATATTGGCAGAGGGTAAATTTAGAGTATCGGCTAAAGGCACCAGTTCACTACGCTTTGGTAAAGAATTTGCTGATATCTCGGCACTGGAACAGTTAGAGTCGTCTGCAGAGATTAACGCTATCGGCTGGCTTTGTTTTCAACTTGCCCAGCAGCCTGGTTGGGCAACTCATCCGGCACGAGAGCTGGAGGCATTATTGGAAGGTGAATGGTACAGCAAGATGCCCAATCAAGGCGATTTGGCGAAACCACGTATTTTAGATGCGATGGCCACCTTAAATCGTCTACGTAAAGCACAATTTAAAATAGCCGAATAATCCACGTCGCTTAAAGATGGTCATTTTCAATATCCTCAACACACATGATAACAAACCGTTTCTGTGAGTTGGGGATATTATACAACGACGATAAATGCTCAATCCTATCTAATGCTCATGCCTCAAGACATTCCAAGCGGCGCACAAGATTCGAAATTGAGCAGCATTACCATTATCTCGGTCCGGGTGCCAACGTAACGCTAATCGACGCCAGGTCTTACGAATTTCAAAAGAAGAAGCATCAGCGGGCAATTCAAATAATCGTAAAGCTTGAGAACGATCGAGGGTTTTAATGTCGTCCCCTCCAACAAAACGCTGATAACGGGTCCAAAATTCATTCAGTAACCGCTTCACTTCCCCTTCACTGACTTCATAGTGCTCCCAACGCGAGTAATAATCACGCAGCGGATCATCAGGGTCTATGGCATATTGCGAATGACTAAATACTGGCAATAGCGCAATGTCCATCGCCTCAACTTGTAACCAGTTTTTCGGATACAACATCTCTTGTAACTGGTATAACGCATTCATGATCAGAAAGTTTCGCTTAAAAAGATCTTTATCAGCAGCACTATCAAGCACAGGAATTAAGCCCTGCTCGCTAAGATGAGCCGCTAAGGTATGTACCTTCCAACCTGAAGATTGCCGTTTCAAAACTTCTAGGATCGGCCATAACAAAGGGTTTTCCATATAGGTTTGAAAGGTGGTACTCAAAGCCTGTGAATTCGCCATACTCTACTCACGCTACGTTGTCTCATTCCCATTCAAAGCTAAAGCTAGGCATTTGTCGAGTTTCCATCTGCAGCTTAGCGTCAGTTTTTGAACTGGTCTGCGCTTCTCATGTAATTGTTGAATGTAAATCCTCATTTTGCCACTTATCTGGCTTACTGAAGCAGAACAAAAAATCACCTCAACGGATCAATATCACAAATAAAACAGAAAATATGAAACCACTCTCAAAAATGAATCAAAGCCATCTTTATTTAATCAGTATCGTCACAAAGCCGATTATGCTTAATGCACTATTCCTAAACACTCATGCTTAGAGCGCGGAAAATTGCTGATAATAAAAACCGCCATCCTTGCTGTATACCCAAACGACTTGAAGTTGCAGGAAGGCGGCAAGTGAGTGAATCCCCATGAGCGCAAACGATGTGATTGGGGTGAACGAACGTAGCTAATACCGCTGAACCTTCAAGTAGAAAGGGTATAGCATCAGATAAGATGAATAGATGACCTAATAAAAGTAACCCCCGATACTGCTTGGAATGGTGAAAATAATTTCAAGAATGGAGCGAATGGCGAAGTTTGTCGCAGCTTCAAGGTAAGAGAGGGAAGATGAGCAATTTTTTTCATGCTGCTGAGTAACAATTATGACAACAATAACCCCAAAAATTGATATTGACGCTTGCCCATTATGTCAACATGACGAGTTTTTCATCTCTCAGAATGGCGAAAAGTTTTTTTGCGCACAATGCGGTTTTCATACCCATCAGTTGCCGCAGATCCAACAACAAGTCTTATTAAGTAAACCACCTGTCACACTGGCAGCCACTTATCTCCCCCATCAGTTGCATCCCTTAACCCCAACTCAGCATTGACACGAAAAATAGCAGCATAAAATGCTCAGCGCTTAAGAGCCTGAGCTTGCCTGCTATCGGTTAATGAGTAGTTAAGAAACGCCATTAATTGATCCAAATGATCAAGGGCAATGACATCAGCATGCGATACAGGATGAACAAGTAGCGGTGAACACAGTTGGAACGTCACAACTCCAGCACGGATCCCCGCTTCAACACCTTTCGGTGTATCATCGACGTATACGCAATCCGCTAATGAGAATCCCATACTCATGGCACAGTAGCGCACCAGATCGGGTTCAGGTTTCCAACTATTCGCCTCAAAGGCGGAATAAATGCGCCCACCAGTAAAATAGCGCTCTAGACCCGCTAATCTTAATTCAGCGACCATTTTGTCGTGTGGCGCATTTGAAGCAACACAATATTCAATATTATGCCGTTTGAGCTGCTCTAATAAATTAATCGCACCTGGCATAGGCTTAAGCTCAGTATCAAACAATGAGGTAAGCTCTTGCCGGTAACGAAGTTCTAGTTGATCAATATCAGCACTGATACCTGCAAATTGACAGGTATTAACCAGAATATCGGCAATTTTACCACCAGAAAAATGCTGCAAAACATTCTCAAGCGTTAATGAAACACCCAGCTCATTAAACACTCGCACTAGCGCGATACAGCTCAAACGCTCGCTATCAATCAACGTTCCTTCACAATCAAAAATCACACAGCGAATGGTACGGTTTTTCATGGCTGTCCTTATTATGCTTTGCGATGGCTAACGGCAGTTAAACAATCCCTATGCGATTTAACCTTATCACTCATTGCCGATCATTGATTGATAACCTATAGCGTTAATCATCAACACCAAGGCGACTTCAGGGGAAAGGGATAAGCCCCAAAGTAGTGTATACCGATGAGATAGCACTCGGATGATAGAGTTAACAAAATAAAGGAAAAGACCGACAATAATCCCGTATCTTCAAGCAACATCACGATTCTCTTCTATAGAAGCAAGATGAATGCAATAACTCAACGACGCCGAAAAGTGTTATGGCTGGGAATGCTCAATATAGATAGAACCGGAGACTAGGTTTTCTTGCTGATATTTAGCCACGACAGCAGAAACAAACTCATCACTAGAGGTAAAGATCGGGTTGTTTTGCATCACCACATCGGAGATAAGCAGTGACGAGCCATCACAGGTCACAATGGCAGCAGCCATCGGTTGAGCGTCAGCAAATCCTAAGTATAAGCGACAAGGCGGCGAATAAATGATCTGCGTGAAAAACTCGACTAATAAAGCTTGTTGGGCCGCTTGCTCACAACGCGTCGCTTGTAATAACGCAAACATAATGGTTAAACGATGAAAGTCCACCAAATAAATGGCCGCTAAATGACTCTCGGCAACGTGATGCTGCGCCGTAAACGCTTCACTGGGTAAGGCTTGATTTAATGTCTGATAAACCGTAAGGCCTTGCAGACTTTCTGGCGTCGGGAACTGGACATCAACCTGGTCATACAGCCATTGATTCTTCGCATCAATCAGCGCTTGCATGTCGTTAGATGAAGATAAATGTGTCATAGTCGTTTCTTCTTTGGCGAGCAATTTTGCCCAAAGCACTTACCCATCGCAGGGTGAAGAGGCAAAGTTAGGATAGGTTCTCAATATTTTTCCTATCATAGCACAGTTATCTACACGCTTTTGTTTTGCTTACTGTTATTATCATGCTCTGTTTTGTCGAGGATCCCAGATATGCTCAAAAAATTAACCATCCTAGCCGTAAGTACTTTATTACTATCCGGCTGTGATCGCTCTGCCGTCGGTGATGTCAGCTTAGGCTTGTTTACCATGAAAGACATTAAACTCCATCATTTAACGGATCCCATCGTTACGGGGGTCACCTGCCATATTGCCAGTATTGAAGCAGATTTGAGCCTAGCCGATCCTTCTGACTCATCAATTTCGTGCCGCCAAACCGGAGAAATTACTGCACAGATGATCGCTAACATCGACAAATCCAAATCTGGTGAGGTCGTGTTTAAAAAATCGAAGAGCATTTTCTTTAAAAGCATGAAAATCCGACGTATTTATGATCCGCAAACGCAAACCTTAATGTATGTGTCATACTCGACTAAAGAGACTTCAGGTAGCTTTAAGCACAGTCTTTCCACTGTGCCATTGTGGGGAACCGCAGCCTATGTGGAGCCTACTTTGGTTAGCAATTAACGTTTAATCGCACCACTTGGCATTACCGATAAACAGTCTGTTAGTGAGTAATCAATTTATCTGCTGTAAATTTGAATAGCCGCTAACTGCCGCTTGAAATAAACTAGGCATCGCTCTCATTGCACCCTTGAGCAAAGGCAGACCATTAAAAAATAGACCAGATCAGGAATGCGTTTACCTATGCAGTGAATATTGTCCATTTCCATCTCTTCAATGAAATGTAATTGGTTATTGGCCGGCGTTTCTCAATCGATGATTTGAATCGATAGGTTGGCTTTTTTGCCATCGATAAATTCCGTCACACTGATACAATAAGTTAAGGCATTGGAAATATGTTCAGCAAACAAACGATGGCTTGAAACGCTGATGGTATATGCCCGCAATGGAAATGTTAACTACCTCACTTCATGAGGAAAGGCGAGAGTTTGTGGTGCTGTATGTCGTCCGTGATTGAGACAACCGCATGTTGACCGTAAGTTAAAGCCATTCAAAACTATTTTTACGTTTTTAGTGATCTAGATCTTTATTTAACAATTGCTTACCAAATAATTGGGCAATAAAATGCATAGGCTTTGATTATTAAAAAGGTTATTATTTTCATGCATTACAAATCAATTGCTCTGGCTCTAATCGCATCATTAGGGCTTATGGGATGCCAAAATACGTCGCTAACTAAAACAAAAGAAACTAAGAGAAGTTACGCTGTTTTTGATTTAAAGGTAGCAGATAACATTTCGTCCACAGATATGGCTAAAGCGATAAAAACGGCATTACAGTCCAATACTTCTTCTGTAAAAATCACTGAGGATTTACCCCCTTATCCGTTACCTAAAGAGTCTCCTCGCTTTCAACTAGTCAATCCATTCGCTGGCAACTCAGCCCTATCAGCTTTAGCAGGTGGAGCGGTTAGAATGCCGACTTGTGATGGAGCACTTGTGTATGCTCAAGCAACTGACAGCTCGATGAATTCACATGGAGAAAATACTCAGTTTTATACTTGTCTATGGCAATATGAAGGTGGCTATCATGTCGATATTTATACTCAATTCGATATCGTTACTGGTGGCTTAGAAAATCTAGGTCGCGACCTCGTTCGCGGAGTGATGGGAGATTCAAGTCAGTTTATTCCTCGTACCATTGCCAGTATCAGAGATAACTTAAATGCTCTGAACGCTGAAACTACTCTTGTTACGGCTTATCCTTCAGATTTTGAAACATTGATCAAAGAGCGACAAATGTAGCAGCAAGTTGCTACTACGAATCAAACGAACCTCAAACTTAAGCCATCAACATAGCTACATCCAAACCACTTGGAGTTTCAGGTAGGCGGCAAGTGAGTGAATCCCCATGAGCATAGACAGACTATGTGATTGGGGTGAACGAAAGTAGCCAACACACCTTGTAGTGGTAAATACCGAGTCTCTAGGGTCTGTTTAACTGACTTCCCGTTATGCTCTACTGCATAACGGGATAACTATTTCCACGAATAGCCTCGGGCATCTCACCCATACCGTTACCCACTTCACTGATAAGTCAGTATCTTTTCTGCTTTTATGCATCCTTTGGTATAGTCATGAAATGCATTTGTACTGAGCGGGCTAATCGCATGGAATCGACAATAAACAAATCAAAGCTATCTGAAACCGACATCATCACGAAATTCATTCTTCCTGCTATTAAAGGTGCAGGATGGGATGATATGTCTCAGATTCGTCAAGAAGTAAAACTCCGTGATGGTAAAGTTATTGTTCGTGGTCAGGCAGCGGCGAGGAAAAAGGTTAAGTCTGCGGACATCGTCCTTTACCATAAACCGAGCATGCCTCTAGCCGTTGTCGAAGCAAAAGCGAACAAGCATGAAGTCGGAAAAGGTATGCAGCAAGGCCTTGATTACGCCAGCTTACTTGACGTCCCTTTTATCTTTGCCTCAAATGGCGACGGTTTTATCTTCCACGATAAAACCAACTCAGCTCAACTCGAAACTGAGATCCGACTTGAAGACTTCCCGACACCTCAGCAACTATGGGACAAGTACTGCGTTTGGAAAGGCTACAAAACCGAGCACCTTCCCGTCATTACTCAAGATTACCATGACGATGGTAGCGGTAAGTCTCCGCGCTACTATCAGCTACAAGCGATAAACAAAACCGTCGAAGCAGTCGCAGCAGGACAGGATAGAGTGCTGCTGGTTATGGCAACGGGTACGGGCAAAACTTACACTGCATTCCAGATTATTTGGCGACTATGGAAGTCCCGAGCCAAAAAACGCATCCTATTTTTGGCGGACAGAAACATTCTGGTCGATCAAACTAAGACCAACGATTTTCAACCATTTGGCCCCGCTATGACCAAAGTCACTGGTCGAACAGTCGATCCCGCTTACGAGATCCATCTAGCTCTATATCAAGCTCTGACTGGCCCAGAAGAGCACCAAAAGGCATTCAAACAAGTTGCCCCTGATTTCTTTGACTTGATTGTTGTTGACGAGTGCCATCGTGGTAGTGCCGCTGAAGACAGCGCATGGCGCGAGATTCTTGAGTATTTCGGCTCTGCGACTCAAATCGGGCTAACCGCGACACCGAAAGAAACCGATATCGTTTCTAACACAGAATACTTTGGTGATGCGCTTTATACCTATTCGCTTAAGCAAGGCATTGAAGACGGCTTCCTAGCTCCTTACAAAGTTGTGCGTGTGGACATCGATGTAGACTTACAAGGTTGGCGACCAACCAAAGGACAAGTCGATAAACATGGTGAAGTTATCGAAGACAGGATCTATAACCAGAAAGACTTCGACAGAACTATGGTCATTGATGAGCGAACAGAACTGGTTGCACAGACCATCACCAGTTACCTCAAACGTACCGACCCGATGGCTAAAACCATTGTGTTCTGTAATGACATTGACCACGCAGAGCGTATGCGTCGAGCACTAATCAACTGCAATCCTGAGCAAGTTGCTAAGAATGAAAAATACGTAATGAAAATTACAGGTGATGATGAAATCGGCAAAGCTCAGCTTGATAACTTCATCAACCCCAAAAAGGCTTACCCTGTTATCGCGACCACCTCAGAACTCATGACAACAGGTGTCGATGCAAAAACTTGCAAACTGGTTGTTCTTGACCAGGGCATTCAGTCGATGACCAAGTTTAAGCAGATCATCGGTCGTGGTACTCGTATTGATGATCGTTACGGAAAGCTATGGTTTACCATTCTAGACTTCAAAAAGGCGACTGAACTGTTCGCTGATGAGCGCTTTGATGGTGTCCCTGAACGAGTTAAAGAGACAAAACCAGAAGACTTCGAAACCGATGAAGGACTTGATGAAATCATCGATGGTAAAGATGAACTTGAACAAGATGATCCATTTGAAGGGGAAGATATCGACCCTGAAAGCATCCAAGAACCAGAAGCTCCATACGACTCAGGTTCATCTCCTTCTGACGGTAGCAATTCCGATGATGATTGGCAGGATGAAAACCGAGTGAGAAAGTTCCATGTCAACGGTGTAACGGTGAAAGCCATTGCCGAACGTGTTCAATACTACGATTCCGACGGTAAACTCGTCACCGAATCGTTCAAAGACTATACCCGCAAGACAATGGCAAAACAGTTCTCCTCAATGGATGACTTTGTTAAGCGCTGGCAAGATGCCGATAAAAAGCAAGCAATCATTGATGAACTGGCAGAGGAAGGCATCATCTGGGAAGCATTAGAGCTGGAAGTGGGCAAAGATCTCGACCCATTCGACATGATTTGTCATGTCGTGTATGACCAACCAGCACTCACCAGAAAAGAACGGGCAGACAACGTCAAAAAGCGCAACTACTTCACTAAGTACGGTGAAACGGCTCAGCAGGTGTTGAACAACCTACTGGACAAGTACGCAGACGAAGGCGTTCAAGAGATTGAAAATATTCATGTACTCAAAGTTAAGCCTTTTGACGAGATGGGACGCCCTGCTGAAATCGTCAAAAAATGCTTTGGTGGTAAAGAGCAGTACTTAGAAGCGATTTCTGAATTGGAAGCTGAGATTTATCAATCAGCCTAATCTCCATTTAAACCAAGCTAGAGTTTCTTTAGCTTGGTTAACGACCTCAAGCCACAATGCATATCTATATTTTTGGTAACCTAAATTCAGGCAAAACGACGTTAAGCCAACAAATACAAGGACGTTTGCCTGAGTTCCCTTATTTATCTTTAAATGAGTATCGAATTCGCTTTGGCGATGGAACCGAGCAAGGTGAGCAACTTGCATGTGAGCATTTCCTTGCTGTGGTTAAACAACAGGAAAACGCGATTGTTGAATTTACAGGATACGGTCAAACAGCTAGCCTTCTTGCCAATCAATTAGATAGGAAAACAGGCATATTAATTTGTTGCACTAGAGATATTGAGCAGAGCATCAATGCAATTGATGACGAGAAATACTCAGAAATCTCTTACCAATCATCCTACAAAAAACTGCCAGCTATTGATGAAGCTATTAGATTTTTGAAAAATAAAACCATACCGACAGAGCTAGAAGCTCACTGGCAAAGACAGATTTGGCAGTCTTACAGTTTTGACTTCTCTGATAACTTTGATGCCTTCTGGGCGGCCTTCCCATTATCTCAACACACTTGGGTCAGTAAGCTGAATAAAGTATTGAGCACAGATACAAGCGTACCTACAGCTCTACTTTACGGTAGCTTAGGGGCTAATCAGTTAACAAAGCGCTCCGATATCGATTTATTTATTCAGTCATCGATTTCGGTTCAGAATTGGCATAAAAGACTCCTCAGATTGTTCGGTGAACAATTGGCTCATACCGATATTTTGGGATCGAAAATCACTCTTAGAACACAAGACCGTTTGCTTATAGAAATCGTTATAGGCCAATCGCTGTCTGACATTTCTCTTTATTATCGCGAGTCACAAATCTACAACGTTCACTTCACTATTTTAAAGGGTGAGCTTGGCCTTGCAGAACAATTAGACGCAGTTACTAAAACACATACAAGCGAGCGAAAGCAAGCCAAAGAGTTGGCCGCTCAGGTTTACTTTTTGTTTTGCTCCTTACCGAACCTTATCGCTAACAACGACAGTTACAAGTACCACTTTCACTGCTCTATCATCCAGCACTATTGTGTTCAGCTAGAACATTTATTGCTGAGTGAGTTTAAACACAACTATCTTCCCAAACATGCCGCTACAACATTGATTGATTTCCCATGGCAAGTATTTAACTGCTCAGCAACTTATATCAGTACAGTGCAATATACTGAACTTTATCAGTACCTAATCACACTGTTCGAACGGCTCGGAAAGAAACAACTGATTAAAAGTAATTGCTATTTCTCTGTGGAGAATCGCTTTCTCCACGAGATCCCTAGTGAAGATAACAAGGCTTAAAAATTGAAAAATCATCAAATAAAGACAATCAACTTTCGCCTGTGGCTAACATTGGCTCTGACAAGCTTAATACCACTAATCTACTCTACTACACGAATCCATTTCTTGGGCAGCATCCCAAGCCCATGGACTTTTAGCATTGCAGCACAAGTTGCATGGCTAAATGTAGGATATGAAGTCCTCAGCGAAGCATTACTCATCCCTTTAGCATTTATTCTAGGCAGAGTGATTCATAATAATGAAGTTTTTCGCGAGCGAGCCAGTCTATCTCTTTTGGTTACCTTAGTTTGCTACTTTGTGGCGACCTTAATGGTTTTGTGGCTAGCCCCGAACTTTGTTGATGCGATGCAGCAACAGGCTGAATTATTGACACAAACGATCCAATACATTCGATTGGAATCTGCCGCTATTCTGCTCTCCAGCGTTTATGCCTTTTTGTCTTTGGTTCTCGTCCTAAAAAATGAACGGAAAGCGCTGTATGGCCTTCTAGTAGTACAAACGATCATGACTGTCCTTTGTGACAGCGTTTTCGTCAGTCAACTACCTTACTCCCTTCAGTTAGGAGTGAATGGTATTGCTTTAAGTAATATCGTGGTCAATAGTCTTCTCGCGCTGTTTGCCCTGATTTATTTATCGAAATCAGGGATCACTCTAAGCTTCAAGTTTTCTAAAGGAGATCAATCGCAATGGCTCAAAGAATGGGCAAAGATTGGATGGAAGTCAGGGCTTGAGTCTCTCGTACGAAATACTGCCTTTATTATCATGATTCTTCAGCTTATTAACCAAGTACAACAAGCGGGAACATTCTGGGTTGCTAATCAATTTATTTGGGGCTGGCTACTACTTCCCGTTTTGACATTAGGACAACTAGTTAAGCAAGATGCTGCGACAAACAATGGGTTAACATCTGAGCGAGTCAATGGCTACCTTTGGATAACGTTAGGAATTATCGCTGTTTGGATACTCACCGCACCGCTTTGGAACAGCTTTATAGCCAATGTCATGGGGATAGAGAACCCTGAGTCAATCACCAGTCTAGTTTGGCTAATGGTTGGGTTCTATGTCATTTTCAGTTTAAACAATGTCATAGACAGTTACTTTTATGGTATTGGACGAACTGATTTAATGCTGTATCAATCACTTATCGTAAACACCTTGTTTTACGGTTGTGCTTTTGTGCTTTATCAAATCGGTATCTTTGTCCCTACGCTTGAACGAATCGCCATAATGTTCGGCTTGGGCATTACTGCTGATGCACTCATCACTTGGGTGTTGTACCTTGCCTTACGGAGCAAAATGAGCATGAATCAACAACCAGTAAGCCATTAATTTATATATTTATCATAGATGTAAATGCCCACTAACCTCCACCGTTATTGGGCATCATCTCTCCTCTTTTCAGTACTCAGATTGACGTAGAAATGCTATAATCAGCGCTAATTTTTTCAGTCAGTTAGTAGAACTCCATGTCAATCAGTTCAGTTATCAAGTCTATTCAAGACATCATGCGTAAAGATGCGGGTGTGGATGGTGACGCGCAGCGTCTAGGCCAAATGTCATGGCTTTTATTCCTTAAAGTGTTTGATGCACAAGAAGAAGAGCTAGAGTTCGAGTTAGATGATTACCGCGAACCTATCCCAGCCAAGTACCTATGGCGTAACTGGGCGGCAGATAACCAAGGCATTACGGGTGATGAGCTGCTGAAATTCATCAATGATGACCTATTCCCTACGTTAAAAAACCTAACCGCACCGAAAGACACCAATCCACGTGGTTTTGTGGTGAAAGAAGCCTTTAGTGATGCTTTCAACTACATGAAAAATGGCACACTGCTGCGCCAAGTAATTAACAAGCTCAACGAAATCGACTTTACTGACTCTAAAGAACGCCACCTGTTTGGTGATATCTACGAGCAAATCCTACGTGACCTACAAAGCGCAGGTAATGCGGGTGAGTTCTACACCCCTCGCGCGGTAACTCGTTTTATCGTCAATCGTCTTGACCCTAAGCTGGGTGAGCAAATTATGGATCCCGCCTGCGGCACGGGTGGATTCCTGGCTTGCTCGTTCGATCACGTTAAAGAGAACTACGTGACAAGCGCAGCCGACCACCAAACACTGCAAAAACAAATCCATGGTGTAGAGAAGAAACAACTGCCACATTTGCTGTGTATCACCAATATGATGCTCCACGGCATCGAAGTCCCTGTGCAGATCAAGCACGGCAACACGCTTAACAAGAGACTATGGCGTCAAGAGTTAATTTTGGCGCTGTTTACATCCCACATGCAGCCGTCTCTGAGCATAGAATTTAGGATAACTACCATCTTTCTGACGCAAGCAATGATCGCTACTTTTTTAGGTTTGCCTGCCGCTAATAACTTTTGATAGTGCTGTTTAAAAACAGGATTACATTGCATTGCAGACATCATGGCCATGTACAAAACCGTCCTGACTTGCATGCGTCCGCCTTTGATCATTCTCTTGCCTTTATAACTACCGCTTTCTCGAGTAATGGGAGCGACACCGATTAATGAAGCCGCTTGTTTGTTGGTGATGTAGCCCAGCTCAGGTACGTTACTGATGATGGAGGCTGCCGCAATTTTTCCGATGCCAGGTACGCTCTGTAATAGCTCATTTTTTGCTTGGTAATCAGGGCATGTCTCGATGAGTTTTTCGATTCTAGTTTCAATATTTTCTATCTGTTTTTTGAGCATGGTAAGTAGGGATTTAATCGATGACGCAACAGTCTTAGGCATGATTTGAGAGCGGTTCTTTTCCATGGTTTGCATGGTCAATAACTGGTTGCGTCTTGTCACTAAGTCACTCATTAAACGAATGTTTTCACTTTTCAATTGTGTGAGTTTCGGTTTAATCGCTTCCGCGTAATGGGCAATAAGAGCGGCATCTAAGCGGTCATTTTTAGCTCGATGTCCAAGGGCGCCGGAGAACTTTTTGATATGTAATGGATTAGCAATGACATAGGGTAACTTAGCGTTATCGCAGGCTAAGATGAATGGCATTTCTAAGCGTCCGGTGGCTTCGATGACAATACGTTCAGGGTGGTACTTTTTAATGGTTTTGATGGCTTGTTTAAT
>NZ_WXWI01000002.1:0-13582 GCF_009904895.1 Vibrio sp. V31_P5A7T61
AACGTCTTCTCCGAAGCCAGTCTGTAGAAGGGGTAGAACAAGAGGTATGGGGAATACTGATTGCTTACAATCTGGTTCGCTTAGAAATCAGCCGCATTGCGAAAGAAGCCAAGGTATCACCTCTTCGAATAAGCTTTATGATGGCACTTCGAGATATCCAAGATGAACTGATGTGGTGTGCGATAGCCTCACCCGGCTCAATCCCTAAAAAGTTGAGGGCAATGCGAGAGCGAGTAAAGCGTTACATTCTTCCAGAACGAAAAAAACGGCCCAAATCCAGGACCGTTCGTATGAGTAAAACTCGCTACCCAGTTCGTTCCAAACACGCTAAGTGATAGGAGTTAGGCCTAAGCCAGCTTTTGTAGACTATGTAGGATTTAAGCGCTAACTGGCTCAGCGACCACCGCCGCTTTACGCTTAGCACCAATCGGTAATACGGTTCGGCCATATTCATTATTGATCACTTGCGCCATAGCAAAATAAATTGCGCTCGCACCGCAGAAAATACCTTCAAAACCAGCAATCGTACCAATCAGCTCACTACCGGTAAAATCACGCAGCGCCAGTAAAGCAAACAAGATAGTTAACGAACCAAACACCACTTGTTTAGCGACTGGGTAGCACAGTGAACCAATAAACATAAAACCAGTAAAAATGCCCCACAACGTTAAATACCAGCCCATAAAATGAGCCGGGCTGGCTGGCAGTCCCATATATGGCATCACTAATAGACCAACTAAAGTTAACCAAAATAAACCGTATGAGGTAAACGCAGTGGTACCAAAAGTATCGCCGCGTTTAAAGCACATGATGCCAACAATCACTTGGCTAAGGCCACCATAAAAGATCCCCATTGCCAAAATCATTGAATCAATAGGAAAGAAACCAGCATTATGGATATTAAGTAGAATTGTTGTCATACCAAAACCCATCAAGCCAAGCGGCGCAGGGTTAGCAAGTTGCGTCGACATTCACATTACCTTCAAAAATGTTAATAAAAATTACGCGCGAAGTTTAGTGAACAAGTCGTCAAAAAGGAAAAACCATTAATGAAAACTTAGATTACACTTATACACTTTTTGTTACATGTATAAATAGATAGCCAAAGTCCTTGAAATAAAAGGTTATTGGGTAAGTAAGTGCGTTTCCATGAACATAGCTATACGATGTGATGTGATGTGATGTGATGTGATAAGTACCAACGAACGTAGCCACTTCAAGTAGTAAGGGATGATATCCCTGATTTCCCTGATTACTCAGAGACGGGCAGTCAAGGATGGAGCTGACGTCTAATCATCGACCAGTCTCCGTCCTCAATTCATGACCGAGAATAACTCAGCTTAAGTCATTTTAGCCCTCTGGTTCGGCGGCTTGAGCTGAGGATGAGCCGCGAGTTAGCAAGGTAAAGCAAGCTTGTGCAATTAATACAAACGTAAACGGCAGTGCCCCTGCGATGGCTATCTGTTTATTGAGATCAACATCGTTAATCGTAACCAAGGCAATCGCTAAAGTGACCACAATCACTGACCAACTGATCTTACTGGTCAAACGTTGATCATTGGTCAGCATGCCAGCGGCATAGATAGCCGAATCAGCACTTGAAATAACAAACGTCAGTAACAATACCAGCGCCACTATCGCTAATAGATTGCTCGCAGGAAGATGAGAGAAAAACACGAATAAGCCTTTGGTGTAATCATCACTCACTGCTGTGATGACTTCTTGTAGATAAAGACTATCGAATATTGCACCAGCAAAGCCAGAGAACCACAAAACAGAAGCAAGTGTAGGGATCAGCACGGTACAACACAAAAATTGTCGAATACTTCGTCCGCGGCTAATGCGAGCAATAAATGGCCCAACAAACGGCGTCCACGCTATCCACCAAACCAGATAAATCACCGTCCAATTTTGACTCCAGCTTTTATTTTCTCCCAGAGCACCGAACGAGACTTGCGGCAGAATGTTGATATAGGTGACTAAAGAACTCAATAGACGCTGAATAACCGCTAAGGTATCAACATAAACAAACACCACGGCAAATAAAACCAACATGAGCAAGACGTTAAAACGGCTGAGTTGCTTAATGCCTTTTTGTAAGCCTAACGCACTTGATGCAGTAAATAACACGCCAAGTAACACCGTCAAACCAATCCGCAATACGGTTAAATCCCCTTGATAACCACTAACACTACGTATCCCTTGCTCAACCAGTGCCATGGTATTAGCCAATACACCAGCAATCCCAAATAAAATCGCCAATACTGCAATTAGGTCAATGCTGGATAACCACCCCGCTTTATTGTGACCAACAAATGACGCACTGACTCGCATCGGTCTTTTTTGTACATAAGCCAGCCACGCCATCATCAAGCCAGCGAGGGCATACAAACTCCAAGCATGAATTCCCCAGTGAAAATAAGTTAAGGCTAAAGCGAGATCTTTTTGATCGCCTTGATAATCGATACTTGGCAGATGATTAAAATGGAAAATCGGCTCCGCAACGCCCCAAAAAATTAACCCCGAACCCATCCCTGTGGTAAAGAGCATGATTAACCACGTCGTAAAAGAAAACTCTGGCTGACCATCACCGAGTGTTTTTTTACCGATTGGACTAAAACAAAGTACGACACACAAGACAACAGCCAAGCTGGAAAGGAGGATAATTTGATCGTCAAACTGCTCAATACTCCATTGGGTTAATTGAGCAAGTTTAGCCACGCTGATGCTAGGAAAAGCGACAAAAAAAACCGCAATCAAAGCGGCAAAAAAAATCAGGCGGTGGGAAGGTTGTGGTAAAAAAGTCATGAATATCAGGTATCAGTCAGTCAATAGGCATAACCTAATACGCAATTAATCCGCTAATAGGTCATCAGAAACCATTGTTAAGTACGATCCCAAAAACATGCTGAGAATATACAAAAACCGTGGCATATGTTGACCTAGCTTAACACAATTTATTTTCATTTTTGCAACCTTGATGCTCCTCTCCTGCCTTTTATCGAGAAAAGCAGCAGGCAATATGAGTTAATCTATATCGCCTGTTACTTTAAAGATAACGCTATTTATCTAGGGCTGTGTAATCGCCATCCAAGGATCACCCGCTGTTGGTACATCACCTTGCGACCACCATTTCGCTTGATATACCCCACCTTGATAAGTCACGAGATCACCAGCATAGTAAACCTTACTGGCTTGCCATAGCTCAGTTCCTTCAACCGGTGGTTCATCTGGCTGTTCAGGCTCGGTTGACTCTAATTGTTCTACCACCCGCACTTTAGGCCAACTGGCGTGAGACTGATAATAGTTGGTCACACACTTTTCATAATCGCCTTCAACCAGAGCTGAATAGGCGGTTTGAAAGCCGACTAAATTACACTCAAAAGAGTAACCACCGGGACGATCAGGATAATAACGCCAATTACCGTCCCAATTGGTGTAAAGGACATCCGTTGCACCATTCAAATTTAAACTGCCATAAGGCGTTTGTTGCCAACAAGTATTCAGCTCATCAGTTTCAATCGGGATCTGATAATGCTCAGCCAAACCTTCCCAATAACGAATCCGGTTAACCGGCTGACCTTTATCTTTATTTTGCTCGCCACACTCAATTCCACCATTAATGACATTGATGGTGGTACCAAATCCATAACCAATTCCTGCATCGATTTCACGTTGAGAAGGCGTCCAAGTACGGTCGATAACGTGCAACATTGCTGGTTTAGGTGCTTGAGGGGTTAAAAAGAACCAAATCGCAGAAGCGAGGTTAAGCCAAGAGTCCGCGACTAATCCGGGATTATTCAATAATACAGAAGCATCCCCATCAAACATCACTTCGGAAAAAGCACCGTAGTTAAAATGATAAGAAAGCTGTTTGGCACCGCGACCAAAATAGCCTTGACCATCACCACAAGGCCATTTCCGGTTTTGCCAGTCATTTTGTCCACATCCTGTGGTATAACCAAGTTGCCCTTCCGACCAGCCCATTTCCCGAACATGGACAAGCGCTTGCTGCCACTCTTCCAGTCCGAGTGGATTATCAGAAATATTATCTTTCGCAATATGGCCCCCGGTCTCTTGAGCAAAATGTGCAAAAGCCGTGATCACCGACTTTTTACAAATAGCATCGGCATCACGTCCATCATCATAATCACCACAAAAGGCGGGGAACTTGCCGATGGCTCTTAAAAATCGGGTATAGGTGTATTCAGGTGCGGCCATATGAGTGAGGAAATTCCACTCATGTTTAGGAAAAACCCGTTCCACCCGTTTCACATTGTCTGGATTACTCACCAACCCCGGCTCAATACTGTCGACTAAACTATTAGGTGCTGTTCGTAAAGCCTGTGACCAAATCGCATACATAGGATCCGCCACTTTTTGCTGCTCAATGGCTTGTAACTCCACGCGAGATACCACGTATCCGGAGCTGTCGAGAGGATCGACTTGAATCGTCATTGCATAGCTTGGGAGTGCACAAATAAGACTCATCCAACAGGCCGTTTTATTGAGTATGAACATGAAAAAAATCCCTCTTATTGATAAACGCCACTTTAGGATAGAGGCTATTCATCTGCTTTTAAGCAAAAACAAACGATGATAAGAAGGTTTTGCGAGGCACTAGCGATCATCCTGCGCCTATGTTGCATGGTGACATTTTTCTTGGAAGCACCACGACAAATGTGGCCCAATAAAAAACCTCAGGCAGAACCTGAGGTTTGATAAACAATAAATTTAGAAGCTAAAGCTGGGAAATCATTCCCACTCGAATATCAATAAGCAGAAAATAAATCTATATAACAGCTAGTTAGAAAGGTGACTATTAACGATATCGTCATCTGTACCATGCGCAGAATTTTTTTGATTTTTTTCGTCTCGTCGACGTATTTAAAAACATTCCAAACTTATACCATAGTAGCTTGTTCCGTAGCCCCTTTACGACTACCAACCATCAAAGCAAGACTTAGCAGCGTAATTAATGAAGCAGATAAATAAAGCGTACTAATATTCCAATGGTCTAAAATTCCTGCTCCTAATACGGCTCCCGTACCAACAGCACCATTGAAAATAGCAGCATAAATAGCTGAAGCTGGTAATGCATCGTCTTTAGCTAATCGGATGATCCATATTTGAAGACCAACGAATAGTATCGCAACACCAAGGCCCCATCCGGAGACGATCAGTAGTGTAATTATTTTGCTGTTAACAGTCGGAAGACTAATTAACATCAAACACAACGAAATAAGTAGAAGCCCAGTGCTAAGGACTCTCTTTAAGTAGTTGTCTATATACATTCCACACATGAAGTTACCAACTATACCAGCAACACCAAATGTCAACAGACAGATAGAGATCCAACTGTTTGGCAGGGCAATCACTGAAGAAAGTAGCACCTCAATATAAGTAAATGCAGCAAAGTGTGAAACGATACCACAAGCCGCAATGAGGTAGACGATTCTCAACTTCGAATTTCGAAGAAACACAGAGAAGAGTTGCCCCCTTCCCAAACGCGGTGTACCTGATACATGCGGAAGGCTTAGAGCCAGAGTTAATGCCGTAACAACAGATAATATTGCTAAAAGTAAAAATGATGATCGCCAGCCAGCATCAGAGCTTATCCAATTAATCAGTGGGACACCTAAAACACTCGCGGTTGAAACGCCGCCGAAAATAATGGCAGTGGCTTTCCCCACGCTACTTTCTGAGACCAGCTGTGCGCCCAAAGTGCCAATCATTGCCCAGAAAGCACCATGAGCAAGAGCACCGACAAGCCTGGCAGCTAGCAATACGCTAAAACTATGACTGACAGCTGCCACACCATTAGACAGCCCCAATAATAGCATCAGTCCGACTAACAATGGTCGACGGGGTAAATGGCTAATCATCATGACTGAAATTAAAGCGGCAGCGGCACCAAGCCATGCATACAAAGTAACCACTAACCCTGTATAACCGGCACTCTGCTGCATATCCTGTGCAATCGAAGACAACATACCTATTGGTGCTAACTCAGTAGCAACAACCGTAAATGACGCAATACCAAGCATAAAAACAGCGACCCAGCTGCGCCAATTTGTGTGGTTTAACGGGCTCAAGCGTTCACTCCTTTCATACCTTCAGTTGTATAACGCTCCCCTGCGGGCTGAAATTCTCGCACTGCTGATTCAATGCGGGCCAAATCGGCTGCCGTTAATACGACATCAGGAGCTCCCAAATTATCAATCAAATGCTTCATTTTCTTTGTACCCGGAATAGGTACGATGTCAGGTCCCTGTGCTAATAACCATGCCAATGCAATTTGTGCCGAAGAGCATGACTTACTACTGGCCATGCTAGCAACCACCTCTGTTAGCGGCCGATTTGCTCTTAGGTTATCAGGCGTGAATCTCGGTAATGATTGTCTTGCATCTTCAGGAGTAAAGTCACTGTCAGGCGTAATATTCCCTGTCAAAAAACCACGCCCTAATGGAGAATAAGGAACAAAACCAATACCTAATTCTCTACAAGTTGGCAAAACATCTTGCTCCACATCACGGGTCCACAGTGAATACTCGGTCTGCACGGCACTAATTGGATGAACAGCATGCGCTTTTCTCAGTGTACTTGCGCTGACCTCAGATAAGCCAATATTTGCAATTTTCCCCTCCTTAACCAATTGAGACAACGTAAAAACGGTTGTTTCTATAGGCACATTAGGATCTAATCGATGGATATAGTATAAGTCGATGCATTCAACACCTAAGCGGCGTAGTGAACTCTCGCAAGCACGACGAATATAATCTGGACTATTATCAATTACTCGTTGGTACTCCCCAGGACGACGCACAATTCCACACTTAGTCGCAACTTTAATTTCAGCACGGCTTTCTTTCAAAAACTCCCCAATTAGCTGCTCGTTATGATAATGGCCATAAGTATCTGCGGTATCTAAAAAAGTGCAGCCAAGATCAATAGCTTTATGGAGTACCGACTTGGATTCGGCGTCATTTCTGGGCCCATAAAATTCACTCATGCCCATACAGCCTAACCCTATCTCGGAGACTTCAAGACTTTGACCTAATACACGTTTCTTCATAATTAATATCCCTTGGTTTACGTTGAGATATTCATTATGCTTTCCGAAAGTGGAGATTTATATGCACACAAACCGCAATCAGTTTTCCGAAAATGGAAACCAGAACCCCCCCCCCGTCTTTGAATTGGGATGATGCCAGGATATTTCTCGCCATCGCTAGAGAAGGCACATTAAGTCGCGCAGCAAAACGATTAAATTTGGGGATTGCCACCACTTCTCGACGTTTAGAACGTCTGGAGTCTGCTCTACAGACTTGCTTATTTACGCGTGATCAACAGGGCTATACATTAACCGACGAAGGCAGAGATCTGATTTCACCGGCTGAAGCCCTAGAGCAAGCTGGCTTTGCTTTTGGAGATGCTACGTATCGTAATAATGATGAAGTGATGGGTCATGTACGCCTGGCAACAGCGCAAGGATTGGCCGATTATCTAATTATTCCAGCCATGCCAAAACTTATTGCGGCTCATCCAAATTTAACCATGGAGATAGTCACGGGCGTGTCCACAGTTAACCTACACCGACGCGATGCTGACATTGCCTTGCGTATGGTAAGACCAGAACGGGGTAATGTGAGTATCCGCCGACTAGGCACACTAGGGTTTGGGCTTTACGCCTCACAAGACTACGTAAACAATAGAAAGCGCTCAGACACCACTAGCTTATCTTTCGAACATGATGATTTCATAGGGTGGTCTGAAATGCAGCAAAATTTGCCAGCAGCACAATGGTTAACAAAAATGTTAAGAGGAAAACCTTGTCGCTTAATCACAACCAGTCTGTCAGCACAAATGAGCGCTGTAGAAGCAAGAATTGGAATGGCTATACTCCCTCATTTTATTTCTAAGAAAAAAAACTTGGTTTGTGTCCAAGGTGATGTGGGTTGTGATCAGCCTATTTGGTTGGCTATTCACTCAGATTTGGCACACTCACGTAGAGTTAGGGCTGTTGTCGATTTCCTAGATATGCTTATCTCTGAAAACCAACTATCATTATCCCTATAAAAAATGCCAGTCAGTAATACTGACTGGCATTTTTATTTTATAAGGACTTGGTTAGTTTTTACAACTAAGCCTATTCCCACTCAATAGTCGCGGGTGGCTTACCGGAGATGTCATACACCACGCGAGAAATGCCACTCACTTCATTGATAATGCGGTTGGAAACCTTACCCAAGAAGTCATAAGGCAAGTGAGCCCAATGGGCAGTCATGAAATCGATCGTTTCTACTGCGCGTAGTGATACAACCCAGTCGTATTTACGGCCATCACCCATTACACCAACAGAGCGCACTGGTAAGAAAACGGTAAACGCTTGCGACACTTTATTGTACAAATCCGCATTGTGCAGCTCTTCAATAAAGATAGCGTCAGCACGACGTAGCAAATCGCAATACTCTTTCTTCACTTCACCGAGGACTCGCACGCCAAGACCTGGACCTGGGAATGGGTGGCGGTATAGCATGTCGTAAGGTAGACCTAACTCAAGACCAATTTTGCGCACTTCGTCTTTAAACAGTTCACGCAGTGGTTCGACTAAGCCCATTTCCATATCATCTGGTAAACCACCGACGTTATGGTGTGATTTAATCACATGCGCTTTACCGGTCTTAGAGGCGGCTGACTCAATCACATCCGGATAAATCGTGCCTTGCGCTAACCATTTAGCGTTTTTCAATTTCTTGGCTTGCTCATCAAAAACATCAACAAACACATGTCCGATCGTCTTACGCTTTTCTTCTGGATCGGCTTTGCCTTCTAAGGCGGCGAGGAAACGCTCTTCAGCATCGACTTTGATGATGTTTAGGCCAAATTTATTGCCAAACATATCCATCACTTGCTGACCTTCGTTCAAGCGCAGCAAGCCATTATCGACAAACACACAAGTCAGACGTTCACCAATCGCGCGGTGTACCAGCATAGCGACAACCGATGAGTCAACGCCACCAGATAAGCCAAGGATCACTTCATCATCACCGACTTGCTCTTTAATCCGAGCAATCGCATCTTCAATGATCGATTCAGACGTCCATAAACGTTCACAACCACAAATATCGAGTACGAAATTCTCGAGCATTTTGAGGCCATGTTTGGTGTGCGTCACTTCTGGATGGAACTGAACTCCGTAGTATTTTTTCTCTTCATTGGCCATGGCTGCGTATGGGCAGGTCTCGGTTTCACCAATTTTTACGAAGTCGGCTGGAATTTCCACCACTTTATCACCGTGGCTCATCCACACATCTTGAATCGCTTCAAGATCGTTAAATAACGCCGATTGACCAGAAACCGTAACTTGCGCATAGCCAAACTCGCGCTCGGTAGAGGTCGCTACGCGGCCACCCAACTGCTCAGCCATCGTTTGCATGCCATAGCACACACCGAATACTGGCACGCCTGAATCAAATACATATTGAGGCGCGCGTGGCGAATTAAGCTCAGTTACGCTTTCAGGACCACCAGACAGAATAATGCCGTCTGGGTTAAATTCGCGAATGTCCGCTTCTTCGACATCCCAGCTCCACAACTCACAGTAAACACCAATTTCACGTACACGGCGTGCAACTAATTGAGTGTATTGTGAACCAAAGTCTAAAATAAGGATTCGTTGATCATGAATGTTCTTGGTCATAGTTAAGCAGTCTTATCAGCTAAATTAAGAAACGGAGGCGAGTCTACTCGCCTCTCAGAATGGCATCAAGGAAAAAAGCAAACGTTTACGTTTAGCTCATTCGATAGTTAGGTGCTTCTTTAGAAATTTGTACGTCATGAACATGAGACTCTTTCATGCCCGCGCCAGAGATACGAACAAATTGTGCTTGAGTACGCAAGGTTTCAATATCTGGTGAGCCAGTTAAGCCCATGCATGAACGTAACCCGCCCATCTGCTGATGAACAATCTCTTTTAATAGACCTTTGTAAGCGATACGACCTTCAATACCCTCAGGGACTAATTTATCTGCCGCATTATCGGTTTGGAAGTAACGATCAGAAGAGCCTTTTGACATCGCACCTAAAGAACCCATGCCACGATAAGCTTTGTAAGAGCGGCCTTGATAGAGGATAACCTCTCCTGGGGCTTCTTCGGTGCCAGCAAACATTGAACCCACCATGACACAAGATGCGCCTGCAGCAATCGCTTTAGAAATATCGCCCGAGAAGCGAATACCACCATCAGCGATAACTGGAATACCGTATTGATTAGCGACTTCTGCAGCATCAGCAATCGCGGTGACTTGCGGAACACCCACACCAGTAACGATACGCGTAGTACAGATAGAACCTGGGCCAATACCAACTTTAACGGCACTAACACCCGCTTCAATCAGTGCTCGGGCACCTTCGGCGGTCGCCACGTTGCCACCAATAATATCAAGATCAGGGTAAGCGGCGCGTGTTTCACGAATCCGTTGCAATACGCCTTCTGAATGGCCATGAGACGAGTCAATCAGCAGTACATCAACACCGGCTTCAACTAAGGCTTTAACGCGCTCTTCATTTCCCGGAGCAGCGCCAACGGCAGCGCCGACTCGTAGACGTCCTTGAGAATCTTTGCATGCATGAGGTTTACTTTCTGCTTTGTGGAAATCTTTGGCGGTGATCATGCCTTTTAATTGAAACTCATCATTAACCACCAAAATTTTCTCAACGCGCGCTTTGTGCATGCGTTCTTGAACTTCTTGACCTGAAGCGCCCTCTTTCACCGTCGCCAGACGATCTTTTGGTGTCATCACATCAGAGACTAACTTAGTTAAATCGGTTACAAAGCGCACGTCACGCCCAGTAATGATCCCAACCAGTTCATTATTTTCAGACACCACTGGGAAGCCGGCAAAACCGTGTTTCTCGGTCAATGCCATGACATCAGCAATCGTTGCTTGAGGACGAACGGTGACAGGATGAGTAACCACGCCAGCTTCAAAGATTTTTACTTGGTGAACTTGTTCCGCTTGCTGTTCTATCGACATATTTTTATGGATAAAACCAAGGCCACCTTCTTGTGCAAGTGCGATTGCTAGGCGAGCTTCTGTTACTGTATCCATAGACGCAGAAATCATAGGGATGTTTAGCGTAATGTTTTTGGTAAGTCGAGTGCGAAGATCGGCTGTATTGGGGAGGACAGTAGAGTGTGCAGGGACGAGGAGAACATCGTCGAAGGTCAGAGCTTCTTTAGCAATTCTTAGCATTTGCAATATCTCACAACGTGAAGGTTAAGAGTAATAAATCGCTTTATCGTTTCGCATAATAAAGAGATTTAGATTTGATATTGCGGACGGATTATACGCCCAGAGCAATCGCTTGACCACTCATTTTTTCATTTTTAATTTGCAATCCCCCCCTTGATATGTATTATATTGCCGCTAATTTCCATACTTATGTCTGGCCAAATTAGCGGTGCCCTCCTTGACTAATCCAAATATCTACACGGTTTCTCGTCTTAATGCTGAAGTCAGATTGTTACTTGAAAATGAAATGGGCATCGTCTGGCTGATCGGTGAGATTTCTAACTTCTCTGCACCGGTATCCGGTCATTGGTACTTGACCCTAAAAGACAGTCGCGCTCAAGTCAAATGCGCGATGTTCAAAGGTAATAACCGTTCCGTTTCTTTTAAGCCCCAAAATGGCCAACAAGTGTTAGTCAAAGCTAGGCTCTCTTTGTATGAGCCTCGTGGTGATTATCAAATTATCATTGAAAGTATGCAGCCTGAAGGCGACGGACGGCTACAACAAGAGTTTGAACAACTCAAAATGCAACTGGCCGCAGAAGGGTTATTTGCGCAATCACTCAAAAAACCACTTCCCGAACACCCGCGCTGTGTGGGCGTGATCACCTCAAAAACCGGAGCTGCTCTGCACGATATTTTGCAGGTGCTGAAACGCCGCGATCCAAGCCTGCCAATCATTATTTACCCGACCATCGTCCAAGGTAATGAAGCGGCGATAAGTATCGCTCAAGCGATTGGTTGTGCTAATTCTCGCGCAGAATGTGATGTGTTGATCGTCGGCCGCGGCGGCGGTTCACTGGAAGATCTCTGGTGTTTTAACCATGAAATTGTGGCGAGAACGATAGCGGCAAGTCAAATCCCGATCATCAGTGCAGTCGGCCATGAAGTGGATGTCACTATTGCTGATTTTGTTGCCGATATGCGCGCGCCAACGCCGTCTGCTGCAGCTGAACTGGTAAGTCGAGACAATAGCAATAAAAAACAGTCATTTAATCAAAAACAACACCAACTCACCAATAGCATTCGCTATTACTTTGCCCAGCAAAAAAATCAGTTACAACAGTTGCAACACCGATTGGATAAACAACACCCAGCTCACCGTTTGCAGCGACAGCGTCAACAATTGGATGAACTCACCTTACAATTGACACAAGCGATGCAACGGCGTTTGATGATATTAGCCAAAGGCGTCAGCCAACAGCAGTATCGCTTACAGCTTCGCTCTCCAGAAAAACAGCTCAGTGCACAAAAGCATCAGTTGATGATGAGCCAACATCAGTTGCGTAAAGCAATGGAGCGTCAATTACTCGACGCACAGCATCGTTATGCCCGCTTAGTCGATAAACTCAATACCGTCAGTCCACTCGCCACCCTCTCTCGTGGCTACTCAATTACCCAAAATGAACGCGGTGAAGTGATCCACAGTAAAGACCAAGTCCAAACTGGTGAAGTGATTGTTACCCGCTTAGCACAGGGTGACATTCGTTCTACTGTTAATTAATCACCATCAACAACCAGCGAGCTTGTTACTTTAGCTTTGCGAATTCAATCTGAACACGTGATTTAGACTTAAGTTCGTTGCACGAATGACAAAAATAATTCGCCGCACCACAAGCCTGAAGCTTTTCTAACTCTGCGCTACAATCTGGGCAGTGAGCTATTTTTGTATAATTTACATCACACGACGCACAGTAATAACGACCATTCCAGACCAATTCATGCGAGCATTGTGGACAACATGTTTCCATTGCAGGTTTCCTTACTGATAACGATTACTTTACCAAGACGCTACATCACCGGCAGAGCCGAAGCCGTCGATTAATCCAACGCGATACTCCGACTGGTTGACAAAAAGGTCAACAAAGGCGGCACACATCACTGCGGCTTCAAGTAGAAAAAGGGATGGCCTAGAACAGTATAAGGCAAAAAGACACCGAGCCCCTCTTCTTCAAATCGCAAGGCCCTAGCGATCATACCGCCAAGTACTCGATAGAACAAATGGGCCATTGGTGATTTCAGCCGATCTGTCTATTTACATAAAATCACGTGAATCGTTCCACTTGCTGTGCTTTGGGATCTATCATGGATCTTTTGCTTTATCTACCTTGATCAGCGATCTACCGTAAAAAGAACATTTATATCACCACACACCGAAAGCATAAGTTACATATTCTGCATTTGGATTTTAAACAGATTAAAAATCTAAATTAAAATTCAAAAACCTAAATTTACAACATTTAATAAAATGATCATTATCACTAATTCGTCCTTATAAGATCCTATTT
>NZ_WXWI01000037.1:0-22840 GCF_009904895.1 Vibrio sp. V31_P5A7T61
GCCATATAAATTAGCGTCGAACGGGACATCATAAGGGACATCGGCTCTGCATTGGCAATTGCGAGGTTTTTCGGATAAAGCTCACCGAAAATCATTTGAACGATCATTGCAACAACAAGAGTGGTAACAGTACCGATAGCAATACCTACTTCTAGCGACAGTCCGAAGTATTGCAGTATTACGCCCATAGATTTACCTAGAAGCGGCTCCGCAGTAAAGCCTAAAACTAGGCCTGTTATCGTAATACCAAGCTGAGCACCAGATAACATAAAGCTGGTACGTTTGGTGACGGCAAGCGCACGCTTGGCGGCTTCATCGCCAGTAGCAGCTAGGGTTGCTAGTTTTGCTCTATCCACTGCCATATACGCGAACTCTTGAGCAACGAAATAGCCATTTGCTGCAATAATTGCCAGGATGAATAGAATGCCGAATAGAAGGGTAAGAAAAGGCTCAATCATTGATTCGTTCTCCCTTGATGACTAGACGCCAAGAAGGTTTGACACAATCGACTAGAGTTGGGGTCCACAAAGTATTCCTATATTAATAACACAAAAAACAGTATATATTCGCGAGGACTAAATAGTCTAGTTGTATCGCCAATATCCAATTTGATTTAACAACCCTATACGATCAGTTTTTACTAACACGAATATGTTTATATCTAATCTATGCGTTCCAGCATATTTGCATAACAATACTGGACGAGGTAACTGGTTAGAAATTCCGTTTATGTGCGGAAATGGGAGTTCCTGCTCACCTCCGTTCAGCCATGAGCAAAAGTACTGCGATTTTAGTGACACGCTCTACCACAGAGCAATTACGTTAAGTCGGTTTGGGGCATTTTCGTGTTTCATGCCCCGTGTTTCATGCCCCGTCGGCACACCTTTGGACATAAATCATTTAGAGCAAGCAGACTAAATACCATTCACTGCATTAGTTTATCTATCTCAACTAGACTACCAAGACATTGCCTTGGATGAATAAGCATGCAAGAGATAAGGATTCGACACATTTCTTTTTACTTCGCTAAGGCTGAAGTATCACCCTTCTGGCAGCACTAAGTTGCCGTCAACTTACGTTTTTCAGGTAACTCCACTGCGAGTTTGTTCGCTTTCATATACTTAACGTCTTCAACGAACCCTTTAGAAAGTTAACTCATATTAGGTTTATCCGAACTACCCGGAAAATCATGACGTAGATCAGGTATAGCGTTATGAAGATGTTTAGTTATCCGCTATAGCTAAACTCGAAGATAGCTCATCTGTATGCTCGTAATGTCATGAATAAAGATGAGTTTTCTGAATAGCATCCGTTGAAAAACAATGCACCTATCACCATATGATATCTAGAATATTGCTATTCTCGAGTGACTAAATCTAGAAGCGGATAACCATGGCAGGAAAAGAACAAATTGATGTGCTTATTGTATGCGCGTTAAAGGATGAATTTGAGCAAGTCTTACAAATCAAAGACGGTATTGATAGTACTGGTTGGGTAGAGAGAACTTTATCAAGCGGGAGGTTAGTTGCTGATGCTCGTTTTGCAGGTAAAGACAATGTAGCAATATCTGTCCGAGTCACTTGGTCTTCATATATGGGGCGGGAAGAAGCTAGCGCTCTAGTTCATAGCATGCTTTCCGAGGCTGACTTTAAGTGCATTGCAATGACGGGTATATGCGCAGGCCGAAGAGGAAAAGTCTCCCTTGGCGATGTTATTTTTGCGGAAAGACTTTGGTCTTACGATGCTGGTAAGCTCATTAAAGAAGGTGATATCGAGGTTTTTCAGGGTGATATGCTTCAATACCGCCCTGACACAGAAATTGTTCAAAGAATGCAAAACCTTTCTGTAGATTTATCCGCTTGGCCGATATCTCGACCTAAGTACCCACTCGAAAACCAAGAGAACTGGGTATTACAGTGTTTAGCAAATCAAATTAAACCATTTGAACATGACGAATTTGATACCAAATGCGCAGATTGGCAATCTGTGTTAGCCCGACTATTAAAGAAAAAATTAGTGACTAAGGAGCTTGCTTTAACTGACTGTGGGATCGAGAAAGCCACTGAGTTGAATCTATGGTACCCGAAAGGATTACCTGAGCCTGAGCCATTTAGAGTTCATGTCGCTCCTATAGCAACTGGGGCTGCTGTTGTTGAGGATTCAGGCTTGTTTTCGAGGTTTTCTGATTCTATGCGCAAAGTTCTTGGTGTTGATATGGAAGCAAGTGCACTAGGTGCTTTAGGTAATATAAATCGAATTCCTGTAATTGTAGTAAAAGCAGTTTCTGATTTTGGTGACACATTTAAAGATGATCAGTACAGGCACTTTGCTTCTCAAGCATCCGCTCAGTGCATGTTGAAGTTTCTTCGAGACAATGCAGATATGTTTACTCACCACCAGGAAGTCGAGTTGATGAATGTTTCAACTGATGACCTAATTGTTTTTTTAGCAGAAGAGTACCCTGATATTTCAGATGCTAGGGCTCTTTGGAAGAGAGCTGGCGGGCGAAACAGTGATATTGCGAGCAACTCGAGACCAAAAGATATGTGGTTGAATATTTGGCAAAAATCAGTCAATGGTGCAGCGGTGAAACCAACTGACCTGTTGAATACTGTTGCTCATGACTATCCTGAAAGCGATTTAATTGAAAGCTTTTTAACTCATTTATCCGTCAACGAAAAACTGTACTAAGGAGCTAGTATGGATACAATTTTGGATTCATTTTTAGGTTTAGGACTTATTGAGAGCATCGACGGTAATGATGAACGCTATGCTAAAATCGAGCAAGCAGCTCAAAAGCTGGCTGAATATTATCGTGAAGAGCGTGACCAACTTATTCCAGCAATTCTATGTGGCTTAAACCCTAATGTTTCACTAGATGAGTTGCCCATAAACAAAGCAAAAGAGCTTCTTCAGAATGAGTGGAAGGCATTCTTAACCGCATATACTGATGAACCAGTTAATCTATATAGATCAATTATTCTCGAAGCGTGCTCTCAAGTATCAGAAGAAGATAACAATGCTGCAATAATGTGGCTTACCGCTTGTGACATATTCCCTTTGTTACGATGTGGAAAAGAAGAAAAAGTACTGCGAACCTTTTTGCAATCATTAGGGCGTACTGCTGAGCAGAATTCAATCGTTAGTGCGCCAGGCTTGTCATTTAGCAAAGAGAAAACAATTAAGCTAGATGAGCTACCAACTCCAGTTGTTAATAAAAAAGATGTTGATGAAAATGATCTTCGCGAACGTATAGGTGGAGCCGCGGGTCAAACTTATATCAATAAAGAGGGCCAAAATGTTCCGGGTATCAATCCCAATAGATACGCCGCTCATCAGAACCCGCCCCATTGGGCTGGCGACTTTGCTGAAAGAATGTCTGAAATTATAGCTTCAGAAATCGCACTTGTTGAAGAACAATCAATTGCTAATAATAAGGCAATGGAGAATCTCAACTCGCTGAAGAAGTCCGTTGAAAAAGCCCTGAATGAGCAAAGGCTAGCCTTTCAAAGGCAGCAAAAAGCATTTTTAAATTTTCAAAGGCAGGAGCAAACGAGGCTAAATGTTTTATGGTGGGCTGAAGCTCTCTATTCAACATCTCAAAAAGAGAGCTATCGATCTCACCCTCCTGAAATCGCAGCGGTTTTAATGCCGTATGATTTGCTCGAAGAAATACAACTACCGTCACCAGCTAGTGTTGTATTCACATTAGCTGAGGCGGTAGGCAAATTACCTGAATGCAGTCATGACCGTAACTACAGTTTTTATGAAATTTTGACTGAAATTCGAAGCAAACGTTCGCGGCTCGATCCTTGTTGGTTAGAAACACTTACTTCTAGATCAGATGAGAAAAGCTCAAATATTGGGGGGATGGTTGTTCGAGCTTTAGTTGATGAGAATTGCGATTTGAATTCATTGATAGAGAAATCTTTTATTCCTCAGGACTGGCGTTGTAGCTTCCCCGAACTATCAAGAGCAATCTTTAGACAGGAACAAGCATACCGACTAGTTGCGGAGGTGTAGGTATGAGTCGGTGTTCAAATCCAAATTGCTTCGTACATGATGGCGATACTTGTTGTATGGGGGAGCTCAATCATGAAGATTGTCCTTCATGGAGCCACAATAAGGCAACTGAGAACAGTGGCCTAGAAAGAAATGAAAACAATATTTCCTTTCGAGTACCTTGGTCATCTTCAGCTCTAGGGAGCTCAGATTTATCGCGTCTGTATCAACAAGGCCCTTCAATTTTTATTGGATTGCTTGGTGCCCAAAATACAGGAAAAACGACTTTTCTAGCTGCGAATTATTTGCAATTACTGTCAGGTGAAAAGTACAACAATTTTGATTTTTGTGGCTCTCAAACTCTTGGCGCATGGGAATCAATAGCATCATGGGCTCGAATTAACAATGAGAAGCAATTGCCATCATTTCCTCCTCATACTCCACGTGGGGTGGATCGAACGCCTGGTATTCTTCATCTCATCTTACAAGACTCCAATGATAAGATTAAGAACATCTTTCTTACGGACGCTCCTGGTGAGTGGTTTACAAGGTGGTCTATTGATGTCGACGCTATCGATGCCGCAGGAGCAAAATGGACAGCCTCGCAGAGTGATGCCTTCTTAATATTTGCTGATTGTGAAAAGCTTGCTGGAGAAGAACGCAGTGTGGCAAGGAGAGAACTGCGGACAATTATCGAACGCTTAGGTGAATCTGTCGGTTCTAGGCCAACAGTGCTTGTTTGGGCAAAAAGTGACAAACAACCTACAGAGGGAATAAAAAAAGCAATTCAAAGAGCTTTAGAAAGCAATATTCCCCATGCCAAAGAGTTTGAAGTAACAGTGGAAGATCCTGCTTCTTTTACAATAGTGTTAGAATCAATCTTAAATGAGGCTTGGATACCTAGGTTTTGCGAACCTATCACGGAACCTATTGTAGGGAACACTTCATTTCTCGCTTTTAGGGGGCACCATGAAAAATTCTGAAATACTGCTTCTTGGTGGCCCTAATAGTGGTAAGACACACTATGCAGGACAACTCTTTGGGAGACTAAAACGACGTCCAGGTAAGTTAAAAATCAGGACTGGTGATGGTGCGTCAGTTAATTTAAGCGCTTTAGAAGATGTACTAACCCAGTTGGAAGACGGCAATGCAGCTGAGCACACTCACGCCGATCAGTACTCCGAAATACTATTCCCGTTAGTTGATAGCAACCAGATAACAATTGATCTGTACTGGCCTGATTACGGTGGCGAGCAATTATCTCAGGTTTTTAAGCAGCGAGAGATCTCTTCAGATTGGCGTAGAAGGTTACAAAGTACAGATGGGTGGTTAGTATTTATTCGCCTTAGTGGAGAGAAAACTTACCCTGACGCTTTGTCAAAGCTAACTTCTATACCAACTAACACACCAGGTGAAACTACAAGACCTGAAATTTGGGATGCTAACGTATATTGGATAGAACTTCTTCAGATGTTGTGTCATGTGGCTGGCTTAAATCTAAGCTCTAAGGAAAATAAGCCTCCGTTAGCCATCGTATTATCTTGTTTTGATGAAGTAATCGAAGAAGGTCAAGTGCCTTCAGAAGCCTTGAAAAGTAAATTACCGTTATTCTATTCGTTTATCCAAGCAACTTGGCCGGAAAAGATGGCATCTATATGGGGGGTTTCTTCCTTAGGTAAGACCCTTCAACCCAATAGCAATGATGATGACTTCATCGATGAGGGCCCAGAATATCAGGGCTGGGTAATTGCTCCTGAGCAGAGTAACAAGGATTCTGACTTAACAGCTCCACTCTCTTGGATACTAGATAATATATGATGACGAAACCACTAAAAGCTATTTATGGTTGCAGGAACAATAGTCATGATTTGCTATTCTGGGAGGGAGATTCTCCCCTTCCTCCTGAGTTACTTGGCTTGACTGACAAACCTGGGGGATACGTTACCCCTAAAGAAAAATGGTGGCCAGCAATCAACTGTGGACCTGTTGGTAATTGGTGGGCGTTATGGAGTATTGAGCCTGACTTGAATGCGCCGCGCAGTGGTATGGTAAAAAGTACGGTTTTACTTTGGGAGTTGGACAAGATATCTCAAGTACACTGTCTTGAAGAATTTATTTATCAATTAGTTAACCATAAAGAGTATAAGCAGCCTCATTCCAGCTTGTTGCAAAATGTCGCAAACAAACTGATTTGTAGCGATAACATCCTAGCTATAGAAGCGGACGAAACCTTACCCTTATTAATCGCTCACCTATGGGAGAAATTGTGGGGAGAAGCACGAAAAGAATTTTCTGTTAGAAGCGCATTCACACCGCCTCAATCATTAGTACGTGCTAAGTTGCCTACATTTTACTATGTTCCCGCATCAGTATTGAATCAATGGTATCTGCCTAACGTATCCTTAATTAATAGTACAACAACCATTGAAACCTCTCGAGCAACTAACTACCTGATTAATCGAGCCGAAAATGATTCGTTACTTTGTCAATTACTGCTTAACTGTTGCGAGTTAACGGGCGATTTGAAAGTATTGAATAAGCTAGGAAGAGCCGCTGACAACATTGATCAGTTCAGAGAAAATTCCACTTTGACTAATGCTATCGTAGCGCTTCGAACTTTGATCGCTTGCTCTCCATCACCAGATAAAGCTAAAGATATAAAAAATGAGCTTTTGAGTTCAATTAAGATGCTAATGGTTAGTAAAGGCGACGCTTCTGATATTTTGACTATGTGCAATTTATCAAGTGATGCTGTTCCTAAAGGAGCTATGCCGGAAGTAGAACTATCAAATTGGATAAAGAATAACTTAGTAACTCTTAGTCACGAAGACCTTAACAAGTACTTTGAAAGAGCGTTGCCTGATAAATCAACGCAGTGGTGGTCACAGTCAGTAGTCAATGGGATCGGCACACTAGTTAATCAACCCGAAACCAGTAAACATACATTGTTCTGGCTTTCAATAGTCAACTTTCAAAAAACTTTCTTACGGCTATCTTCTGTACCACAAGATCTTGAGGAAATGTTGTTTGAATGCGCGAAAGCGAGTGACATGACAGTAGATAACTTCATGGCGCTAGAGCAATTTTCTATTTCTCAGAAGTGGGCAAAGCTACATGCTTGGACTGTTTTTAACCTATATGCTGAAGAGCAGGTTTACAATAAACAACGCAATTCCATGCCTAATTGGATAGAAGGTTTACCATTCATAGCTCAAAGTTTGTCCCACAGGCATGCAATTAATCTACTCAGGGATAGTGCTTTTTCTCCATTCGTTGATTTATTAGCTGAACGGTCCCTAAAAGAGCAAACTCTTCTCAACTACATTGACATTGCAGAAGAGAATGCGTTTCAAATGTGGCAAAAACAGTTAGACATAGGTGGGGGGTTTTATCCTCCAAACATAGAAACAGAGACTTTTCTAGCAAAGCTCTGTGATTGTCTTCAAACTAATATTTTACCTGGGATTTTTGAGCGAATATCTAAGGAAATTTCGGAGTATCTATTATCAAGTACAGATAGAATTAAGGTTTGGTCTCAGCTCGACGCTACAAGAAGTAATATTCTAGCAAAAGATATGACTAAAAAAGTTGTGACTACCCCTCAGGCTTTACAGCACTTAAGTGACGCCGAACCTTATCTTATCAATGAGCTTAAAGCCCACATGACTGGCAATTATATCGAACCTGCTTTTATTCTCTCGTACTTATCACAATCGATTTCTCACCGGGAAGAGGATGTTTTACGTTGGGTTAAGAAAGTTCACTCTAGAACTTCTAGTGCTCATGCCCATATGCTTGGGAATATAATATTAGAAAAACGCTGGAAAAAAGTTGCGAATGGCTTATACCAAAGTAGTTATGGATGGCTGGCAGAAACCCCAAACTTTAAGTCAACAATAGAAACTTGTTCCGAACTTTTAAATTCTACTAATAGGTTTTGGTATTCACTTTATACCGGTACTTCAACTCAGCCTCACCAAAGTGAGATCATTAGGAAGTTTTCAGAAGTCAGCGCAGATCTTGCTTATGATAGGCTTGACTCAATTTGGCAGAAAGCTGGCGGCAGACCCAGTAGACTAAAGAGCCATGGAACAGAGTTAGATAAGTGGTTTCATGCTGCAAACGAAGCAGAAAAAGGAGCTTTAAGCGGAGGTTTAATCGACTTATTAGAAGTATTAATCGAAGAATTTCCTAACAATAATCAGTTACGCGAGATCAATTATATTGTTTCAAATAGATATTAATCAGGTAGTGTGAAAAATGTCAGCTCGAGAATACAGTTCAGAACAAGTGGAACACTTTAAGAAGAAAGCAGATCACAATAAGCAAGAGTCACTTTGGTGTTTTAGAATTATTATGCTTGGTACGCTATCCGCTCCTCTTCTGGTTGGTTTAGGTGAGGGTGTTTTTTATGCGAAAGTGCTGCCATCTATCTTGTCGGCTATAGCAGCATTCTGTACGGCATGGCTACAACTACGTAAACCACAAGAACTGTGGTCAATTTATCGGAATGCCCAGAGACAAATTGAAGTACAGATTACCCACTTTGATTTCAATGTGGCAGGTTACACTGGCTTAGATGAAAGCAAAGCAAGTGAGCTGCTAGCTTTAACTGTTAGCAACTTGGTACTGGAAACCAATAGCCGATGGACAAAGCATGTACCAAATCCATCTAACTTGAAACTAGAGAGCAACTAGCATCAGGAACGGTTTTTAGCTGACATTGTGCATTAAATGAAGTGAAGTTGGAGACTACAACTAACTAGATAAGCCTGAATGTGATCTGTCAGTTTCGTTTCTACAATATCTGACAGGTTAACTTAAATTACTTCTATCCCTCATACGACTCATAGTTACAATCTAAAAATACGTTTTTTTTGCATAAATTATAATACCACAACATGAGAAATATTGGGTTAAATTACGAATGGTGGGATACGCTAATTTGTTCGACGAAGCTAATAATGGTCGAGTAGACGACACTTGTTACCAAGTGCCGCCCCTCTAAGAACCGTACGTGCAACTTTCACTGCATACGGCTCAAGCCTTCACTAAGGCATCGTTTGACACCCAGCAACTCATAAGGCAGTTGGAGCAGGTTCAATCCATGAGTTACGTGCTTGCCTTTTCGACTTCCGCTTAGCCAAGTATTCTTGGTACTCTGGGTCAAATGGGGTCACGGCACTCCTGATTTTCACATGTCGCTCGATAGGCACTTTAGCTATTTGAAACAGATTGAACTGACAATCCATGTTCATGATCTTTTGCCAACCGTGGAATTGCCATTGGCCTTTGCGATTGAGAAAGTATTTATGAACAACCCAGTTTTTGGACTTGGTTGGATGACGCCTCACTGCCCAATGCCATAATGCAAGAAATAGCTTATGACCAACATATCCGAATACCTGTTTTGCTACGCAATGGCGATAATAATTAGCCCAACCCCTCAATTTCGGGTTTATCAGTTTGATAAGATCGTTCACAGAGGTTGTTGCATGCTTTTTGATGAGTTCGCGCAGATTACTCAAGAACAGCAATGTGTTAGATTTACTCGGTTTAATGAGCAATTTCCCTTTGTACTTTCTGTGGTTGAACCCTAGAAAGTTAAAGCCGTTATCGATGTGCGTAATGTGCGTTTTCTCTTCGGATAATGTTAATCCTCTTTCCGCTAAAAAGTCAGCGATCAACGGTTTGATATCGTTCTCCAGCACTTCCTTTGAAGCGCAGGTGACGACGAAATCGTCGGCGTATCCTATGAAATTGGCTCTAGTTGCATATTTCGGAGCATTCCGATCAGTCATTTTGGGATTATCCGATCACCCATTTCGGTTTAAACCGATCACTGATTCCGCGATTATCCGATCACTTTTAGCCTAACTCCGAAATCGGTGATCGGAATAGCGAAAACTCCGATCGGAATGTCCGAAATCCTACCTTTTTCTCTTTTAAATCAATAGCTCGCTATTCTTTACTTCTTAAACAAGAAAGTAAGNCGTCGGCGTATCCTATGAAATTGGCTCTAGTTGCATATTTCGGAGCATTCCGATCAGTCATTTTGGGATTATCCGATCACCCATTTCGGTTTAAACCGATCACTGATTCCGCGATTATCCGATCACTTTTAGCCTAACTCCGAAATCGGTGATCGGAATAGCGAAAACTCCGATCGGAATGTCCGAAATCCTACCTTTTTCTCTTTTAAATCAATAGCTCGCTATTCTTTACTTCTTAAACAAGAAAGTAAGGAAGCGACCATGGCAAAAAAGAGAACTCCAATGAACAAAATCAAAGAGGTTTTACGCCTGAAGTACGACTGCGGTCTCTCAAATCGCAGCATCGCTTCTTGCCTCAAGCTCGGTCCTTCCACCATATCGGAACTCCTGACTCGCTTTAAGCAAAGCCAACTTGGCTGGCCTCTACCCGAAGGTTGCAGTGACACTGAACTCACTCAGGTGTTGTATCACGGCAAGAAAGCCAGTCGCGATAAGGTTATGCCAGACTTCACTCAATACGCTGTCGAGCTGAGGCGTAAAGGCATGACGAAGATGTTGCTCTGGCAGGAATATCATGAGCAATATCAAGAGCAAGCTTACGCTTACACTCAGTTCTGTGAGCACTTCACTCGCTGGTTCAAAACGCAAATGCGCAGCATGCGTCAGCTCCATGTGGCAGGTGATAAGCTGTTTATCGATTACTGTGGGCCTCGGCTTTATGTAGTCAATCCTGACACAGGTGAAGTACGCGAAGCGGAAGTGTTCGTGGCGACCTGGGGCGCATCTAACTACACCTATGTTGAAGCCTTCCCGAGTCAAGGTAAGTCCTACTGGTTAGAGGCGCATGCGAATGCGTTCGAACACTTCGGCGGTGTCCCCCATCTCTTGGTTCCCGATAATCTACGTAGCGCAGTCACCAAAGCTAACCGTTATGAGCCAAGGCTCAACGACAGCTACCAGAAACTGGCGAATCACTATCAAACTGCCGTAATGCCAGCTCGTCCCTACAAACCGAAAGACAAAGCCAAGGCAGAAAATGCGGTGCTCCTCGTGGAACGCTGGATCATGATGCGGCTACGCCACCAAACCTTCCATACCTTCAAAGAGCTGAACCTCGCCATCCGTGAACTTATGAATGACTTAAACGAACGTGAGATGAAGCAGTATGGTGCGAGCCGCAAAGCGCTGTTCGACAAACTCGATAAACCCGCGTTAAAGCCTCTTCCTAAGCAGCGATATCTCTATATCGAAAGCAAGCGAGCCAAGGTTGGGCCTGATTATCACATCGAATATCGCCGTCACTACTACTCGGTTCCCCATCAACTGGTTGGCCACCATGTCGAGCTGGAAGCCTCCAACCGTCTGGTGCAGATCTACCACCAAGGTAACTTGATCGCTCAACATCCGCGCAGCCAAAGGGAACGTGGAAACAGCACTCAACCAGAACACATGCCGAGTAACCATCAACATCAAAAGTGGTCGCCTGGACGCTTGCTCAACTGGGGAGCCAATATCGGTCCAGCCACCCGAGAGGTCGTCAATAAGATGCTGAACGCCAAACCTCATCCAGAGCAGGCCTATCGTTCCTGTCTTGGGCTACTTAATCTGAGTAAAACCCATGGCGAGTCGCGCTTAGAGCAGGCCTGTAAAGATGCGCTGATGCTGACAAAACCGAACTACACCTTCATCAATAATCTGCTGAAAAACAATCGCGAGGGGCAACTGAGCAAAGACACCTCAAGCACACCGAACCTTGTTCACAGCAATGTTCGTGGCCCGAACTGTTATCACTAGGAGAAAAGATATGAATGCACTGAACGACCAACTCAAAACCCTGCGCTTAAGTCATGCGGCGAAAGCGTTAGAGCAGCAACAAGAGCAACTGACCACCTACGCAGAGCTGGACTTCGAGGAGCGGTTAAGCTTGCTCCTGGAAAGTGAAATCTTGAATCGTAATCAGAGCAAAATCCAACGCTTAAAACGACAAGCAAAGCTGAGAGTGGATGCTCAGCCGAGCCAACTCATCTACAAGGAGGGGCGAAACCTCAATCGCAAACAGATGAGCGAACTGCTGACGGGCAGTTATCTGCACAAGCACCAGAATATCTTGATCACAGGCCCAACAGGCGCAGGCAAAACGTATCTTGGCTGCGCACTGGCAAGCAGCGCCTGCGACCAACAACAAACGGTCAGATACTACCGATTAACTCGCTTGCTTGATGATCTGACCGCAGGCCGCCTGGATGGTAGCTATCAAAAGCAACTTCAATCGTTGGCTAAGAAAGCTCTACTGATCCTCGATGACTGGGGGATGGGAAAACTGACTCAAGAGCATGCAGGTCACTTGTTAGAAGTGCTTGAAGACCGCTACCAAAACAGCAGCACAATCGTAATCAGCCAACTACCCGTAAAGGAGTGGTATAACATGATCGGCAACGCCACCGTCGCTGACGCTCTAATGGATCGGCTGGTACACAATAGTCATCGAATAGAACTGGGAGGTGAGTCAATGAGAAAACTGGCGCAATCCGATCACTTAGAGTAAAAATAGGAAGAGAGAAAAACGGCAGGATCAAGTGATCGGAATAAACCGAAACGAGCGATCGCAATCACCGAAATACGCATCTAGTACCCTTTTTGAGGGCCGCAGACTTAATATGCTGCTCAAGTCCTGCAAGAGTCATTAGCATCAAGGTTGGTGATATTATCCCACCTTGTGGTGTCCCCTCATCGGTGCGATAAAACAGACCTTTGTCCATAAAGCCAGATTTTAGCCATTGTTCCAACATTCTCTTATCAATAGCGATGTTCTCAAGAAGCCATTGATGGCCGATCTTGTCGAAACAAGCTTTAATATCCCCTTCAAGTACCCACTTAGCTGATTTCTTTAATGCCAAACATTTGAAACACTGCCCAACTGCATCGGCAGTACTGCGATTTGGCCTAAATCCATAACTATTGGGGTCAGCAAGCGTTTCCGATATAGGCTCTAATGCAAGAAGGTGGAGGGCTTGTTGCGCTCTGTCTATCATGCATGGAATTCCCAGTGGTCTAAGCTTGCCGTTCTTTTTGGGGATGTAGATACGCTTGAGCGGTTGGGCTTTGTACGCCTTTCGACTCAATTGATTAACTGCTTTCATACGGCGTGCATCTGTATTCCAGATGACACCATCTATTCCAGGCGTTTTACTACCTTTATTTTTTGATACTCGCTTAACAGCAAGAAGCTTTGCTGAACGCGAGTGAGTCAGTATCCACTGCAACGCTTTCGCTTTGCCGTGTTTACCTTCTCTCGTTGCCTTTGCAATACGCATCTGAAGCTTTAAAACATGGGACTCTACAGCTTTCCAGTTTATCGATTGCCATTGAGCACAGTCAGGAGAGGCACTAATCTCTGTTGAAATCATCATTTGCTGTTTCTCCTTGAATAAAGTTCTTCAAATTCTCTTGCAACGGAAGACCAGTTGGAAGTCAGCTCACTTTCGTGATCAGATAGGAATCTGTATCTGCATCATTACAATGCAGCCTTCGCTTTTTCCAACATCCTCTACCTGCAGCACCACTGTCGGCCGCAAAGGCTTTCCCGTAGGGAGTGATACAGGCTTACCCTGTTCCGTATGTTACGTAAAATGTCAACTTAGATGCCCACTCTAGTGCGGAGAGTACTCTGATCACGAAAGGACACTGCCCAACTCCTTTCCGACTCTCATTGCCATTTTGGCCACAGCGTATTAACCACTTCCGCTGCTTCGTCATATAACGCACCTTTAATGGATTCACATACGTTCATCATATTGACTCCCTAGCACTTACCCGAATTGTGGTTTTCAGGAGGAGCGTCCTCTTACGATTCTGTTCCCACTCAGCCTGACGACCAAGTTTCGTTACATTGTCAGATCCGCTGCTTTATTCAGGATCCTAGGGTCATCTGGTGATACAGATGGTTCACTCTTGTCGTGGTGAACAACGCTTCATACGACTTCAGGTCGCACGGGCAAAAGTGAGTTAGCGATAGTCACCCCAACACGTCTCTGAACAAAAAGTCGTTTCAGAAAATCGAACATTAGCGATTATTGAATACATAAAAGTATGGAAAATAGCTTCTTGAGTCATTGTTTTGATTGATAAAGCACAGCAAGCCCCCATTATATTAATAATCGAACCACAACATTGATTGAGTTATATCGAGTTAATCTAGACTTGCTTAAGTGAGGGTTTCTAGTTCTGATAAGGTTTGCAGAGCGTATTCAGGGCCTTTACTACAGATCCAGTCATCGCTGGTAAAGTCGTGACAGACTTTCGGCCTTTCTGACTGGCCAAATAGGCTACACAGGTTGTGTTCATTCAGTTGGATACATCTTGTACCAGCTGGTTTACCTTCAGGCATACCTGGAATAGGGGAGGTAATCGAAGGTGCAATACAGCAAGCACCACAACCCTTCTTTAGGGAATCCGATATGCAAGGTGACCAGTCAGATACATCGATAGAATAAGTTGTAATTGGTTCACCTGTATATGCTAGAACGTTAGTCCAAATCGGGGAGGCGGAATTCTAGTATATTGCTATCGGCAACGCCAAGCTTTTCTAGTTCAGCTAAGTACTTTTGCATATGAAACAATTGATATTGTAGCTCTAACTTTTCTCCTTCCAGTGCTTTTAATCTGTTGTTAGCTAATTTCAGCTTTTCCCGATACACTTTTTTCAAGTGTCTTTCATGGTTACAAACTTGTCTTAAGTTGTCATTCGAGACTGTGCTTTCTTTATTCAACGAGGATTTTGCGTCGTGTATTCGTTGTTTGATTTCTTCATACTTTGGGTGCTTATAATTCAGCGCTCCATTCGCTAAGCCCGCTTTTTTTTCAACGGCATATTGGCTAACTTTTTTTCCACTGGCTATTAGCTGGGTTAAAGCTAATTGTGCCGCTTCAGCCGATTGAGATACCTTACTCATAATCTACCTCATAAAAGTCTAATGCTTGCTTATATGTTTCTAATTCCAAACGCAAAAACTCGATACTTGCGGTTGGTTGGTTGCTGTCCTTTGCTTGCTTTAATAAGGCTCTATATTTTTCATACCGTTTTTGCCATATGGGGATAGAATTTTTATCTGCTATCATGTTTTCACAGTCAGGGTTGCAGTTTGCTGCTTGGGTTATGCTTTTGTATTCGCAATCTAATCCGTTCATACAGTACATGCCATTACCTAAAGACATAATTTTCGACTTTTTCCTTTTAGCAAGTGATTTAGCGTGCTCGAATGATTGGTATGTTTTTGATTTAATTGGTTTATTTTTCTGTTTTTCTATATTTCTTCCACCTTTACCAAATAAATTGCTCCCATTTTGGAACTGCATTGCAATAGTCGCAGACCTTTCAAGGTCGGCATTTTCGAGCTCTTTCGCAAAACTATCTGCAAGCTTGGCTATTGTCTTTGAGTTCGATATAAACCCATCTGAATACCACTCAGTAACAGATTTGGCGATATGCTTTAGCTGAACGAGCAATTGGTTTGATGTAACAAGTTCTAACCTTCTAACGTGGACGGCGATACTTCTTCGGTATTGGTGAGATGTGATTGGCCACTTACCACCGATGTATATTTCTTTCTCTACTTTAAGGCGATCAGGTAAATTAGGGTTTAGGCTCCAAAACTCCTCTATATCCTTTCTTGTTAATGTTATGTCGTGCTTTGATGTCCAATCTAATAAATTTTCCGAGTTTCTTTGAGACTTCATTAGCCGAAATTGGTTGGTCGAATAGAAGTGTCTTGCGTCAGTTTTTATGTATAAAGAGTTTAATTCTTGATTGGTTACTTGGAAGATCACTTGAGCTATCGGCCTAACCTTATCGAAAATAGTTTTGATGAAAGGAGCCCCTGCCCAAATCTGCTCAACTCCACCTTCATCAGCATGCTTATGCAATGTTGTATTTATTCCAATCCAGTCTTGTTCTTCGATGAGAGAGCCAAACTTCAGCGAAACCATTTCTGACTTCCTGATACCAGTCATTGCTTGAATTGCCTCTGTTGCTAGTAAGGCTAATTGATTGAAAAAGTTGTAGATATCCTCTATATCGACTAGGTATTTGGGATACCTTCGGTTGTACGTTTTTAGCTGTGTATCAACTAATTCACCTCCACTTAGTGACTTGTATGTATAACATTTGTTGTTGTAGTCATCGACGGACTCATCTGAACGCACTATTACTATCTTTTTGGTAGCGCATCGATTGTCATTAGCTATCTGTTGTAATTCTTCTTGGCAGAATTTGTCGATAAAGTACAACCAGTTATTATTATGCTTTTTAAGGTTATTTTCTGTTAGATAGTCACTGTACCGGGGTAGTAAGTTGCACAAATAACTCCAATTATCGATATTGACAGAAAACTTGTTGAAGTGGTTCATGTACGAGGACCAATATGCGTTGAGTATATTCATTGGCATACAATAGGTTTGATTCGTTGTGCGTCCTGGGGAAAGGAAGAAAAAATTTGTTTTGAGGTAGAAGTTATGTTTGCCAAATACCGAATGCTTCATTTCCGCAATTCTAGAGAGTGATTTATAGTAGTTATCGATCGTTCCACTCGTTCTCCCTTCGTTAATGTCACTCATGAATTGTTGTCTTATAGGGGCTCTATCAAGGTTGAAGAATGAAGAGATATTCGATTTCATGAGTACTTTTGCCACCAATATCAAGTTCTCTATGATTCTGATTACTGATGATAGTTTTGCCTTTTTGGGGCTAAACCATAAGAGGTATATGCCCACTATCTTTACTTCCACTTTGAGTTTTTCGGTAAGGCTATTGAAATTGGCTTTCCTGTAAGTTTCGTCTTCGTTTATAAGGTGTTGGTTTGTCCAGCTGTCGTCAGAAAATTTGATACCTGGAATTTTATTCTTTCCAGGGATGATCGTTATGCTAGAAAGCCTGCGATAATCTTTTGTGGTTAAAGCGTCGCTGATCTCGTTTACGGAGGGGAAGCCTCTGTCGAGGTTGGATGCAACATTACTGTCAACGAATGAAATATTTTCCTGAGTCGCTTTTAAGTTCTCCATATGTCAGCTACTCCATTTTTTTGAAGTTGATTTCTAGCTCTAGCAAGAGTTTTGGGGCTGATGAATCGCAACATGAGGTTTATTTTATCTACCAAATGCATGTGTTTATTTTTTGCCGTAGTTGAACCGATGAATGTGGATTTATTAAATTCAATCATATGCTGGAAACTCAGTAGATGGTAAACAGCTTGTTCATCATCGACTACAGCGCACTTAGGGCAGTTTACGCAGTTCGCAAAGTCAGCACAGACTTTGGGGTTTCTACCAAAGTGATTTTGCTTACGAATGAAACGTTTGGCATTCTCTCCAGTATTTGGTTTGTCTAAGCATACAAGCCCATTCAGTTGATACTCATTTGCTTGTTTTTCAATCAAGTTAATATCATATTGCTTTGCGACTTCCTGCCTTGATTCAAATTTCTCTTGTTGAATGCATAAATCAGTTAGTTGCTTCAGGGCGGTGCTTATGGCGCTTCTTGCTTCAAGAACATTCCCATGCGCATAGTATTTCCGGTAAGTGCCCCAGTTATGTTGGGCTTTTTCTAGAATGACAAACGGATCGTTTATCTCATTATCTGTCATTTGCTCTACTGTTTTTCTAATACGACGACTGGAAATGCACGGGATTTCAATATTCCTATGTGAAGCAGATATGACAATAGGGTGAACTGAGAACTTTGTGGTATGGGGGATAAAACGTCTGATTTCGCTTGTTTGTCTTTGAGGTGAGAATAACAGGGCGCTATGGCTGCTTACGTAACCTGAAGCAGACAGATACTCTAGAACCAGTTTCCGTGTTGATATATAGTCTTCGAAAAATTTAATTCCGTTGATATCCGCTTCTAGTCCAGAAACACCTATATTCAGTCTAATGAACTTTTTTGCTCTTCCCTTGTATAGATAGTTGCTTTCCACACCATCCACATTTTTTGTTATGTCATCGGCATTGAGTTCACAAAGCTGTTTTTCATTGCTCCATGTGTAAAGAACAAAAAGTATGTATGCACTCTGCATAAACCAGAACAATGGATTTCGTTGTATGTAATCAAAAGTGACATCTTGTTTTTTGAACTTAATTTCTAGTATTTCTATACACTCATGAAGAGGGAAGTCTCTTTTGTTTGAGCTCTTCTTGTCGATATGCCTTTTAATCATCGCAGAACAAGTTTGATAGATTTGTACGATAGATATTGTTATTAATTTGAGCTCGTTAATTGTGTAAGGAGCATTAGACCCTCTGTATCTTTGCCCTGTGAAACGGTATTTAAAGTAAGCATTTATCTCACCAGTCATCATTAGATAAGCGTTTGCTTGGTTGAGTCTAGAGGTGGCATGCTGTTTGGTTATTTCTCGTAACAATACTCTAGATTGGAGGTGAAGGCTGTAGTCACTGAGGCTAGAAGAGTCTCTTAATTGACGTTTATGGTTTATTTGAAAGTCAAAAAACTCTTTTAAAGCGGAGAAGATAGTTTTCCTACCTGCAGGAGCATAACTTTGAAGGAATTTTGCAACTAATACTGCGTTGTCATGTAATTCTTGCGAATAATATGCTTTGTGTCCTGTGAAAAACTCTTTGTTGACACCGCTAGCACTTCTGCCAAGGATTGAAGGGGTTCCAAAAAAGCCTTTTAGTGACAACATATTAAGGTCTATGACCTGGCGGCCATCATTTATGCGGCTTACATTAATAACTAAATCTACATCATAGTCGTCATTGTTCATTTTAACGTCCTGCAATAGCGTCAGATACGAATTGATCCATGACCGTAGCTACCTGATTCGAAACATCACTTCTGCTAATGAACTTTAAGTACATTAATGTTGTTTCTTCTCGTTTATGCCCCATATAGTAACGAGTAATATCTAGTGCTATTTGGCTATTTTTATTCGTAACCTTAAGTGCCGATTTCATAAGGTTTGTCGCGAATGTAGCCCGGAGATCATGAGGTGTATGATTGAATGTAGAGTTATACACTCCATAGTACTTTTTTTTAAGTCTATACCATGTACTGTAAAATGCATCTTCAGAGTAATTGAGTAGTGGAGGGTGCTTTTTATATTGCCTTTTGCTTTTCTCTTGGCGTTTTTTGTATCGGGGAGAAATAGAGTAATCTAGTATGTCTTCGGCTAGAGCTCTTGTTATAAAAAGCTCACGATAAGATGCAAACTTTGTCTGAACCCCATTATGGGGGCCAATATAAATACCTTTTATAATTTGGCTATCTTCTTCTGTTACATGTTCTTCTTTGATCAGGCCTTTAGGAAAGCTAAGCGCCTCTCGTTTTCTTAGCCCACAAAACATCATTAGCTTTATAACTAATTGAAATTCTATAGTTTCAAATTTGATTAACTGTAGAAACTGGTTTTGAGCTTGCTCTGTCAGTGGAGATAGTGATTGTTCAGGTGACTTTTGTATTTGGATTGCTAGGTCGGAAGATTGAATCTGCCTAAACCCATCAATAATACTGAGCTTATGGCTATAAAAATTATGCTTGTCCACCAAGCCTTCTCGGTCTAGCCAGTCATACAATCTTTTGATTACTTGGATGTATGCATTGGCAGTACTGCGATTTAGGTCCCCCTTTTCTTGAACACGGTTCACTAGATAATATCGAAACCCATAGGTGGGGCTGTCGAGTTTAATTTTTGTTGTGAGTAATGCATCTATATTGTTTAGGAGTAGCCAGTTTATCCAGATCTTTAGGGCTTTAGCTGCAGGTAGCGGATCTACTTTGCCTTCCGAAACTTCATTAATGAGAAATAAGTTAGACAAGTAAACGATTTGGTTTTTTCTTCCAACTAGTACAGGCATGGTCACTTCTTGAAAGTGCCCGGCCATACATATCTTGTCGTGAGGGGATTTTAGAGGGGATACAGTTCCAAGTCTGACCGGAACATTTACTAGGATTTTCACTGCCATGTTATTGGTACCTTTTCTAAATTATTAGATAAAGGTAGTAGTTCTAAGTTTAATTGAAAAGGGTAGCGCCACAACCGAGACGACAGTCCATTTTATACCTTTCGATGATTACCCGTTTAATGCGGGCGCTGATCCTAGCAGATCTTTTCTTTCTCAGCAGCGAAATTATTACCTTGTGACCTTGCAGTTTATAAACGGGAAAGGTATAACACCCGGCTGAAATCGTAACTAGGCAGTAAACCCTCATGAATATCCCATTTTGGCAACGTAAATCTTTAGAACAAATGACCGAAGCGGAGTGGGAATCGCTATGCGATGGTTGTGGTAAATGTTGTTTGCATAAACTCATGGATGAAGACAGTGATGAAGTCTATTACACCAATGTTGCTTGCAGTTGGCTCAATAGCGATACCTGTTCATGCAAAGACTATCCTAACCGTTTTCAATCTGGTGAAGAGTGTTTAAAACTTACGCGAGACAAGATAGCGGAATTTCATTGGCTACCTGATACCTGTGCTTATCGGTTACTCGCGGATGAGCAGCCGTTACCTGAATGGCATCCTTTGATCACGGGGTCGAAAGCAGCGATGCATGCGGCAGGGCAAAGTGTCCGTAATCAGGTTGTTTATGAAATCGATGTTATTGATTGGGAAGATCACATTATAAACCATCCTAACAGAAACTAGCGGTATTAAGATTTTTCAATCTCTTATCTTATTAATCGCTGCTTTGCCACTATTGTTAGCGGCGGTTAGGATTTTTATATAGGCTACACTGACGGATTAATAACACCAAATCGAAATAGATTAAGAGCTGTTAACAATCATCATTGATATCTTTAAAATATGCACTTAGTTAGTTATTGTCGATGTGTTTTTATTGGTTTTATTATTTTAATAGTTAATGAATCATGTGTTCTAGTCTGGATTAGTTATTTCCTATAGGCATCAATAATATAAGTATTCAAAGCAAAACTAATATATTTTCCTTTTTCTGTATTTTTAATGTATTCATAATTTGTATTTTTTATTTTTAATAAAAAATATTTATTGTCCTATGTTTTATTTTTTATTGAAGATTAAGCATATTTACATTGACCTTTTTTAACTAACCCTCCTATAATCCGCGCCGTTCAGTTAATGAACAGACTGTGTAATTACAGCATCTCGTTAGGCGAGGCTCCTGTACAAACATAGGCCACTGATCTCACGACATCCAGAGATGCCCAAGATCAGGACAGTTTTCATCGGATTAAGGTGTTAACCCAAGTGGCTTTCGCGTTTGCGAATACGTTGTATAGTGCTGAAGCTGGGACTCGGGGATGAATTATCCTACCATTTCCTTTCGCTCGTCAAATAACGGCTGTTTTCTTACATCATAGATCAATCAATTCAGGATATTCCTGAGTCACATGAGGTTAATGTGATGAATGTAAATGTAATGAAAAACACCCACTCAATTATTGAGACCGCACAAGTTAAGCAACTGAATGAATTTTCAAGAAAATTAATTCAGCCACGTTACCGTGAAAAATGGGTTGAGAAACTCGTTAAACTTTCTGATTCAGAAATTAAATTTGTATTAGAATCATTATCTAATCATGAAGTTTCTGAATTATTTAGTACGATTTCGGCCAATGCCACAGGAGAATTATTACTGTGCATTACACCACAGCAACTAAAAGAAATACTGCCTTTAGTTGCACCAAAGTTTATTGAGAATGCAATGCGTACCCTCGATGAGCAGGAGCGTGAGATTGTGCTCGAAGCGATGCCAATAGACGATTTAAAATACCATCGTGAAGCCTTGTTTTGGCCTGATGAATCGGTTGGCCGACATATGCGTTCAGATGTCATCACTTTACAAATTACTCAAACGGTAGAGCAAGCCAAGCAAACCCTTTATGAAGCTTGGGATATGCCAAACTTATTACACAACATGTACGTTGTGAACGAACAAGGGGCATTATTAGGAGAAATTAGTCCTAAAGCATTATTGGTTGCTTCATCAGAACAGTCGTTAATGACGATGGTTGAACAAAATAAGCTCGTGATTGATGCGATGGTTGATCAAGAGAATGCAGCCCGTTTGCTTCTTGAACATAATGTTCCAGTACTTCCTGTCGTTTATGAAGGCAAATTAGTGGGTTTTTTCTATCTAGAAGATGCCGCTGCGATTCTGGAAAAAGAAACAACAGAAGATGCTGAAATGCAAGGCGGTACGATTCCTCTTGATGGTAGCTATTTAGACACTACACCTTGGGAGTTATGGAAAAAACGTATTGTATGGTTATTAGTACTTTTTGTTGCTGAAGCCTATACTGGAACGGTGCTACGAGCGTTTGAAGAACAACTTGAAGCGGCAATTGCGTTAGCCTTTTTTATTCCATTATTAATTGGTACTGGTGGTAATAGTGGAACACAAATTACTACAACTATTATTCGCGCAATGGCGGTTGGTGAAGTCAGTTTACGTAATTTAGGGACAGTCTTACGGAAGGAATTATCAACAGGAACTTTAATTGCCGCAGCAATGGCCGTTGCCGCTTGGATCCGTGCTTGGTCACTTGGTGTCGGTTTTGAAATAGGTTTAGTTGTAACGCTAACTATTTTAGCGATTGTACTATGGAGTGCTTTAGTTTCTTCAATTATTCCAATGGTATTACGTCGCTTGAATATTGATCCAGCGGTTGTATCTGCCCCTTTTATTGCAACATTAGTGGATGGAACTGGTTTGATTATCTATTTTGAAATTGCAAAATTAACTTTGCCTCAGTTAGCTTAATTATTAAAAAACCCTATCATCTAGTCATAGATATGATGATAGGGGTTTGTATGAAAATTTAATATCTTTCGATTAAATCGCCAGTT